>DATGIG010000614.1:0-4539 GCA_035295825.1 Chthonomonadaceae bacterium | reverse complement strand
CGGAACTGGCTCAGCCATTCCCTCTCTGACGACCGCGGTCCAGGCTGCTATGGTCGCATCCTCCTAGGTCAATCGCTGAACCTGCTGCAAGGTCTCCAGCGCTTCCTCATCGAAGCCACCCACGAACTTCCGCAAGGCGCTCCGGCTCAGACTTGCTGCCTGGTCGTAATTCTTATCGTATCCTATGAGCGCCTACCGCAGAACGTCGGTCATATCGGTGTCAAGGATTAGATTTCCTCTACTTTGTAAAAATATTGTCTCCAGCCTCTTGACAGACTGATAAATATATTCTACAATGTAGATGATATAAACAGGAGGCACTTCCTACAATGGGTGACAAGATAAACCTGCTCGGTTCGTTTGAGGAGATTGTGCTGTTAGCGATCCGCCACTTGGGAGATAATGCCTATGGTGTTCCAATTCGTCAGGCAGTCGAAGAGGCCACGAAGCGCAGCACCAGTGTTGGGGCGCTGTACACTACGCTGGAGAGGTTGGAAGAGAAAGAATTCATCTCATCCTATCAGGGAGAGGCGACCCGAGAGAGAGGTGGGCGCGCGAAGCGATACTTCCGGCTGGAGGGGGCTGGTATTCAGGCGCTAATCGATGCGGATCTGAGCCGACGATACTTTGGATTGCCCATGCCGAACGCACAGGAGGGCGCTCGATGACATCTGAAACACGAATCCGATTGATTGCAAGAGTCCTGCTGATGCTGAACATAGTAGCATTGTTCCTGGTGTTTTTCTGGATGTACCAATCTTTTGGAAAGGGTGCTCTGTTTTTTCCCTTCATTATGGGAATAGTCCTGCGTCTTCGGGCACTTATACGGAACCAGCAGGGGATGCAGCCTAAAGATGAAGTTTCTCTATTCGACGCTCCCGTTGCCCCCAAATCCGCACAACTCATACTTTATCTGCTTCTGCCAAAGAAGCAACGTGAAGCTGTCATCGGCGATCTAGAGGAACAGTACACCGAAGCCAACCAATGTCTCGGTAAGCGTGGGGCAGACTTCTGGTACTATGTTCAAGTCCTCACCTCAGTATGGCCGATCCTGTCCAGTTGGACCCGGAAACTCTTGAAACTGGGCGGGGCGGCATTGCTCGGGCATTGGTTACATCAGTTCACTCAGCGGTAATGGTCGAGAGGAGGTATGTCGTTCTATGGCTGCGTTACGAGCACTTCGTGATAGATGCATTCTATGGTTTGTGTTCTGGCTGCTTTGTCTGACTTTGTGGATTGACATGCGGCGCAAGACCATAGATGCGTACGGAATGGCTGAACGAATACTTGCGATTTTTATAATCGGCTTCTTCTTTGCATACAAGAATAGAGATGATAATTTTAACATCAACCGACCATCTACTGAGCATAATTGGGAACAGCCATCACGGTTCACTGAATTGCTTTTCTTCTTCCTGTCCGGGGATGAAAGAGACGCGGTTCTTGGTGACATTGATGAAGAATACCATACTGTGCTGATTGAGGCTGGCGAGAGAAAAGCTAAATTCTTGTATTGTAAACAATTCCTCACCTCCTATTGGCCGCTCCTTGTGTCCTGGCTGGTAAAGTTGTGTCAAGTCCGGCTGCGTAAGGCAGGCAAATAACTTCGTGTGAGCGTATCTTTTCTCGTAGTCTCAGAAGAACTCTTCTGGGGTTGGTGCGAACACTCTGTACGTGGTGTTCTCCGCACCCCGTAGACTTGCGGCTGCTTTCACTTCCTCCACGATGACAGCGTGCTTTTTTGCGAAAACCTGGACTGATAAAGCCGATACTCTACCCAAACGGCAAAAGGGTTAGAGTTGCGGACTCTAACCCCTCCTGCTTGGCCTTTGGTGAGAGCACTGGGACTCGAACCCAGGGCCCACGCCTTAAAAGGGCGTTGCTCTACCGACTGAGCTATGCTCTCATCTCGCACAGGCGATATGGTACCCCAGGAAGCCGTTTCTGTCAACCAAAAAGCTGGGGAAACGAGCCCTGGCGAGCGGATTTCCCGCCAGGGTCGAGCGCAGGAAATGCCCTGATGGACCTACTTGCCTCGCGAACGCCGGAGGTTATCCAGCACAGCGTCGAGGAGGATGGTCTGTTCGCGGGCCGGGCCGACCGAGAGGGTGGCGATAGGAACGCCGATCAACTCCTGAACGCGCTCCACATAGCGGCGGGCGTTTGCGGGCAGGTCGGCGAGGGTGCGGGCCTCGGAGACATCCTCCGACCAGCCGGGCAGCGTCTCGTAAATCGGCGCGATGTCCGTGCGGAAGGGCAGGTCCGGCGGCAGATCGTGCAGGGTCTCGCCGTCCGCCGTGAGATAGGCCACACAGATGGCGACGGTCGGGAGGGTTGACAGCACATCGAGGTGGCCCAGCGACAGGCAGGTCATGCCGTTCACCTGCGCCGCGTAGCGCAAAATGACCGTATCCAGCCAGCCGCAGCGGCGCGGTCGCCCGGTCGTCGTGCCGTACTCATGCCCCCGCTCCCGGATCGTGTCGCCGATTTCATCCAGCAGCTCTGTGGGGAAGATGCCCGCCCCCACCCGCGTGGTGTACGCCTTGGCGACCCCGATGACCGCATCGATCTGGGTCGGGCCGACGCCGGTGCCGATACACGCCCCGCCCGCAATCGGGTGCGAGGAGGTGACAAACGGATAGGTGCCCAGATCCAGGTCCAGCAGCGTCCCCTGCGCCCCCTCGAAGATCACGCCTTTGCCGTTCCGCGCCGCCTTCGCCACCAGCCCGGACGTCTCCGCCACATAGGGGCGCAGGGCGTCGGCATAGGGCAGGTACTCGGCCAGGATCGCGTCGGCATCCAGCGGCGTCGCGCCGTAGACCCTGGTGAGCAGCGTGTTCTTCTCCTCCAGCACCGCCCGCAGCCGGGCAGCGAACCGCTCCGGGGCCACGAACTCGCCCATCCGGATCCCGATCCGCGCCGCCTTGTCCGCATAGCAGGGGCCGATGCCGCGCCCCGTCGTGCCGATCCTGTCGTCGCCGCGCCGCTGTTCGTCCAGCGTCTCCTGCAGGCGATGCCAGGGGAGGATGAGGTGCGCCGAGGAGGAGATCTTGAGATTGGAGACGTTGACGCCGCGCGCGATCAGGCCCTGGATCTCCTGGGCCAGCACGCCGGGGTCCACCACCACGCCGTCGGAGATGATGCAAACGGTCTCCGGGCTGAGGATGCCCGAGGGGATGAGGTGGAACTTGAACTCTGCGTCGCCGACGGTGACCGTGTGGCCGGCGTTGTTGCCGCCGCCGTAGCGCACGACCATGGAGGCATCGCGGGCCAGGTAGTCCACGATCTTGCCCTTGGCCTCATCGCCCCACTGCGCGCCGACAACCACAATGTTTGCCATGATAATCGCCCTCCGTACCCCGTGACGAAGGCTCGTCGCACGGGGCGAACGAACCTCCCTTTTCCCTCTGCCAGGTATGCGTGAGAGGGGATTCGGAGGCGATAAGATGTCCCCAAAACAGAAACGGGAGCAGGGTGTGAAGCGCGAACTTCGCAGCATACTGCACGCGCCTGACGCCCTCCCCCCTGTTGGGGCCTGGCTCTACACTTTGTCTATTATAAGGCGAAGGGTCCGGCTTTGTCAAGCCGAAGCGCAAACTTTCCGCCCTGCGGAGGGAGGACGATCTTGCCCAAAATCGCCCTGTCTGAGGCGCCTGTCGCGGAGGGCAGGTTGGCGGGGCGGCCATGCAGCGTCTCGTAGGCCAGCAGCCCAAAAGCGACCGCCTCCTTCGCATCGTCCGGCAGCCCGAACGCGGCGTGGGTGGTCAGCCGGGCCGGAGCCAGCCGCGCCTCCAGCATCCGTACCAGCGTGAGGTTATGTACCCCACCCCCGCCCAGAATGACCGTAGAGATCGGCCCGCGCGGCAGGAGGAAATCCCGATAGGCGCGGGCGATGCTCTCCGCCGTCAGCGCCGTCGCCGTCGCCAGCGTATCGGCGGGCGAGAGCCCCACCCGCTTCGCGGCCTTCAAAAAGCCGGCGGCAAACACCGCGCCGAACTCCTCCCGACCCGTGGACTTGGGCGGCGGGCGGTCGAAATAAGCATGAGCAAGATATTCGCGCAGCAGTTCGGCGTGGACGCTCCCCCGCGCGGCGATTTGCCCTTCGGCATCGAAGCGGCTGCGGCCCCGCGTCAGCCGCCGGGTCAGTTCGTCCAGCACCATATTGCCCGGCCCGGTGTCGAAGGCCAACACCCCCTCCGGCGGGCGGCCCGCCGGAAGCAGGGTCACGTTCCCGATCCCGCCCAGGTTCTGCACCGCCCGCGTCTCCGTCGGATGGGCAAACAGCGCATAGTCCGCAAAGGGCGCAAGCGGCGCGCCCTGCCCGCCCAGCGCCATGTCCGCCGCCCGAAAATCGGCAACCACCAGGCAGCCGGTCCGGGCGGCAATCACCGTCGGCTCGCCCAGTTGCAGCGTCCCAGTTGCCGTGCCGCCGCCTACCATCAGAGGATGGGGCTGGTGCCAGACCGTCTGCCCATGCGAGGCGATGGCGTCCACCGTCTCCAGCGCGATCCCCGCCAGCGCTGCAACCGCCCGCGCCGC
>DATGIG010000613.1:0-4790 GCA_035295825.1 Chthonomonadaceae bacterium | reverse complement strand
CTTAAAAGGGCATATCCAAATGCTTTCTGAATCAATGCTCTATCTGTCTTGTCAACGCGACCTATCCGGAGCAGATAGATAGTCAGAGCATCTATGTCTGCGTGGTCTTCATGGGCGTAGGCGATCATCGGTTTCCAGTCCTCTATTTGCAATCCGACCCTATCCGAAATGCGACCGTCTTTGCAGCCGAGAGAGCGAAGCAGCGCATAAAAGAGCGCTTTTTGTGACCATTCTCGCGTGGTGAGAAGCAATTCGACGGTCTCCAGAGAGCCGGATTGAACCGCGTTGTAGAGGGAAGCGATGTCAGGAACGTTGAGGTAATCTTCGATAAGCATTCGGGCAAATGCAGCCTGACCGTGACTGCAGGCCAATGCCAAGGGCGTCATATCGCGCCATACCGGAGCATTCAGGTCTGCACCGCCGGAAATCCACTCCAGTCCCACACGCACATCCCCAAGCGCAATCGCTTCTCGGAATGTGGGACGAATGCCTGATTCTCGCAGCAGTGTGATAACATCGAGGTGAGTGTAATCGGGGCGATTCAAAATGGGATGGGTGCGGAAAATCGGCTCCCAGAGCGCGGTCTCACCGGCATGATTCATCGCCTGGATATTCGCTCCCCGTTGGAGGAGCAAATGCACCACTTCCTTCTGGCCATACTCGGCTGCGATGTGCAGCGCGGTATCGCCATCATCATTGGTGATATTCACATCCATCCCATGATCGAGAAGGAGTTCCATCATCCCGTTATGACCATGTGAAGTGGCAAGATGAAGTAGGGTGTGCCCATCGAAACGGCGAGCGAATGTATTCGCACCCCATTGGAGAAGAAGACGGGCGATTTCCAATTGGCCGGCACGGGCCGCATGGCATAGTGCTGTCAGCCCATTGGGCTCTGCAGCCTCGATATCCGCTCCGCTCTCCAACAGAATCCGGACAATCTCGGCAAACCCACGGTTGACCGCTGCCATCAACGGTGTCCACGCGGACATCTCTGCCGGGTTCATCCAGTAAGGGTCAAATAGGCGCGTATATCCCTTACCTAGTTGCCCTAGACGTGTGTTAACGTCTGCGCCCTTCCGCAACCGTTCCTGAACGGCTTGTATATCTCCCTTCTCTACAGCCCGGAAGAGCGCTTGATCGATTTTGGATGGTTCCATAGACACCTATTCTACCCGATGTTCCTATGGGCAATAGGGCTATTTCACTACCTTCAGTATTTTAACTGGAGTTGAAAGGAGAACAGATCCGAGTCGCCTGCGACGGCCGCGTTGCTGACGAAGTCGTACTCACCGGTTAGACGCAGAATGCCGTAGTCTTTGCCGGGCAGACGAAGATTGGCGAAGTCTTTATACAGCCCAACCGCTTCCCGGTTCCACATTTTGCCGCCGGAGGAGGTATCCGGATCGTAGATGTCGTGGCGGAGGAAGAACACGCCCGGGATCTTGGTGTCGTAGCTCACCTGTTCGTAGCCGCCATAGAGGTCGTGACCGAAGGCCCGGCCCCACAAGAACTCCGCCTGGGCTACCACATGGCCCTTCAGGCCCTGAGCCCCCAGGCCGAAAGCCTGCTTGACCCGTTCGACGCCCTTGGGCAGGTTGGAACGGCCTGTGAACAGCGAGGTGTCGAAGGCGAGATTCTGGTGGTAAGGGAAGCGGGCACGTGCGACGATCGCCTTGCCGACCTCATCGTAGTATTTGTTGATCCCGTTGCCTGTCAATAAGGCGAGGGTGTATGTCGGACGGATCAGGCGCTTACCTGGATCCTTCGGGTTGCGTGGTTCCGCGGTACTGAACCAGATGCCGGTATCCCGCTCGTTCGGGAACAGCGTGGTCAGCACGCGTGCACGCTCCACAGCGGCACGATCCTCATCGCTCTCCTGCCACTCTTCGTAACCGAAAGGGATCTTTGCCTGGCCGATACGCGCGAAGTAGTCGGTGTTATGGTACTCGACGTAGACATCGCGCCCGCCGATCGAGTTCAGCGGTCTTCCGCGCGTGGTGAAGTCCACCTGAACGTGGAAGTCCCAGAACTTATCGGGCGTGAAGCTGAAGGTGGGGCGCAGCCGGGTGATTTCGGCCCGCGTTGGGCCACGATCTCCGCTGGAATTATTAGAGTCCGAGATGCGGCTCTGCAGAAATCCCCAGGCGAGAAAGTTATGTCCCTCTCTGTACTTCCACAAGGGATCGTCCAGAATGACTGCGGGCTTGTTGTCCAGCAGATCGTGTTGTGGTGAAGTGTTCGTTGCCTGTGCGGAAGCCATGTGGCTAGAGCCGACAACGGTTCCCAATACGGCAGCGCCGATGAGAGCGCGAGAACAACAACTTCGATGGATTACGGACCGAAGCATAGCCAGGTGGCGCTGAAACAATAGGGACATGCAATAACTCCTTTTCGCGGAAAGCGCTGTTCAAGATGCGCGCAATTGTGATGTCGGCGCCGCCAAGGCACGACCTCAAGGCGCGGCTTTCGATGTCGCGTATGCGGTTGGCAGGCATTTCCTTATGGATGGTGCTGGAAGTGTTGCAATTGCAGGTAGTGCGTATAGCACTTGACGTACTTTGCGTTTTGCGGGGGAGAGCGCATTGATAATAGCGCTTTTATGTTAAGAGAACATTAAGAAAAGATTAAATTTGGGTTGACTGTGCAAAATAGGATACTTCCACATCAGAAGCTCTCTGTTGAAAAAAATCTACGCACCTCTGTCTATTTTCCGGCTTTCTGTTCGTCGTTAGAGTGAAAACAACATGAAAGGAGAGTTTTCCTATGTCTCAGTTCTTATTGTTGCTGCGCGGCGGCGAATACCCCGAGTCGCCGGAAGCGATACAACAGATCATCGAGAAGTATGTCGCCTGGGGGCAAAAGCTACGAAGCGAGGGCAAATACATCTCGGCAGATCCTCTGCACGATAGCGGTAAGGTGCTACGGAGCGCAGGTACGGGGATGCAGATTACCGATGGCCCCTTCACAGAGACCAAGGAGGCGGTGAACGGCTACTATCTGCTCAATGTCGCCGATGCCGACGAGGCGCTGGAGACGGCAAAGGGCTGCCCGGCCCTCCTGTACGGCGGCAGCGTCGAACTGCGCGAAATCATGCAGATGTGAGGCGTATGCGACTGCGCGTTCTCGACACGACGGAACGGGGGAGCGATATGGTTCCCCCGCTGCAGCAGACCGAGGGAGGCCAGGTGCCACGGCTGGTGGAGGACTTCTTCCGCCATGAGGCCGGTCGCCTGGTCTCCACCTTGACACGCCTCTTTGGCATCGAGCATCTCGATCTCGCCGAGGATGTGGTTCAGGAGACGCTTGTCAAAGCCTTGCGGCTGTGGCCGCTACGCGGCATCCCCTCCCTCCCCGCTGCCTGGATCACGCAGGCCGCCAAAAACGGCGTGCGGGACGCGCTTCGCCGGGAAGCCTGCCTGCGCCGTAAAGCCCCGGAAGTCCTGGCATGGATGCAGCAAAACGAGGCAGTGGATACGGAAGCGGAGGCATTGCGCAGAACGGAGGCCCTCCAAGACGACCAGCTCCGCATGATGTTCACCTGCTGTCATCCCGCGCTCTCGCGTGAGGCGCAGGTCGCTCTGACGCTCAAGACCCTCTGCGGGTTTACTGTCGCCGAGGTCGCCAGCGCCTTTCTCACCGAGGAGGCGACCATCGCGCAACGCCTCACCCGCGCCAAGCGGACCCTGCGCCAGCAACGGGTCTCCTTCACGGTCCCGGAGGCGGACGCGCTGCCGCAGCGCCTCGATACGGTGCTGCAGGTCCTCTATCTGCTGTTCAACGAGGGGTACAATGCCCACGCGGGCGAAAACCTGATCCGCCAGGATCTGTGCCAGCAGGCGATCTATCTCGCCACCCTCTTGACGGCGCATCCGCAGGGCGACGTGCCCCGCGCTCATGCGCTGCTGGCGCTGCTGCTGTTTCAGGCGTCCCGTCTGGCGGCACGGTTGGACGCTGAGGGCAATCTCCTGCTCCTTTCGGAGCAGGATAGATCGCTCTGGGACCGACGGATGATTACGCTCGGCTTCCGCCATTTCGACCGCTCCATAGCGGGCGATGCCATCTCCCCCTACCATATCGAAGCCCACATTGCCGCCTGCCACGCTGCTGCGCCCTCCTACGAGGAGACGGACTGGGAGGCGATCCTCCACGACTACGACGACCTTCTTACCCTCAATAACTCGCCGGTCATCGCCCTGAACCGGGCCGTCGCGCTCTCCATGCGGCACGGCTCTGCAGCGGGCCTGAGGGAACTGGAAAACCTCAAAGCGCTTCCGATGCTGGACGCCTACCACCTGCTCCCCGCCACACTCGCCGCCCTCGCCGCGAAGCAGGGAGATCGGGCAGCGGCGCAGAAATATTACCGGGAAGCTCTCGACCGCGTCGCCTCGGAGCCGGAACGTCGCTTCCTACAGCGCAAACTGACCGAACTTCAAGAAGGCGCCTGAAACTCGGAAGAGGTCATAGGGAAGCTACGGGTTCTTTCAGGGCGAGTGCGACTGCCTGCTCCCAGGGCAGTGCGCACCCCTCCTTCCAGGCGATGACAAACGCAGCTTCCCCGAGTGCAGCTTGGGCTTGCCTTAATTGCTCATCATGTTTCTTCTGCTCGCTTGGAGAAGACGGGGTGCCACGGGCCTCGCATAGGGTATGTGCCGCGCCCAATAGGCGTACGGCTCCCGGCGTCTCTGCCTGGAAGAGCATTACCGTCGCCAGTCCCTCCAGGCTTTGTATCATGTTGGGTAGATCGCCTGACGCCTTGCTGATGCTCAGGCTCTCTTCATACAAAGCCC
>DATGIG010000612.1:0-9060 GCA_035295825.1 Chthonomonadaceae bacterium | reverse complement strand
TCGGTCCCCGTCACCCGGTCCTCGTCGTTGGAGTTATACTTGGCGGCGTTGATATGGAAGTTGGCGATGGGCACCCCCATCCGCTTCAGCAGATAGAGGCTGTCGGCAGGCTGATTGCCCACCATCTGCTCATGCCCATAGTCAATAACGACCCCCATGACCGTCTGTCCGACCGTCTCGTTCACGGTCTTGGCGACCAGTGCAGCCTTCGCAGTGGTGTTCAGGATCATATTGCCTTCGCGCGGCTCTTTCTGCTTGGCCTCCGTACCGAACTTCAATCCCAGACTATGCGCTTTTCGGGCGATCTCCACGCAGCCGTTCAGAAACCAGTCGAGTTGCTTGCCGTAGTTCACCTCGAAGTGGTAATCCCATCCATCGGAGCCGGGCCAGAGCTGCACGCTGGGGCAATCCAATCGCTTCGCCAGCTCTACTGTGGTCAGGCAGTAGTCGAGGGCTTCGCGTCGGCGTCCGGCATCCGGGTTCGTGATGCCGCCCATGCGATAGTAGGCCCGCGTCCAGATGTTGGTATTCATGTTGGTGGGGATCACGTTAAAGCGCGCCAGCGCGTCCTTCACCTCGCGGATCTTGCCTTCGTCTATCTGCAGCCTGTCATTGAGAAACATCTCATTGTTCAGTTCGACGCCCGCGATGCCCGCCTGTGACACCCTCCGGATCTGTCCTACCGCCGACTCATCGAGTGGCTCCTCCAGGTAGGTCCGGCAGAAGCGGTCGCTAAACCCGCCCGCGCACCAGTGACCGGCGGAGAAATTGATCCCATAGGTCTGGAAAAACGCATTTACGCTGTCACCTTCCAGATAGTCGGCGTAGTCGCTATACAGCAAGGCAAGATTATCGGCATGGACGCGCATGGTCTCATTAGCCTCCTTAAGTTGTTGGACACAATCGGAGGTATCTTCACCCTGAACCCGGCGGCTTCCTCCCGATGTGCCTCTCCGCTGGAAAGATTTCGGTTTCGGGAAGGAAAAACGGGCTCCGCGTCGAATTGTAACGGCGGTATATTATGGACGCCGAATCTCTGACTACGCCCCCTGTTTCCAGCCGCCCTCTTGCGCGCCCCGCGTTCCGCTACGCGGAATGGGGGCTGGCGGCGCTCTGTCTTTTTCTCTTTTTTTTCCGGCTAGGCAGCATCCATCTCTTCGATCTGGACGAAGCGCTCTATGTGACTTGCGCCCGGCAGATGCTCGTCACCGGGGATATTATCACACCCCGCCTGAACGCACGTCCTCCCGCGCGCCCTAATGAGCAGACCTCTCCCTTCTTCGAGAAGCCGATCCTGGTCTATTGGTGCGCCGCACTCTCCATGCGCCTGTTCGGCGTATCGGAGACGGCTGCACGTCTGCCCGCTGCCCTCGCCACCCTCCTGACCACAGCCCTGATCTACTACGCGGGACGCCGCTGGTTCGGACGCCGGGCGGGCTTACTGGCTGCCGCTGTCTATGCTTCCGCCCCAATGACCCTCGCCGACGCGCGCCAGATGACCACGGACGGCCTGCTGGTTCTCTGGCTCACCATCGCCCTCCTCGCCTTCGAGGCGCTGCGCCCGGTTCCGAATACCAGCCGAACTCCGACATGGCTGCTCGCAGCCGGCTTCTGGATCGCCTGCGCACTCTCGGTACTTACCAAGGGCGCCATCGGCCTCCTCCTCCCCGCCCTTGTGATCGGAACCTACTTACTCTGGGATCGCCTCTCCCTCCGTCTCCGTCGGCGCACGTTCTCATTTCGGGTCCGCTGGAACCCCCGCTCGTTTCTCACGGAACACCTCAAACGTCTGAGGCCGCTGCTCGGACTGGCACTCCTCTTCGTGCTCGCGGCGCCCTGGCACTACCTTGTATGGAGAGCCGGCGAGCGCGCTCCCGACGGCCGCGACTTCTACCAGGAGTATATCATTCATCAGCACATCGGGCGCTTCCAGGGGGCAGATACCGTCCACAATATGCCGCTGCCGACCTACTTTTTGTACTTCCTGCTGGGTTTCTTTCCGTGGGCCTGCTTCGCCCCGGCAGCGTTTCATATTCACTATAAACGCGTGGAAACGTCTTCCGTCTCAGTGGTGAAATTCCTCCTTGCCTGGTTTTGGGCTATCTTTGTTTTCTACTCTCTGGGGGCGGCAAAACTGCCGACCTACATCGTTCCCGCCTATCCCGCTGCAGCGCTGCTGATTGGGTACTGGCTGGATCGGGCGATTTCGGAACAGACGTTTCTCCGCTCCTTACGGCGCGGCGTAACGGGAGCAGCCCTGATCTCCGGCATCCTGCTGGCAGCTGCCCTTATCCTTCTGGTACTCTCCCAGCGAAAATCGCTGGCCCCTTCCGGCGTCAACCTCATTGCACTCGGCCTCACCCTGATCCTGTTTGTGGGCGCGTTCATGTCGTGGGCACTACTGCTGCGCAATCCGGGAGAGCGGCAGCGCTGGGGCAGCGTTCTCACCCTGCTGGGCACGATGGCCCTCCTGATCGGGTTCGGCGCAACGGTTGGTTATGGGGTGATTGAGAAGGAAGTAATCGCACCCTACCAGCAGATCGCAGAAGATGCCCGCTCGGACGCAAAAGCAGGACTGCCTGTCGTCTTCTACCATATCATTCCCCGCCGCCCGAGCATGCTCTACTATGCACGAGATTACTCTCCGCTGGAGCGCAAGGAGCCCCTCGTGCTTCCCACCCTGCGCAACCTGATCTCACCCGACCGGCCGGAAGCCGACGTGATCACCTCTCAGGCGGTCTTAGATAGGGAATTGACGCCGGAGGTCGCTTCTAATTCCGATGTCTCGCTCTCGATCTTACAACGCCACGGTGACTGGCTGCTGCTCCGCGTTCGCTTCCACTTACGGGGATCAATCCCCGTTCTGAAACACGAAACCCGCCTTCGCGGGTTCGATAAGCCCCTCTCCCCTTGCGGGGTGTTCTCTGCCGCGCCGCGAAGCGGGAGAGCGGGCGGGGTTGGGGTGAGGGAGCCAGTCCGCGCAGGCGGACTTTGGATTTCAGCACGGCGTTTCAACGCCGGGTCGGTGTGAACTCTTTCACACTTGACAATTCTCGAAATCGGGAATATAATCACAAATGAGAATGGTTGAAGAGACATAGGACAGAGGAGCATGAAACACCCTAAGAGCCGCGGTCACGCCAAGGCAGATGCACTGATCCATCCGATAAGGCTGCGTATCCTGATGGCGCTCGCCGGTACCAAGCTGACGCCTCAGCAGATCGCTGTCAGGCTTCCGGACGTCGCACAGGCGTCGCTCTATCGTCATATCAGCATTCTCGCCAACGAGAATATCGTGACGGTGGTGGAAGAGTACCCGGTACGCGGCGCAGTCGAAAAGGTCTATGCCATCTCCCAGGAAAACGCGCTGCTCACGGCGGAGGAGATGGCCAACTTCACCCATGAAGACCATCTGCACTACTTTACAGCCTTCTTAGGGACGCTGGTCGGCCAGTTTCGAGCCTATCTCCAGCAGGAAACCATCAACCTGAAAGTTGATGGAGCCAGCTACAACAGCACCGCGCTCAACCTGACCGACGAAGAGCTGCAGCAGTTCAAGGAGCAGATCATGACGCTCCTTAAGACCAATCTCAAGAATGAAGCGACTCCGGAGCGCCGTCGCCACTCCATCGCCATGATTATGATTCCAGAAAAGCGGGATCCGTGAAGTCCGAGCCTACTCCGCTGCGGAAAACATGCGGAGAGAACGTGGATCTGGAACTCATCTCTATTAGATAGCAAGGAGATCATTGCAATGCAATCTTATCGTGTACCATTTTTGCCGTATGCCGGCGGTCTGCTCGCCCTTACCGGTACCCTGCTGTGCGCCGCGCTGCGCGCACCGGCGGATACGCCGATCAAACCCGACAGTGGGAAGTTCGTCATCACCGTACAGGAAGCCCCCTTCGGCAACGAGACTTTCAAGATTGCCGCGGATGGGAGTTCGACGTCCGACACGGCAATCAGTTTCGGCGGACGGAATGTCAAACTGCATTCGGACTTAAAGTTGAAACAGGGGCAACTCTCAGAGGTAACAACGGATGGGGGCAAACTCGGCAAGTTCACTCTGACGGTTGACGGAGCCAAAAGCACATGGCAGGCTGGGGATCAAACGCCCCACAAAACCACGCTGCCCGACCACGTCTTTCCTTATGATGATGTCTCCCCACATCTGTTCACCTATCTCCTCAGCGCCTACGATGCCAAGAAGGGGGGAGCACAAAAGTTTACCCTTCTGGCGGTATCCGCGATGCCTACCTCCGGCCCTATCACGCTGAAAGTGTCCGTGACCGCGTTAAACGCCAAGCCCCGTGAGCTGCATGGCAAGACCGTTGCCCTCTCGCGCTACTCCGTCGTTCTTGCCGGCCCTATCGGCAATATCGATACGGAAGTAGATACCGACAAAGACGGTCACATCCTGTTCTGGACCGTTCCCGGCCAGAAACTCGTCGGTATTCGCGAAGGCTATGAAGAGTTGGCGAAACCGGAGAAGACCGACTCGAAGCTCTCACAGCCTACGTTCACCGTCAAAATAGAAAAGAAAGTTATGGTTGCTATGCGGGACGGCGTCCATCTTGCGACGGACATCTATCGCCCGGATGCGCCGGGAACCTATCCGGTGATCCTCCAGCGCACTCCATACGGCAGGGAAAATGCTGTGGAGGCCAACTTCTACGCCAAGCGCGGTTATGTCTTCATCGCTCAGGATGTGCGGGGACGCTTCGATTCCGAGGGGGATTGGCATCCCTTCGTGATGGAAGCGAAGGACGGTTACGACAGCGTGGAGTGGTGTGCGAGCCAACCCTGGTCCGATGGCAACGTTGGTATGATCGGGGGATCGTATTTGGGCTTCGTCCAGTGGGCGGCGGCGCGTGAGGGCAACAAGCACCTCAAATGCCTAATCCCCATCGTCTCCCCGCCCGACCCGTTCTTCAACGTCCCCTATGCCTCCGGCGCGCTCCTCTTAACGGGCAGCATGTGGTGGGGCAAGGTCGTCATGGATAAGAACGAGAACCACATCGAATCGCCCGCGAGTACGCTGAGCCAGTTGGAGGCATTCAAGACGCTCCCTGTGACCGATATAGACAAGAAGCTATTCGGCAAGCACCTCCCCTATGTGCAGGAGTGGCTCCAGCATCCTACCAACGATTCCTACTGGCAGCAGGTGAATTTCAACGACCGGATGAAGGACTTTGCGCCCCTTCCCGCGCTGCACGTCTCCGGCTGGTTCGATGGCGATGGGATCGGGACCAAGCTCAACTATGCGGCCATGGTCGCGGCAGGCCAAACGAACCAGAAACTTATCTACGGCCCCTGGACTCACGCGGTGAATACCACGTCAAAAATCGGCAACATTGACTTCGGTCCGGATTCGCTGCGCGACCTCGATACCGTCTACCTGCGCTGGTTCGACCACTGGCTGAAGGGAATCGATAACGGCATCGAGAAAGAGCCGCCGGTCGAAGCTTTCCTCATGGGTGAGAACAAGTGGCGCTCTTTCTCCGCCTGGCCCCCAAAAGAGGCGCAGGTGACCCGCTGGTATCTGCACTCCAAGGGCCATGCCAATACGGACAAGAGCGATGGTACGCTCTCCACCACTCCGCCCGGAGCCAAGGAGCCGGAAGATCACTACTCCTACAACCCGGCGGACCCCTACATTCCGAGTATCATTCGCACGATCGCCAAAACCGGTAATACGGACGATATCTTGGTGCAACAGACACCGGAGCGCGATCCGAAACTGCTGGATTTTACTTCGGAAGTACTCAAGGAGGATCTGGTGATCGCCGGCCCGATTGCGCTTCATCTCTCAGCAGCAAGTTCCGCCCGAGATACCGACTGGTTTGCGACGTTGCAAGATATCACTCCGGACGGCAAGGCGATCTCCCTGATCCAGGGCATCCTCC
This sequence comes from Chthonomonadaceae bacterium, assembly GCA_035295825.1. Lineage (GTDB taxonomy): Bacteria > Armatimonadota > Chthonomonadetes > Chthonomonadales > Chthonomonadaceae > DATGIG01. The sequence continues at coordinate 3,154 of DATGIG010000612.1, read as the reverse complement.
GTGCGCGCTTCCGCAACTCGTTCGAAAAGCCGATGCTGCTCACCCCCGGTGAAGTCGCGGACTACGACCTGGATCTATGGGCCATCGGCAATATCTTCAAGAAAGGCCATCGGCTCCGTGTGTTGGTGACCTCTTCCTGCTTCCCGGCCTATGATCGCAACCTGAATACCGGAGAGGACAACGAGACTACTACGAAGATGGTGGTGGCGAAACAGACCCTCTATCACAATACGTCCCACCCTTCCTATGTCACCCTGCCGACCCTATCGAACTGACGAAAAGGGGAGCCGCGAAGGATTATCGCGGCTCCCTCAAGACGGTTTCTACCGTGTGGAAGAGGGGGGAAACGTCCCCTTCGGCCCCGGCGCAACGGCCTACGGACTCACCCGGTTTCCTCTCCCCCTCCCTCCTTTTATCTACCACTCTCCCTACTCACGCCCACCTTTTGAAAACCGGAAAAGCCTGTGAAACTTTTTTTCTCGGTAAGTATCCAAAGAGTGGGTGATGTGTATTGGATCAGGGGAATAACTCCGCTTCGGTCGCGAGATAGCTGCGAAGCCGTGTTACGGCCTGGGCATGCAGTTGATAGGCCCGCGATTCCGACACCGTGAGAACGCCGCCGATCTCCTTGAAGGTCAAGCCCTCATGATAGTAGAGTGAGACAACCGTCCGCTCCCGATCCGGTAACCGCTCTACAGCGGCAGATAGCGCACGCTGACGTTCCCGAATGGTAACGCTATCCAGGGGGCTTGGCTCCTCCGTGGGCAGCACATCTGCGAGGCGCTGCTGTTCACTGCCGATACGAAGGTCATCCAGGGAGAGCAGGTTGGCGCGACCGATGTTGGAAAGAAGCTTGTCGAGCTTATCCGGAGTAATACCCATCTCTTCGGCCAGTTCCTCTTCGTTCGCCGCACGTCCGAGACGGGATTCGAGACGCATATATGCCTGTTTGAGCTGCTTCTGTTGATCGCGCACTAATCGGGGGACCCAATCATCGCCGCGCAGCATCTCGAGGATCGCGCCGCGAATCAGGGTGATCGCGTATGTTTCGAATTTGATACCACGTTCGGGATCGAACTGGTCTACAGCCTTCACCAACCCGACCACGCCCGCGCCGACCAGATCATCACGCTCCACCCCCGACGGCATCGGTCCGAAGAGCCGTCCCGCCGTGATGGAGACCAGATGCGCGTAACGCTGTATAAGCTGGTCGCGTGCATCCAGGCTGCCCTCTTGCTTACACAGACGCCAGAGAGTGGCAGCAGAGACTTCGCCCATAGTGACTCCTCCATGATGAGCGGAAAGCAGTCCATCCATCCATGACAGACCGCGTCGTGGAGCCATGCCGCCAACGATCCATAAAAAGTGACCCTCATAGAGTGACCCTTTACAGAGGCGCGTATCCGGCCTTCCCAACCATCCTCGCGCGTGGAAGCACTGCTTGACCCCATTCGATTGTCGGGCGGATTGGAACAAAAGGTTATAGGCAGGGAGACGGTTTTTCAAAAATGGTAAATCTAAGTCTGGATCCGATACAGGGTCTGGATCCGATACAGGCCATCGGGGAAAAGAGGGATTTGCGTTTGAGGCGACGAATCGGGTAGAGTACAATAAACATCGGCGGGCCGAGTCTCTTGATCCCCGTCATGCTGTAGCGGAGAGGGCGCAACCCTCCCAATGATCTATGAGGACAGCTATGAAACTATTCGGACTGACCATCGGCAAAGAGAAGCCCGTCTCCTTCCCGGAATTCAGGGACATCGTGCGCCTGGCTGTACGCCGTTCAGAGCCCAGCGCAAGGGTCGAAAATAATGAAACAGGGCTGAACCTGACACTGCAGGGGAAACCTACCCAGGCGTGCAATCTGCGCAACCTCTATCTGGATTACTCGCGCACGCCGAAAAACCGGGAATTACTGATCAAGCGCTGGATCGATACCCTGCTGACCGATGTCCCGGAACACGGTTGGTTCGATGCCCAGATTACCCTGCGCCCCACCCTCAAAAACGCGGATTACGTCAATCAAGCCCGACGCACCATGCAGAAGGCCGATCCCCCCGATGATCTCCCCTTCGAACCCTTTGTGGGGGAGCTCGGCGTCATCGTGATGCGGGATCTGCCGGGCACAGCGGTCGCTGTCACCCAGACCCAGTTGGACGCCTGGGGGGTTACGTTTCAAGAAGCGATGCGCGCCGGCATCAACAACATGAACATGCTCAGCTTTCCCAATGTGACCAGTTCCCTGACAGCGGGGGGTGGTAAGAAGGAGAACCAGGAGGAGGTCGGACTGGTGATGGAAGGGGATCACCTCACGGCAACCTGGCTGATCATCGAGCGCTTCCGCGACTATATCACCCAGCGGCTCCTCGGAGATTATGTAGTGATGGTTCCGGTGCGCAACCGCCTGGTCGCCATCCGTGCGGATGAACTGGGTCTGATCGGGCAGCTCCAACAGACCAACCGCAACTATGCCATGCAAGCCCATACCTTAACAGGGCAGATATTCCACGTCAGCGGCTCGCAGACGGGCGGCGTGGTGACCGTTCATAATCCTGGGCTCAATGTAGAGAAGACGACCCTCGATGCCAACAGCATGTTCGCCAAGGGGAATACCGCCGCCCTGCCGACCGGCGGAATACAACCCCATATGGCAGGATCGTCTTCCACTCCAGGCGCAACGATAAAACGCCCCGGTCCGGTCGATCTGAGCGCCTGGGGCGGCCTGAGCGAATCGACGGATGATGACCCCCCGACGCCCTTAAATCGAGGAAAAAAATAAGGAGACCACGCCCTCTGTGAGAGGCAAGCCACTATGCCCCAGCACGCGTTAAGCAAATTGGTTGAGCGCCAACACCTCACTCGTGAGGAAGCGAGCGCGCTGCTGGATGCCTTCATGGAGGGCAGCGCTACCCCGGCGCAGATGGGGGCGCTTCTGGTAGCCCTCCGAATGAAGGGCGAAACGGTCGAGGAGGTGACCGGCTTCGCTCTGGGGATGCGCGCCAGGGTCGTGCCGGTCCGCCCGCAGCGTGCGCCTCTGCTGGATACCTGTGGGACGGGCGGCAGCAGCTTCCGGGTCTTCAATGTCTCCACCTGCGCCGCGTTCGTGGCGGCTGCGGCAGGCATTCCGGTCGCCAAGCATGGCAATCGGGCCATG
>DATGIG010000611.1:0-12043 GCA_035295825.1 Chthonomonadaceae bacterium | reverse complement strand
AGGCGGTACAGGCACCCCTTCTGCGCTCATTGCCGCATAGCGCCAGATGACGCCGACAGCGATGACAACGGCAATCGCGGCAAGCACCGCTGCCTGCCACGCCTTGAGACGGTTCATATCTCTTTCCTCTCTGAAATGTCTTTCTGAACTATGGGAGATCCGGCACGCCCAGACAGGGGCTGTCCCAGGCGGACGGCCAATGATAGTCGTACCCAATGCTGGTCCACGAAGCTTTGATGATAGGCTTGTCCACAGGCATGGTTTTGACATGGCTGTCCAGGAACAGGAAATTCATCCGTGCGGTCGGCTTCCAGGCGCCGGTCGGCGTAAATTCTCCGACGCTGTGGAAGATGGTGTCCTCATGAAACACGTAGAGCTGCGCAGGCGCCGTGATACGCGGATCGGAGACGACGGATCCCAGCCAACTGGGGGGCAGGCCCGTTACGGAGGCGGGAAGCGTACAGTAACTGAAATAGAAACGATAGTGGTACGAACTCCAGCGCTGGCCGGAAAAGCCGGTCACATTCCCGGAATCCGAAGGACAGCGCCAGATGCTTCTTGGGGTAGTTCCCTCCCCCCCGCTCTTTATGTAGGGATCTAACTGATCTCCGATCGTCTTCAGCCCGGTACGATAGAAGTCGTGCCCTGCGTATCCCTCCGCAAAAGTATCCGGAGGGCTGACCGCCTGAAGGTTCATCACATCCGGTACAGGGTAATTCCCATCGTAGTCCTGAATATACATGGCCAGGGCGGTCCCGATCTGTTTCATGTTGGAGACACAGGAGATGGTGCGGGCCTGTTCGCGGGCCTTAGCGAAAACGGGAAACAGAATCGCGGCGAGAATAGCGATGATAGCGATTACTACGAGAAGTTCGATCAGCGTAAAACCTGTTCGTCGGTTCATTGCGCAAAGCTCCTTTCGGGGAGACGGCAGCGTCTATGCTGCACGCAGTAGGCTTCGAAAAGATCAGGTAATGGCCGTCCCACAGGACTGCCGAATGACGAGATGGGGGGTAAGCACGATCTGTTGGGGAGCCGGATCGCCGCTTCTGCGAATACGGCGTAATAACAACTGAAGTCCCTGCTCCACAATGGCTGCCACAGGGTAGTCTACCGTCGTCAGGCGGGGGGTTATGAACTGGGCGAGATCCTGGTTCCCGAAGCCGACGACGGCCATCTGTTGCGGCAGAACAACTCCGGCTTCCTGGAGGTATTTCACGGTCCAGGCTGCCATCGTGTCTTGATGGGCGAAGAGAGCGGTCGGAGGAGCGGAACGTTGCAGCAGCGCCTCCACAGCCGCTTTGACATCCTGTTGGGTATAGAGCCCCAGGGAGAGGGTCTCCTTCAGAGGAAGGTCTGCTTCCCGGAGCGCACGCTGAAACCCCCGGATGCGGTCGTAAGGTCCGCGTATCTCTTTTGGCCCCAGCAGTACCATCCTGCGATGTCCTAGAGCAAGCAGATGCCGCGTCAACGCGTAGGCGCCTGTAGCGTCATCGCCCATCACCAGGTTGAACGCGTCTCCCTCCGGAATCCACCCCAGCAAAACGAGCGGAATACCCGCATGGTGGAGCCGCACCACCTCCTCTCTGGCTACCAGGCCGTTGGCCCCTGTCACCAGTATGATGCCATCTGCCCGTCTTTCATAGAGAGATTGGATACATTCCGCCTCATCCTGTTGCTTTGCCCCGCTGATGCTCAGGAGCATCGAATATCCGGCAGCACGCGCGTTTTCGACCAGCAGATGAATCAGTTGAGGGTAGTAGTAATTCATCACTTCCGGCACGATCAGGCCCAGAGTCGTAGTAGACCGCATCGCCAGACTACGGGCGATATGGTTCACCTGATACCCGCTCTCCTGTGCGATCTTCTGAATCCGCTCCTTGGTCGCCCGATTAACCAGCGGGCTATCCATCAGGGCGCGCGACACGGTAGAGTAGGACACTCCGGCTTTTTTGGCAATGTGTTCGATGGTCACCATGGAAATCGCCTTTGCAAACGTTTGCAATTAGGAATATAACACAAATCGCGGACTTTTGCAATACTTCTGGAAGACATAAAACGCGCCCCGTGAGCCTTGGGCTTCACAGGGCGCGTTCTGCACGCAAAGCCCGAAGAAACCAGGGCTTTATGGGATGCCTGCTCTCTTCAGCGCTGCCTCAAATTCCGGACTGGTAAATTCGTTGTATCCCATCGCGCGCCAGATCACCTTACCGTCGGCGTCGAGGAGGTAATTTGTGGGAAAGGCCTTAACTCCGAAAAGGGAGTAGATAGAACCGGCGTCATCCTTCGGCCCGCCGAGCGCCACCGGGAACGTAAATTTGCCTTCTCGGATATACCGCTGAACCTGTGGCTCCGTATCCCCGCGATTGATGGCAATCACCTCCAGCCCTCTGCTCTTGAGCCGCTCGTAGAGCTTCTGCAGGTGAGGGAATTCGCCCCGGCACGGACCGCAACCCACAAACCAGAAATTCACCAGAACCGCCTTCTCACCACGCCGCGCTTCCGCCAGCTTAAACTCGCCGCCGCCAAGGCGAGGCAGTCGGAAATCCACTGGCTTCGCCTCGACCGGAAGCAGAGCCCTATCGAACATGGCAGGGTCGAAGGGGGTAAAGCCTGCCGGAACCGCCCAAACGAACTCTTCCGCCTTCATAGGCGTATCCACTTTCACATTTTTCATCCAGGCGGAGAAGGTGATCTCCTTTTGATCCTGCGGGTCTGTGAAATGAGTTCGATACCCCTCCACCAGTCCGCTTGCACCGATGTAGAGTGTATAGAGGTTGGCATGCCCGGTAGCATCGAGTTGGGTGGCTTCGACGACTTCATAAGAGACGCCATCCACCTTCTCCTTGCCGATATAGCGCTGCGGTTTTAGCAGATCGTATGTCGCGGGAGAGAAGAAGCATGCCACCGGAAAACCCGCATGCGAAATGAAGTCCGACTCGTTTCCTTTGAGATACTCGTTCCGCACTTCCAGGACCTCGATCACCTGCCGCCCATCGGCGATCCAGCGCTCCTTCCCTGAGCTTCCCAGCGCACTTATCTCCAGTTTGCCGATGAAACTGGGGGTGTCCGGCCCCTCCGGAGAGTTCTTGCCATGCCACTCGCCCTCATAGGGTTTCAGGGCACGCAGGGTTCCGGAGGTCATTAAGGTACGCTCCTCTTTCATGGAGGTCTCGACGATATCCGCGCTGAGTGTCCTTCCGTGCATACTGATCTCATGAGCGCGTTTTAACAGGCCCTCCGCTTTATCGGTTTCTTGAGCGCGAACCGCACCGAAAATACCGCAACTCAACAACCCGACACAGGCAAGCAACGTGATGGATGTCTTCATTCCTGGGTCCTTTCTATGGGGTAGGAGCAGGTAGGCAGCGCTAATGACGCCGCGCTGCATGGGCTTCTGCATCCTTACGGATCGCCTCCGGGTCGAACAGGCGCGCCGGGGTCTGGAGGTTATAGTCATAGTCGCTTCGGGTCTGCACGACCCAGCGGCCCTGGATCTCTTTTTCGTATTCGGCGTGAACCGGGAGGTTGGTCTCGCGATCTATCCAGAATGTCCGGCGCATCCGAGGCGCCGCACCCGGTGGGGGCGTCCTCCCAGGCTCCTGTGTCGTGGGGACCTCCTCTCCGGCTTTCGGCTTGTCGGGGCCGCTGGCAATCTGCAATTTATGCACTTTCCGCCCCTGCCAGACCGCATCGGCAAAGTTGTGGAGGGAGAGATAGGTTCCTGGAGTAACCGCTGATTTCATTTCCGCAACGGGATTGAAACTGCGCTCAATGGTGTCTTTGAGAGACACTTCCCGGCCAGCGAATTGCAAATATTTCATTTTCCGTTCGGTCGGATCGTAATGCAGGTAACCCGTTGCATTCCACAGGTATGGCCCCATGAGATCATCCCTGCCGCTGATGGCGTCGTGAGTTACCCAGGTTTCAGTGCGAACCGGCGTTTTGCCGTCATGCCAGGTATGGTTGCGCGCCTCTTCCTCCGTCATCAGGAACTCCCAGGAGACCACGTGCATGGTCCTCGCCTGTCCGACAGCCGCCTCCATTTTTTGCAAAACCGACTGGCCGAAGGCCTGAGGCAGCCGCGTCCCCACCAGGACCACCAGGACCACCAGGGCGAGGGCCAGTCGAACACGCTGGGCCGTGCGCCCGTTTGCAGGACTGCTTTCCACGACAGTCTCCTGAGCCTGTCGGATGGCCTTCTGCAGCAGGTCGGCTGCCGGCTCCGGCTCCTGTTGGGCGGAGAGGGCGTTCACCAACCGGCTGTAAGCCGCTTGGCGCTGTCGGCAGGCCGGGCAGGAGCCGAGATGCGCTTCCAGGGCGGCGCGCTCCTGTTCGGAGAGCGTGTGATCCCGGCCATAGGATGCTAACCAGACGGCGCGATGACACTTCATCCCTCTTTTCCTTTCTCCGCATGCGCCAACGCCCACGCCTGCAATGCGCGGCGGGTCTGATAGAGTTCGTTGTTGATGCGCCGGTGTGTACACCGCAAGGCCGCTGCGATCTCCGGCACGCTCCAGCCTTCCCTCTCGCGGAGCAAAAAGACGGCGCGCTGCCGCCGTGAGAGGACGGAAAGCGCCTGATCTATCTCGACGCGGGTCAGGGTTTCGGCCTCCGGGGAGGCATGGAATGTCGCTCGCTCCGTAGCCATCTCCAGCGGAACGGTCTTGCCTCGGGTCCGCTTCCCGTTCAGACAGACGTTCACGGCGATCCGAAACAACCAGGAGTACAGGTCTGCGTCCTGGCGAAACTTCGGCAGGGCGCGGATGGCGCGCAGATAGGTCTCCTGCACGGCGTCCTCGGCATCTTCCGCGTGCCCCAGCATATTCCGGCAGAGCGCATAGAGGGCAAACTTGTAGGGCGACAAGAGGCGCTCCAGCGCGCTCGCCTCTCCGGACGCAGCGCGTTCCAACAGCGTCGTGTGTTCCTCGGGCTCTTCCACTTGCAGCGTGATCCTCATGGCGCGAAGGTTCTTCAAGGCGTTTCCTTATTCGCAGCGATGTATGCGTTCTCATATAATTAGACACCTGACCTGAGCCGATTACTAACGTTTCTATTCCGCCTACCATGCGCAGGAACGCTCGGCGCCTCCAGCGTGTGCGAGTGTCAATAAAACTGGGCCAGGTAGATCTCTCTACCTGGCCCCATCACTCTACGTTTATGGTTGGGTACTCGCGTTGAATTCCGGTCCGAACGGTCTTTGACCGGGAAGCGGAGCCATTGCGCGGCACCGACCCTGCTTAGGGCTCGGCGGACCAGTCGAGGATTACGCCGAGGGCGCGGGTGCGATCTTCGGTCAGCATCCGGTAGGCCTCCGCCACCTCCCGCCAGGAGTAGCGATGGGTGATGAGCGGGCGCACATCTACCACGCCTGCATCCTGCCACTCCAGGAACAGCTCCACATCGCGGGCCATCGTCCAGGGAGCATGCGGCGTCTCGACCGATGGGTGCATGCTGTTGTGTGCTCCGATGATCTCCAGCCCCTGGGTATGCACCTCTTCATGGAAGTCGATGCTCACCGGCCCGCGCGGGCTGCCCAGCACGACCACCCTTCCTTTCCGCCGCGCCAGTCGCAGCGCCCCCTGCATGGCGATGGGGTTGCCGGTGACGTCGAACACGACATCCGCCATACGGCCTTTCGTCAGGCGCTCGACCTCCGGGCGCACCTGATCCCCCCACATCGGCAGCGTCTGCACAAACCCTGTTTCGCGGAGAAACGCCAGGCGCTGCTCCGCCGGGTCCACCACCAGGATCGGCCAGGCCCCCGCAATCCGGCAGAACCGTGCAGCCAGTTGCCCTATTAAGCCCGCGCCGATAATGACCACCGCTTCCCCGAAGATCAGGCGGCTCAGGCGCACCCCGCCCAGCACGATCTCCGCCAGGGTCGAAAACGAGGCGGCTTCCGCATCCACACGGGCGGGCACCGGCCAGAGATGGTTCGCCGGAAAGAGCCGGTACGTGGCATGATTGCCGGTGTTGGCGACCCGGTCTCCCACCTTCACATGCTCCACCCCCTCCCCCACTTCCACCACACGCGCCACATTGCTGTAGCCGATGCCGGTTGGGAACTGGATCCAGTTCGCCCAACTCGACACGGGCGGAAAGTCGGCGGTCAGCGCCGTCAGCTCCGTTCCGGTGCTGATCAACGTGCATTCGGTGCGGATCAGCGCCTGCCCCGGCCCCGGAGAGCCCCACTCCTGCGGTTCCAAAATCACCTGGTTCGGCGCGGCAAAGATCGTTTGATAGCCAGTCGGCATCGGTTCACCCTCCTCAAAGTTTCTTTGCAATTCGCGCTGACCGTGAAATAATCCTGTACAGAATAGCTCCCTCGGGAGCTATTCCGTTCTCAGTTTCGGCCCAGGTCGAAGGACCGTCTTCAAACATGCCCTGTGCGCTTCTTCATAATTGAAAATCTCCGACAGGGTATATCCTACCGGAGATTTTCATGCCCCGGTCTCAACCCAGGATGGCTCCTATTATTGCTGGAGGAGACATCACTGAATGTTGATCCTGACGGGCTTCGACGCGAGCCCATTCGCAACCACCTCCAGTTTCGTCTCACCCCGGTCTATATCAGACGGGATGGTAAACTGGGTAGATACCGACATATTGCCTGTCGCAACCGCCATTGTGCTATGATTGGCGGTACGGGCATAGCGGACGTGGTGCGTGTTGATGTTGGTCAGTCGAACCAGTGGATAGTTGGTCGCTGCCGCCGCGTCGTCTCCGTAACAGACCGCCTGAGACAGTCCGTTGAACTGCGTGCCTGTGATCGTGTTGGTAGTACCTGCTGAAGCCACCGTGGGCCACTGCGAGACCGTCGGTCTCCAGCGGTCGTCGGGCAAGCCGATATGCGAATAGAGGAACACTTCGCCCGTTCCGTTGGTTGCCATGACCTCTCCCGTCGGCAGCAGGAGCATCCGCCAGTTGAAGGGCGCCAAGTTCGGGAAGGCGGTGGGAGGGGCCGCTACCTGCGTAAACTTCCCGTTCATGAACTCAAAGAAGACGGTCGGTCCCAGGTAGTCGTTCTGGATGCCGTCCACCGGGCCGGCGGCGCACAGCACGCCTCCGAAGGGCAGCAGGCTGGCTGGGCCATCCTTGATGCCATAGTGAAGCCCGTTATTCGGGTCTACGGGGAAGTCGGGGGCGCGTCTCCAGGTCCCGGTTGCCGGGAAGTAGTAATTGTTGTGCCCGGAGGCGCCAAAAGCGATGACATCCCCCATCGGCTGTAGGATCGCAGGGCCGATCTCGATGGAGGCGGCTTCCACGGGGTCGCCCCCCCAAGCGCCCGTCGAGGGGCCGATATCGAACCAGAAATCCACCGACGGATCGTAGATCTCCGACTCCGGATGGTCGGTGCAATCGATCGTAAGGACGGTTCCATCCGGCAGCAGCGTCCAGGTCTCCTCCGAACTGCTGGGATCGTTCTTCAACCCCGACGGGGTCCAGAAGAAGAAGTTGGGGTCGAGGATCGCCGTCTGTGGGCTCTCAATATCCCCCAGGATCACGCTTCCATCGGAGAGGATGGTGCAGGGAGCATCCCCGATATGCCCCCATCCGGGCGTCGGGAGGTCGTACCAGGCATCGCCTACCGGATCGTAGAGCTCGGCGGCATCTAACTCCACGGGGACAGTGGTACCGCTGAACTCTCCTCCGGCGACAAACACCAGACCGCTGGCCAGCACGCCCGAGGCATAGTAGAGGCGTGGATTACGCATCGAAGCGATTTCGGTCCAGGTCCCGTTGACATAACTGCCGGAACTATCGGGGGTGAGCTTCCACCAGTCAATGGCATTAAGATCCTGGCACATGACCGTGCCATCCGTGAGCAGCAGCGCGGTACTGGCCTTAATGGGGGGCGTATTTTTCAGCGCGGACCATTGGGCCTGAGCCGGGCAGTACCATGCCAGCGCCAGGACAAGCACGATAACGAACGTTTTCAGTACCTTCATGATGGTTTCTCCTCATAGTTACAATGCATGGTGGTAAGGTGTTACCTGGTGGATCAGGACAGTAAGATGGGAGGACGACTTAGAGTTCAGGGTCCCAAGCCATCATCCCCTTCTTCGCATGCGCATGCACCAACCGTAGCCCAGCGCGCCGATACCTGCGCCGCTCATGAGAAACAAAGAAGAAGATTCGGGCATGAGCTCCAGACCGACATCCGGGGCTTCCACCGTCGCCGAGCAGGAGAGTGACAGACTTTCGGATGCTCCCGCCAAGTTGCAAGAGTGTAGAGTAGATTGCCACTCTCAGATGCGAATTCATAGTCTCCTCCTTTTTCTCTGCCGCGTCGCCCTCATGGAGGTCTTGCACGAGGGGGTGCTGCGCAGCATGTAGCACTATAACGGGGAAACCTTACGAAATCCCTACGAAATCCTTTAGCGGACAAAGGTGCCACAAAAAAGGGCATCGGTCGGCAGGCGCCGCCAGGAATGTGCAGATGATGAACCTGCCATGGACTATCGAACTCTTTGGAGGTCTGAGCGCGCGCTCCCGTTCGGAAACCATCACGCGTTTCGCCACGCACAAAACCGCCGCTCTGCTCGCCTACCTCGCCTACCATCGGGAACAGCAGCATCCCCGCGAAGCCCTCATCGAGCTCCTCTGGCCCGCCTGCGAGCCCTCCACCGGACGCAATCGCCTCAATAACCTCCTCTCCCTGATCCGCCGCCTGCTCGAACCTCCCGGTACCCCCTCCGGCACGGTCGTGCTGGCCGACCACCATCAAGTGAGCCTGCAGTGTGAACTCCTTACCACCGATGTCGCCGCGTTTGAAGCGCTATTACACCAGGCGGGGCAGGCTGCGGAGGGGGCCGAACGCCTCGCGCTCTTGCAGCAGGCACTCGCCCTCTATAAGAGTGGGCTGCTGCCGGGGTTCTACGACGAGTGGGTCCTGCAGGAGCAGGCGCGCCTGAGCGCCCGCTACGGGGAGGCGCTCTACACACTGGCTCGGAGCCTGTATCAGACCCACGCCCTGGAACGGGCTCTGGAGGCCGTCCAAAAGGTGTTGACCGTTGACCCTTATCACGAGCCTGCCTCTCGCTTGCAGATGCGACTGCATGCAGCGCTAGGACAGCCGGCGGCGGCCCAGCAGTGCTATCTCTCTCTGGAGCAACGCTTCCGAGAGGAGCTGGGCGTGGTTCCTTCGGCCAAAACACGCACATTGGCCGAAGGGATCCGCTGCGACCCGCGCGCCGCGAGCTGGAAGCCCACGCCTGCAGCCTCCACACAGCCCCCTCCCGCAACTTCAGGGCAGAGAGCGGTGGAGACGGCGTCTCCCCCTACGCCTCCCTCCCCGCCCAGCGCGCCCCCCGTCGCCCTCCATCTGCCGCCGTCGCTGAACCGCTTCTTCGGACGCGAAGAGCAGATCGAGCAACTGCAGACGTGGTTGACGGAACCGGAGAGGCGCTTGATCACCTTAACCGGGCCAGGTGGAGCAGGCAAGACCCGCCTGGCTCTGGAAGTCGCCCGGCGCTCCGCACCGGCATTCAGAGGGCGCGTCTGGTTTGTGGACCTGGCAATGCTGCAGGATGGGCGCCTGCTGCCGTTCGCCCTGGTCCATACGCTGCAGGTAGCGCTCGCGCCGCAGTCGGACCCGCTGGAGCAGGCGGTACGCAAGCTCCAGGAGGGTCCCAGCCTGCTCATTCTGGATAACTTCGAGCATCTGCTGCGGGCCGGCCCGATGAGCCGAAAGAGTGAGACCCCGGCCAGCGGGGAGAGCGTCCTGCTGGTACGGCTGCTGCTGGAGCAGGCCGTCGATCTGAAGTGTGTGATCACCTCACGCCAACCCCTGAACCTGGCCGGAGAGCAGGAGTTGAGTGTTCCCATGCTGCTGGTGCCTCTGGCTAGAGAGTCTCCGGCGCGCCTGGCGGAGTATGCCGGGGTGGCGCTGTATCTGGATCGTGCCAGAGCCGTACGGCCCGACTTTGCGCTCACGGCCCAGAATGGTGAGGCCGTCGCCGCCCTCTGCCGCCGACTGGAGGGCATGCCGCTCTCCATCGAGATGGCGGCGGCATGGGCCAGGACGCTACCGCCCGGCAAGATGCTGGAGCGTCTTGAACGACAGTTGGACCTGCTGATAAGCCGTCGCCGAGATTTGCCGGGCCGTCAGCAGAGTTTGCGGGCGACCCTGGAGTGGAGCTACGACCTGCTGGAGCCGGAACTGCGCCGCTGTTTTGCCCTCCTCTCCGTGTTTCGGGGCGGTTTCCAGGTCGAGGCGGCGGAAGCGCTCTGCGGCGAGAGCGCTCTACTCTCTCTGGCGGAACTGCAGGAGCGCTCTCTGGTACTGGGCGAGGAGGAGGGAGAGGGCAGACGCTATCGCTTACTGGAGAGCATGCGCGAATTCGCCTCCGAGAAGCTTACAGAGAGCAACGCCTGCGCCGAGGCGAAGCAGCGGCATGCCGCCTTCTACCTGGCGCTGGCGGAGGAGGCGCAGCCGCACATGAACGATGCCGAGCAGGCGCTGTGGCTGACGCGCCTGGAAGCGGAGCATGGCAATCTGCGTGCGGCGCTGGAGTGGAGTTTAGACGCTCCGGGCGGCAATGAAACGGCGCTACGCTTCTGTGTCGCCTTGCATCGCTTCTGGCAGACACGCGGCCACCTTGCCGAAGGGCGGCGGTGGTGTGTGGCGGCGCTGGCACAGCCCGAAAGTCAGAAAGAGGACGAGCTACGCGCGAAGGCGGTGGCCGCGACCGCCATGACGGCCCTTTTCCAGGGCGACTATCCGGCGGCACGCTCCCTCTTTGAAGAGAACCTCGCCTTCTATCGTAAGATCGGGGATAAGAGCAACACGGCTTATACGCTCTCCGGTCTGGGATCGGTCGTCGGCAATCAGGGGGACTATCCAGGCGCGTGCGCTTACCATACGGAGAGCCTGACTCTCTATCGGGAGGAGGGCAATCGGGCCGGGATCGCTACCGCGTTAGGGAACCTGGGGAATATGGCCGTTCAGCAGGGGGACCCTCGTACCGCCATAACCTACCTGGAGGAGAGCCTATCGCTTCAGGAGGAGACCGGAAACACCTATGGGATCTCCGCCATCAGTACGAACTTGGGAATTGCGGCCATGTTCCAGGGTGACTACGAGACTGCACAGACCTATCTGGAACGGAGCCTGACCCTCCTGCATGAGATTGGCGACAGACGCACCCTCGCCCACATACAGGGGAACCTGGGGCTTGTCCTTTTCCTTCAGGGCGACTATCGCGCCGCACGCGCTCGCTTTGAAGAGGGACTGACCGCTGGGCGTGAGGTCGGGGATAAGGTCGGCATTGTCTACTTTCTCAGCAACCTGGGGATCGTGTCCTGTCATCTGAATGACGCTGCTGCCGCCCATGCCTATCTTAAAGAGAGCTTACCCCTCCTGCAAGAGATCGGAAACCGGAGTCTTAGTATCTTCTCACTGGGAGGGTTTGCCTACCTCGCCCTGTTACAGCATCACCCCGAACACGCAGTACGCTTACTGGCTGCGATGGAGGAACTGAAGGCTGCGGCAGGCATCACCCTCCTACCGTACCAGACCAAAGAGGTCGAACGCGTCCTCGCATTAACGCGACAGGAATTGAGCATGGAAGTGTTTGCCGCGCAAGGGGAGGCAGGCCGACAGTTGACTCTGGAGCAGGCCATGGCGGAGGCGCTCCGATGAATAGAGTGGCGATAGCCCTCTGCGCCCTTGGTGTCGTCGCAATGATGCCCCTATCAGACGCAGCCCAGCAGGGTACGATTATGGAGCGACAACTCACCACCGGTCCACTCCAGAAGGACCTGGATAACAACATCAACTTCTCGCCCGACGGCAACTACCTTGTGTTCGATTGCCGTGACGAGCGCGGGATCGGCGGCAATGATCGCCTGGGCAAAGTGGACCTGCGCACCGGAAAGGTTACGCTCTTCTACATTCAGCCGACAGTACGGGGGGTGGGCGCGGCCAGCTTCCTCACGGATCACGATGTAATTGCGATCCATGCCCTCCTATCCGATTCACCCTACGATTTCACCGTGCGCGGCGGCAGAATCCTCCCTGCCGAGGCAGATGCTGCCA
>DATGIG010000610.1:0-6794 GCA_035295825.1 Chthonomonadaceae bacterium | reverse complement strand
GCCGGGAAAACACGTCTGGCGATTGAAACGGCACGGAACCTACCCACTGCCTACGATACGATCTGTTTCGTCGAGTTGGCCGAGGTAACCGAGCCGGAGCTTGTCATCGATGTGATCCTGCAGGCGCTTGCCATCAAGAAGACGCACACCGCATCGCAGGAACTGCTTGTGGAGGCGTTGGGACAACGGCCGACGCTGCTCATTTTAGACAATTTCGAACAGATTGCGGAGACAGGTGCAAGCGTGGTCTGGGAGCTTCTGGAGTGTCTTCCCTCTTTGGTGTGCCTGGTCACTACCCGACAGCGTCTGGACCTCAGTGGGGAACAGGAGTTTCCGCTCAGCCCTTTGCCGGTTCCGTCCCTGCCGGGAACGCCGGAGCGCCTGATGGAGTTTCCAAGCGTTCAGCTCTATCTGGATCGTGTGAGGGCAGTTCGGCCTGATTTTCGTCTCACGTCCGAAAACGCTGCGACCGTTTCCGCGCTCTGTGCGAAGCTCGAAGGCATCCCACTGGCAACGGAGCTGGCGGCGGCGTGGGCGGCGGTATTGTCGCCGGCACAAACTCTCGAGCGGTTGGAGAGTCGCTTTGATCTGCTTGCCGGTAGACATCGCGACCTCCCGACGCGCCATCGCACGCTGCGTGCCGCGATTGAGTGGAGCTATCGCTTGCTCTCCCCGGAGCTTCAGTTCTTCTTTGCCCGCCTCTCCGTCTTTCACGGGGGGTGGACGCTGGAGGCCGCACAGGAGGTCTGCGAAGAGCCGGACGCGCTCGCGTACCTCGGACAACTGCGTGACCGATCCCTCGTGTTGAGTGAGGAAGTCGAAGCCGCGATGCGCTATCGTATGCTGGAATCGCTCCGGGAATTTGCCGCCGAAGCGCTTCCGGTTCAAGAGCGAGAAGAGATCCGGCAACGCCATTTAGAGTACTATGTCGGCTTTGCGGAGCAGGCGGAGACGCATCAGCATGGGGCGGGCGAGCGACAATGGTTGAAACGCCTGGAACTGGAGCATGATAATATGCGCTCCGCGCTGGACTTCGCGCGGATCGCCTCAGAAGGGTCGGTGTGGGGCCTTCGACTGTGCGCAGCCCTCTCCCTCTTCTGGAGGGTTCGGGGCCATTTCGCCGAGGGGCGGAGATGGTATGCTGCGGCGCTCAATCGCAAGGGGGCCGAGGAACGCACCCATGCGCGCGCTTCCGCGCTTAGCGGAGCTGCGATCCTGGCGCTGGTTCAGGACGACCTGGAAGAAGCGGAGCAGCTTCTGACGGAAACCGCCGCGATAGAACGCGAACAGGGCGACAGGAAAGGAATGGCGGGCACCCTCAATAACCTTGGATTGATCGCGATGGAGCAGGGCGACAATGCGAAGGCGCAACCCCTCTTCGAGGAATCGTTGGCGCTCAGCCGCGAGATCGGCAATCGCTATGTGGAGGCTACCAATTTGCACAACCTGGCGATCCTGGCGACGTCTCAAGGGGATGCCCGGAAGGAGAGAGCGCTCTTCGAGGCGTGTTTGGCGCTGCGGCGCGAACTCAACGATCTACGTGGGGTGGCGATGGCGTTGGCGAACCTGGCGCAGAGCCTCTGTACGCACCAGGACTTGCCGGCAGCCCAACAGGCTCTGTTGGAGGGGCTGGAACTCTGTCGTGAAATGGGGGATATGCACTACTCTACCTTCTTTGTCGAGGTATCCGCGTTGTTGTTATACCATCGAAAGCTGGCAGAGCGTGCCGCCCGGCTTCTTGGCGCAGCGCAGGCCGCCCGTGAGGCATTGGGTACGCCGATCCCCCGCACAGGAAATGAATACCATGCCTCGGTTCTCGCCTCCCTGCGCGAGCAATTGGGTGAAGCCGTTTTCCATGACGCCTGGGCCTCCGGACAACTGCTCTCTCTCGATCAAGCGCTTGTCTCTGCCCTTGAGGAGTTGGCGCAACTTTCATAAAATCAGACGCTATTGCATACGGCTCGCCTATTTAAGAGCATTTTCACCGATGAAGTGAGGATTGCCTGCCTGGATACGGAGGGCATTGACCAGGCGGTGGGCGCGTCGCGTCGTCTCCGGTTCCCGGAAGCCGACGCTCATGGAGAGGACGATATCCACCGCCGTTGCCAGGTCTATCTTATGTCCCACGGAGACATAGACAGGCTTTGCGCCCGCACGGAGCCGGACGACCCTGCCGATGACCTCGCCCTGATCGGTCAGGTCGGCAGTGGCGCCTCGCTCCTCGCCGAGCGGGGGATGGGTCCCGATCAGCAGAGACTTGGCGCAGCCGATGGAGGGCACATCGAAGAGTAGCCCGCCATGGCAGGCCAGGCCGAGACGGCGCGGATGGGCGTAGCCCACTCCGTCGAAAATCAGCACGTCCGGCTTGACGGCCAGCCTGGTCCAGACAGGCTCCAGGGCAGGCAATTCGCGGAAGGAGAGGAGGCCGGGGATGTAGGGGAAGCGGATCTCCACTGTGACGCTTGCCTCTTCGACCGTCGCCATGGTGGGGCGGTGAATGACCACAATGCCGGCAAAGCCAACCGTACTGAAGCGATCCATGGAGATGTCGGCGCCCGCGATGCGCTCCGGTGCGAAACCGGCAGGCGGCTGCATCACAATCCGATCCCGTAACTCCTTCTGGATCGCGATTGCTTCGCTTGGCGTGACCTCCCATGAGTGCATGGCTACCTCTTGCTTCCGATGCCGGGGGTTGAAAACCCCCGTCTAGGGGGCCTACGGCCAACCGTCCTCGCGGACGGGACAAGGAATGCGCCTTCGGCGCACTTATACCGGTTTCAGTTTTTCGTGATGGTCTCGTCCAGGTTCAAGAGAACACTGGCGACGCTGGCCCAGGCGGCAAGCTCCCTGGTATCCAGCTTCTCGTTGCGCTTCGATTCACCGACCGAAAGCAGCTTCATCGCCGCCGCGTTGTCTCTGGCGAAAGTAGCATACTGCACATTGTAGAGGGTGAGCAGGGCGCGCTTCTCCGCCTCTTTCGGCAGACGGCAGGTCGCCAGGCGGAATGCCCAGGCGATTCGTGCCTCCGAGGTCGCGCCTCCTTCGGTCATTATCCGCTCCGCCAGTTTGCGAGAGGCTTCGATGTACGTGGGATCGTTCATCAGAACCAGCGCCTGCAGAGGGGTATTCGTGACCGAGCGGCGCACCATACAGAACTCCCGCTCCGGTGCGTCGAAGGTCTGCAGCGAGGGCGGCGGGCAGGTGCGTTTCCAGAACGTATACATGCTGCGTCGGTAGAGCGCCTCACCGTGATCCTGCACATAGGTCTGTGCGGAGAACCCGCCTCCAAACGCCAACTCCTCCCACAGCCCCGGCGGCTGATAGGGGTGTACCGACGGCCCCCCGATCTTATCCACCAGCAGACCGCTCAGCGCCAGCGCCTGGTCCCGCACGAACTCCGCCGGAAGCCGGAAGCGCGGCCCGTGCGCCCACAGGCGGTTCTCCGGGTCTTTTGCCTCCAGTTGTGGCGTCACATGCGAGGACTGCCGATAGGTCGCCGAGGTGACCAACAAGCGCACCAGGGCTTTGGTGTCCCAGGGGCCACCAGAAGGGGAGAGGGGGGGAAAAGGGGAGATAAAATCCGTTGCCAGCCAGTCCAGCAGTTCGGGATGGGTGGGAAGTTCGCCCTGCAGGCCGAAGTTCTCCGGGGTGCGTACCAGGCCCGCGCCGAAGAGCATTTGCCAGGTCCGGTTGACCGCCACACGCGCCGTCAGCGGATGCGTGGGCGACGCCAGCCATTTCGCCATACCGAGCCGGTTGTTCGGTGCATCTGTAGGCAGGGGCGGAAACACCGCCGGAACGCCCGCCGTCACCTTATCACCATGCTGGTCGTACTGCCCACGGATCAGCATAAAGGTGTCACGGGGCTTCTCCCTCTCCTGCATCACCATGGTGGTCGGGATGGTTTTGTCCAGATCCGTCTGCTTCTGCTTCCACTCCGCCAATTCGGCGTTGATCTGTTTGTACTTCGCGTCGTAGTTGTCCAGGTAGTAGGCGGCAACCGCCTGCTGCTGATCTTTGGTCCGCTTCTCCGCCGGGGTTGCGAGCATCGGGCGCAGGGTATCGAAACCGGAGAGTTGGGCCACCTCCACAGCGGTCAGTTCGCGGTTATAGATCCGCACCTCGTCCAGCATCCCCTTGAACGGCGCGCCGGGCGTACGCCTTCCGATGGTGACCGGCTTGCCGGTCTGAATGGTATCCGTCAGCGCATCATGCGTAACATCGAGTTCCGCCGGCTTGCCGTTGATATAGACATGCACGCCCTTCGCCTTGCTCGATCCGTCGTAGGTGGCAAAAACGTGCGTCCACTGGTTCTGCGGGATCGCCATTTTCGTGTTAACCCGGATGGCGTTCTTCTCCCACTCATGGATAATATGGATGTAGACTCTGCCGTCCCCCAGATACATATCCCAGCCACGGAAGTTCGACGCATCATCCATCTTCGAAAGGACCGTCATCGCGCCGCCCGCCGTCGGATAGACCCACGCGCCATACGAGAACTTATCCGTCCGCTCGAAGGTGACGGCGTTGCCCAGGTCCGCATAGCTCTTGCCGTCCAAGCTCAACGCCTTCCCGACCTTACCTGCTGCCCAGGCGGCCTTCCCGACAATCGGCGCGGCTACCTTGTTGACTGTATTCACAACCTGCGTGCCGCTGTTCTCCTCCAGGTCAAAGTGGGCCACCATGCCCGCCGAAACCGGAGCCGCCTTGTCCAATGCCGCCAGCGTGGTCTTCTCCCACACGGCCTCCTCTGGGGCCGCTTCTGCCGCCCGCGCCGTACGCGCGCCCTCCACCTCCGCGACCTTCCTTACCAACGCGTCCATCTGCTCCTGCTGTTCCGGATTCGGCGCTTTCATATAGGGGACCGCGTTCCCTTGCTGCCCATCCAGCCCCTGCTCCGTGATGTTATTGAAATAGGCATAGAAGCGATAGTAGTCTTTCTGGGTGAAGGGATCGTACTTGTGGTCATGGCACTGGGCGCAACGCAGAGTGAGACCCATGAAGGTAGTGGCCGTCGTGTCGATCCGGTCCTCAATATAGGCGGCCTGATACTCCTCGGGAATAGCCCCGCCCTCGAAGTTGATCGGATGATTGCGATTGAACCCCGAAGCGATCTTCTGATCCAGAGTCGCATTCGGGAGCAGATCCCCCGCCAACTGCTGAATGACGAACTGATCGTAGGGCAGATTATGATTATATGCGTCGATCACCCACTCGCGCCAGCGCCACATCTCCCGCTGGCTGTCGATATGAAAGCCGTGCGTATCGGCATAGCGCGCCAGATCCAGCCAGACGCTCGCCATGCGCTCCCCATAGTGCGGCGACGCCAGCAGACGATCCACCACCCGCTCATACGCATCGGGCCGATTATCCGCAAGGAAGGCGTTCAACTCCGCCGAGGTCGGTGGCAAACCCGTCAGATCCAGCGCGACGCGCCGCAACAGGGTCGCCTTATCGGCTTCCGGAGACGGTTTGAGGCCCTCCTGCTCCAATCGGGCCAGAATAAACCGATCCACCGGGTTTTTTACCCATCCCACTCCCGCCACCTTCGGCAGGGGAGGCCGAACGGGCGCGACGAACGCCCAGTGCTCCGCATACTTTGCGCCCTGCGCAACCCACCGCTTCAGGGTCTCGATCTGAGCCGCCGTCAGCTTCTTGCCCGAGGAGACCGGAGGCATCTGGCTGGCATCCTGCGCCATAATACGCGTCACCAGCAGGCTCTCCTGGATGTGCCCCGGCACAATCGCCGACCGTCCCGAGGATCGCTTCCCGAACGCGCCCTCCGGCGTATCCAGGCGCAGTCCGGCCTGCCGCTGGTTCACATCGAACCCGTGGCACTTGAAGCAGTTCTCCGAAAGAATGGGGCGTATATCGCGATTGAAATCCACGGCCTTCACCACAGACGCAGCCGTCCCATTAGGAGACGACTTCTTAGGCGGAGCCGCGAAGAGGGAGGCAGATAGGAGAACGAGAAGCAGGGACAGGAGCAGGGAGCGTCGCATAATTCACCCTCAAAAACATTTGAACCACAGAGGCACAGAGACACAGAGATCACACAGAGAAAAACAGAGATTTATCCACAGATTGACACAGATTACCACAGATTACAAACAACAGAAGAGAACGATCCATCTTTCCGAATCGAGTGGATAATCGCTCCATCCCTCTTTAGGGCTTTTAATCTGTGGTAATCTGTGTCAATCTGTGGATAGTTCTCTTCTCTTCTCGTTTTTCTCTGTGCCTCTGTGGTTCAATAGGTTTTAGAATAGCTGCTGCAGGCGGCCGGTGCTGTCGCCGATGTGTTCGGCGGGGACGCCCACGCGGTCCAACATGGATAGGAACAGGTTCGTCATGGGCGTGCCATCGGTATAGGTGACGTGCCGCCCGGACTTGATCGAACCGCCGCCTTTGCCTGCGAGCAGGATCGGCAGATCGTCGTGGTTGTGGCGGTCGCCATCGGAGATGCCCGCGCCGTAGACGATCATGGAGTTGTCGAGCAGAGTGCCCGCGCCCTCGCGGGTGTTCTGCAGCTTCTCCAGGAAGTAGGCCAACTGGGTGATATGGAACTGGTTGATCTGCTGCACCTTACCCTGCTTGGTCGGATCGTTGCCGTGGTGGGAGCAGTCGTGGTGGCCTTCGGGGACGCCGATGTCGTTGTAGCTGCGGTTGCTCCCGTCGTTGGCGATCATAAAGGTCGCGATGCGGGTGAGGTCCGCATGGAACGCCAGGGTCATCATATCGAACATCAGGCGGATGTGCTCGCCGTAGCTGGCTGGGATGCCGGTGGGGCGATC
>DATGIG010000609.1:0-10871 GCA_035295825.1 Chthonomonadaceae bacterium | reverse complement strand
CGCGATCCGCGTCTCGATTTCTTGTCGCAAATCCAGTTGCGTTTGTAGGAGACCTTCCAACTGCTTGCGCCGCGCTGCCTGTGGATCGAACGGTTTGTTCACGGTGTTCCTCTCCTACGGGGGTGAACCCTCAACCCCCCGCCCTTCTCCCTGGAAGGGAGAAGGGAGCAAGGGCGACAGCCGTCACGCTGAACTAACGCTGAGGTTTACCTATGATTCTATTACGCCATGCGACCGGATGACCGCAATTACTATTCATTCGGATCTCCCTTATGTTCAAGGTAAACGTTTTCAGTTTTGCTCCCTTCTCCCTAGCGACGAAGGAGCGGTATAGGGAGAAGGGCGGGGGGTTGAGGGTCACACCCATCGCCGCGTGATCACCGTATACGGGTGATGGGGTCCCAGGGTGCGCTCCTCTATCTCCAGGGCGCGACGGAAACAGAGGGCAGCCTCCTCCTGACGCCCCTGCCGGAAACGAAGCATTCCCAGCCAGAAATGACAGGAGGCGGTATCCGGATGTTCCTGCCCGAAGATCGCTTCGTGCAGGGACAACACCTGCCCAAGGAGCGGTGCGGCAGCTTCCAGACGGTCCCACTGGAGGTAGGTTGACGCCAGGTTCAGGAGGCGCGTCGCGTATTCGGGATGGCGTTCCCCGATCGTCTTGCGGTCTATCGACAGCGCCTCCTTCAACAGCGAGACAGCCTGCTCATAGCGTCCCAGGCTGGTGTAGACGTTTGCCAGGTTGTTGATGCAGATGGCGACATGGGGATGTTCCTCTCCCAGATGCCGCCGGGTGAGCGCCAGCGCCTGTTCATATAGTCGTTTGGCCTCTTCGTAACGCTCTTGAGAGTAGTACACTCCGGCGAGGTTGTCCAGACCAATCGCATAATCGGGATGGTCTTCGCCGAGGGTTTTCTGGTCTATCGCAACCGCCTCTTCCAGCGTGGAGGCGGCCTCGACATAACGGCCCATATCGCGAAGCAGCACTCCCAGATTGTTGAGAGTGGTAACGACATACGGATGCTCTCCGCCCTGCACCTGTCGGTCGATCTCCAGCGCCTGCCTTAAGAGCGGTTCCGCCTCCGTATACCGGGCGCGATGCAGCAGATACCAGGCAGTCTCGTTGAGCAGTCGGGCTGCCTGGGGGGTACGCAGGGGGTCCTCGGCGAGGTAGGTCTGGCCGAGGAGGGCGTGGGGCAGGAGGCGTTCGCAGAGCGGCCAGGCGGAGTAATCGGGATCGGGAAAGGCGACGTTGATTGCGAGGGCGACCCGCGCTCGCTGCGCCTGCCGCCTGGCTTCCGGCAGGCGCTCGCGCAGCACCTGTTGGACCAGGCGGTGCAGGGAGTAGGTCCTATTCTCGATGTCTTTACGGACGAGGGAGTAGCGTGTCAACGGCTCCAGCAGGTCGTCGTAGACCTCCATGCCGTCCCGGTCGGTGGCGAAGGCGGCGGCCAGCGTCCCTTCCAGTTTGGACGCGCCCTCGATCAGCAACTCGGCGGGAATGGCGTCCGGAAACAGGAAGGCGCTCACCTGCAGCAGTTCCGCCGATGCCGTGCTCTCCTTCCGCACCGCCTGGAAGTTCAGGTCCCAGGTGGTCCAGACCGTGTGGTACGCCGAATCTTGCCCATGCGGATGGTACTCGCCCATCTCCGGGTGCGTCTCGGCAAGCAGCTCCATGGTCCGCTGTCCGAACGCCTTTCGATAGTCGGCGAAGCGCTTCTGCTTTGCGCCGATATAGGCTCCCGCCTGCTCCAGCGCCAGCGGCAGGTAGTCCAGCAGTTCCGCTGTCTGTTGCGCGGCATCCTGTTCGGCAGCAGAGGCTTTTTCACGGTCACGGCCCACGCGCTGCCAGAGAAACGCGTCCGCCTCTTCCGGCGTGAGCTTGTGCAGTTCGAGCGGGTGGGGGATGCCGAGCGGACCGAAGTACTGCGCGCGGGAGGTGAGCAACAGACTGCCCTTGAGCGGATAGGGCAGCAGCCGTTTAAGGTCTTCGGGACGCCACTGCGGGGTGAAGTCGGCGTTGTCGGCGATGAGGAGCCAGCCAGGGTTCTGCGCCAACCAGCGCAGCACGGCGGCGACCACCACCTCCGTATTGGAGTCTTGCGCCTCCGGCAGGCCGAGATGGCCCGCAAGGCTCACCAGGCTCTGCAGCACATCCGCCTGGGATTCGGCGCGCAGCCAGAGGACGGCGGTATACTCCTGCCCGAACCGATAGGCGTACTCGATGGCGGTCTGCGTTTTGCCGATGCCGCCCAGTCCGGAGATCGCCTGCGTCAGCGCAGTCGCATTCCCAGTGCGCAGGGCTTGCTGCAGGGCGTCCAGCACGGCCTCGCGCCCGGTGAAGAATTCGTTGCGGGGAAACGGCACAAAGAACCGTCCCGCCGTCCTGTCGGCCCGGATCGCCGTCAGCTTTGCGCCCATCCGCTCCAATTGATCGGCGACCGCCTGCAGCGGCTGCGCGGTTTCAGTCGAAACGCGTGCCTGTAGCTCCCGGTACTCCGCCGATGTCCGGGCGTAGAACTGTCGCGTCTGCTCCGCATCCTGCTTCAGCTTCGCGCGTTCGAGCGGACGCGACTCCACCATCATCCGCTGCTCGATCTGATCGAGCAGCTCCAATTGTGTCTCCAGTTGTCTCTGGAGTTGTTCAGCGCGTCTGACATCTGGATCGAAGACCATCCCCGCTCTCCGGAAACCTGCGTGCGGTATTGTCCTCATGAGGGCGGCATGACAGAGCGCAAGCAACTCCCTACCGCCCAAGACGGACAAGTTCATTATACGAACATGTCTGCCCGTTGTCAACAAAGATGGAAATGTTCGCTGTTAAGTAGTCTGCGCAGATAATGGAACCAGAGAAGCAGCCCGACATCAACTCCATTGCACATGATGGACGCTGCAGGAGATGAGGAACGCTGATGTCTTGCTCCCTTCTCCCTAGCGACGAAGGAGCGGTGCAGGGAGAAGGGCGGGGGGTTGAGGGTTTAACATGCGAGGTTGGCAATGTCAAATGGTCGGACGGATATCGCTCGCGTATTCCTTGAAACTAACCGTTCCGCTCACTCTCGATTTGATCCAGCATAGCAAGATAGTTAGAAAACGAGCCATCGTTTTCAGGATATTTCCGAACGTGAATAAAATCGTTGTTGCTCTCATTGACAGGGTCCATGGGAGGCAGTAAACTCATACCCACCTTCCGTCAAACATAGAGAGAACGCGACGATGACGAAAAAACTGATAATCTGTATGGTGTTGTTGCTTGCATGTCTCACACCTGCGTCGGCCCAGTACCCGGGTTGGCGGCATTCGGGCTCGCTCACCATTCTCACGACTCCCGAAGGCGCGGACCTGCCGGCAACGGCTTCGGTGGACAACTTTCCGCTGCTGGTGCGGTTGGATAAGGACTGGTTCGATTTCAGCCAGGCAAAGGCCAACGGCGTGGATATTCGCTTCTCGTCCGGCGATGGAACGCCCCTGGCGTATGAGGTGGATGAGTGGGACGCGGCCAGGGGAACGGCCTGCATCTGGGTCCGCATCCCTGAGATCAAGGGCGACTCCCGGCAGGAACTGAAAATGTTCTGGGGCAAAACCGATGCACGGAGCGAGTCCCGCGGAGCGGCCGTATTCAACGATTCTAACGGCTATCTTGGCGTCTGGCACATGAACGACCCCGTGAAGGACGAGACGGGAACGACCTTGCCGAAGGATACCGGCACCTCGTCCGTTGCCGGTATGATCGGGAAGGCCCGACGCTTTGACCAGGGCAAGGGGATCCGCTGTGGGGAGAACATCACCTCTTACCCGACCGGTTCCAGCCCCCATACCTCGGAAGCCTGGTTCCGGGCCGAGCAGCCCAATGCGATCGTCCTTGCATGGGGAAACGAGGCCGCGCAGGGCAAGGTGACCATGAGATATTCCAGCCCGCCGCACGTGAACATGGAGTGCTACTTTTCCGGCGCGGATGTCATTGGCGACAGCACCCTGGTCCCGTCCCGTTGGGTGCAGGTGGTCCATACCTACATGAACGGCGATTCGCGGATCTATGTGAATGGCGTTCTCGACGGCGTCTCCACGGCTCGCGGCGCTCCGCTCGCCATCAAGAGCCCGGCGCGCATGTATATCGGGGGCTGGTATGATGACTACCGGTTTGTCGGAGACATCGACGAGGTCCGCCTGTCGAAGGTCACGCGCACCGCTGATTGGGTGAAACTGCAATACGAAAACCAGAAACCGCTGCAAACCGTGGTCGGTCCGCTCGTGCAGCCCGGTTCCGACTTCGCCGTCTCGCAGCAGCAGATCACCCTGTTGGAAGGCAAGAGCATCGCTCTGACGGCTAGGGCTGGCGGCGCACAGAAGGTCTACTGGATCCTCAAACGAGGCGGACAGGAGACCGTGGCGGCGGTGGACCGCTTTGTTTTCACCCTAAACGCCGGCCGGGTGACGGGCGATACGTCGCTCACCCTCCAGTTCAAGGCGATCTATCCCCATGAGATTAAGGTGCTGGACATTCCGGTAACGATCCGCGAGGATATTCCGGATCCGGTCTTTACGCTCACGGGGCCGAAGAGCTGGAATGGACGCAAGACGGTCGAAGTGGCGGCCCATGTGACCAATCTCGGCACGATGCAGGCGAAAAGCGCGGGCGATCTGAAGACGGAGTGGCGCGTCGCGCCGTTTGCGGTGATCAAGGAGGTCGCGCCGGGCAAACTCCTCCTGAAGCGCGCCCAGAACAGCGGCACACTGACGGTCACCGCCACGATCCACAATGGCGGCAAACCGATCACGCAGACGGTCAGGATCGCGGTGAGGGAACCTGAGAGCGATCCGTGGGTCACGCGCCTGCCCGCCAGAGATGAGAAGCCGGAAGACGGCCAGTTTTACGCCCGCGACGACAAGAACGAGGGGACGCTCTACTACAATGGCAAGCTCGATGCAGCCGCCGACACGGTCTTTCTCAAAGTCTATGCCGATGACAGACTCTACAAGAGCGAAAGCGCCAGGACGGCTGCGGACGGATCCTATGCCTTTTCGGTAAAGCTCAAACCGGGCTTGATCAAATATCGAGTCGAGTTCGGCACGAAGGTCAGTGGGAAGGAGACGGTGAAGCAAACCGTGAACGACATCGTCTGTGGCGACGCCTACCTGATAGACGGACAATCCAATGCGCTGGCGACAGATACCAGTGAGAAAGCTCCGGCGGAAACCAACACGTGGATTCGTAGTTATGGCCGCCCTCCGGATAATCCCAAGGAAGCGCCGGGAAACCTCTGGTGCAATCCGGTCTGGAAGGCGGAAAACGGCGAAAAGGCGGAACTGGGCTGGTGGGGCATGGAGCTGGCCAAACGGCTGCTCGAAAGCGAGAAGGTGCCCATTTTCATCCTCAACGCCGCTGTCGGTGGAACGCGTATCGACCAGCACCAGCGCAACCCGGCCGACCCGGCCGACCTCACTACCCTTTACGGACGGATGCTCTGGAGAGTGCAGCAGGCGAAGCTGACCCACGGCATTCGGGGCATCCTGTGGCATCAGGGAGAGAACGATCAGGGCGCGGACGGTCCGACCGGCGGTTACGGTTGGGAGACCTATCAACAACTGTTTGTGGAGATGTCCGCCGGATGGAAACAGGACTTCCCGAACGTAAAGCACTACTATATTTTTCAGATCTGGCCGAATTCGTGCGGTATGGGTGGAAAGAAGGGTTCCGGCGATATGCTGCGCGAGAAGCTGCGCACCCTGCCGCAGCTCTATTCCAACATGAGCATCATGTCCACGCTTGGGATACGCCCACCCGGCAGTTGCCATTTTCCGCTGGCGGGTTGGGCCGAATTTGCACGCCTGATCCAGCCGCTGATCGAGCGGGATAACTACGGCAAAACTCCCGCCGTGTCTATCACCGCACCGAACCTCCGGAGAGCCTATTTTGCGGGTAGAGCGAACGACACCATCGCACTGGAGTTCGATCAGCCGGTGGTCTGGGCGGATACACTTGCGGGGCAATTTTATCTGGATGGAGAGAAGGGCAGAGTCGCCTCGGGCAGCGTCTTCGGCAAAGTGCTTACGCTTCGATTGAAGGAGGCAACCATGGCGAAACAGATCACATATCTCAAAGAGATCGCGTGGAATCAGGACAACCTGCTCATGGGCGCCAACGGTCTTGCCGCTCTCACGTTCTGTGCAGTGCCAATCGAAAGGTAAAACGATCCTGTGATGAGACAACCATGGAAACGCGTCTGTCAGTTGCTGAAGACGGTCACGCAATCTCTTGTGATCGGGGTAGCATTTATGATGCTGGCCGCCGGAGCCTGTTCGGCGCAAAACGAGTACCTGGCCGGCTATCTGATCCTTCCTGTCGAACAAAAGGTGGAGAGAACCTATAACGCCGGGTTCTCCCTGTATGTGGCGGCCTGGCCCCTGTTGCGGAATTATCCGGGGCATCGTTTCCAAACGGGGCTGCCGGGCACGTGGATGTTCGCCCAGTACGACGGCGCCGCGCCTGCCGAAATGTATTCGGATGTCGAGGGCGGGCTAGGCTGGTGGACAGACACGCGCTTTCCCACCGAAACCCCGAAGTTCATCATGGGCGGAGTAGCACCCAACTTCAGCGAAATCGCAAACGGACCCGCGCACGGGTGGGGGACTTGGGAGCAGCCCCGTGGGCTCTACGGCGTCGCACAACTCAGCCCCTGGCTGCTGTTTCCCATCGACGGCCTGAATCTCAAACAGGGGACCTGCGGGGAACTCTTCGGCTACGGCTACCTCACGCTGCCGCTCACCGACGCCAAGCGCACGACAAACGGGCAGCACGTCCCGACAGGCAATAACTGTTGGACCCTGTTTTTGAATACGAACAACTTCAAAGGGCCGGTCGCTTTCTTCACGCCGTATTTCTGGTCGCATGCGGGATTGAAAGAGGCGCGCCTTGTGGGGCAGCTTCTCGATATCCGCCCTGTGGATCCCAACCGGCAAGTGCAGATGGAGACGCAGTACATCCCTTGCCGTATGGCCGTGGACTCGAAAGGGGAGTCTTACGCTCGGATCGCCCCTACCGCCTTCCCTCGCGGCTCCGACGGCAATTCGGTGCTGGTGCACCAGGATACAGCTTACGACAAAACGGCGCTCTGGAACTCGGTGGAGGCCTGGTTCGCGGGTGGAGCTCCCTGCACCGGCGCAATCGATCCTAAGGGTGCGTATACGCGAACTTTCCCCGGACGCGGACGTGCGACCTGGGAAATCCGTATCCCCCATCCGGATGGAAAGGAGAGCAAGGTGCCCATCGACTGGAATGCCTTCGCAAGTCCCACTGCCATCGATGCACATACCTTTGGATACCAGTGGAACTACGCCAACGCCACCAAGACCACAACGAAGGAGGGCCGTCTGGTCACGCTCCCCGAATATTTCCACCTGGAAAACGGCGGCGACGCAAAGAAGGCGAAGTGGGTTCCGGTATCGCCGGACAAGGTTCCGATGGAGACGGGGCTCCAGCAACTGAAATGGGATCGGCCCATGGAAAAGAGCGAGGAAGCCTATGCGACCCCGGACGATCCGAAGAGCAGTTGGAAAAGGCCGGGTCCGAAGGCTGGGCCTTTTAAAGCGCACCTGGGTGATGGGAGCGTCGTGACCTACTACTGGTATCGGTTTGCAGATCAGCCGGCCTTACAGAATGCGGATTTGACGGATGCGGAGCGGGAGCGCATGCAGGCGAAGGTAGAGAAGCTCCACCGCGCTTGGCCGAAAAACCGCGACTATCTCGCCCCGCCTACCCTCGGAAAACTGGCGGACATCGATCCGGCTTTGATCGTGAAACCGCCGATGGGGTTGGAAGTAGGTTATGTGCCCATCGCAACCCGGCAAGAATTAGAGAAGCGCTGAGCTGCGGCCGGTAAGGCGAGGGTGACCGCAGCTCATAACGTCTGATCAGACAGGTATCATCTGATACCTTGAAAGGCAGGCAAGGTCTTTCATCCTACTCCGACTTGAGTGGGAGAGAGACGGTGATGCGCTTGTTGAAGACAGGGCCGGACGTGTTGTCAGGGCTAACGGGGGAGCCGCCATCCGGGGGATTGTAGCCCTGCGGCGGGTCTTCCCAGCGGCCGTCGGCCTGGATGAGCGCGATGAGTTCCGCGACGCCCTGCTCCTGCGGAATGCCGATCTTGACCTCCTCACGGGCACGGTAGAGCGAAATCTTGCCGCCCGCTTTGCCTACATAACCGTAATCGGCATCGGCCATTTCGCCGGGGCCATTTACTATACATCCCATTACAGCTACGTTAAGACCTGCCAGATGGCCTGTCGCGGTCTTGACCTGGGCCAGTACGGTCGGGAGGTCGAACTTGGTGCGGCCACAGGAGGGGCAGGCGATAAACTCGGTCTGGTAGCGGCGAATGCCCAGCGCCTGCAGGATCTCTCGACATACCGGAATCTCATGGATGGGGTCTTCGGCGAGCGAGACGCGGATCGTGTCGCCGATCCCCTCCGCAAGCAGTGTTCCTATGCCCGTGGTGCTCTTGATGCGCGCATACTGGCCGTCGCCCGCCTCGGTCACGCCCAGGTGGAGCGGGTAGCGCATCCCCAACTCTGCCATGCGCTGCGCCATCAGACGGTTCGCCTGGAGCACAACCGCGACACGCGATGCCTTGAGCGAAATGACGATGTTGCGGAAGTCGTGCCGTTCGCAGATCTGAATGTACTCGATGGCGGACTGCACCATGCCCTCCGGCGTGTCGCCATACATGACGGTCAGGCGCTCCGCAAGCGAGCCGTGGTTGACGCCGATCCGCATGGCGAGGTCGCGCTCCTTGCAGGCCCGAATGACCGGCAGAAGCTCCTTCTCAATCGCCTCCAGCTCCTCCAGTACTTCCGATTCGGAGTAGTCCACGGTCCGCTGCACCCGCTTGCGAAAGACGAACAGGCCTGGATTGATGCGGACTTTGTCCACATACTTCGCCACTTCCACCGCGATGTCGCTGCCCTGGTGGTGGACATCGGCGACCAGCGGTACGTCCATGTAGCGCTTCTTCAGCTCCGCCTTGATCTCCGCCAGACACCTGGCCTCCGCCAGGTTCGGGGTCGTGACCCGCACGATCTCGGAACCCGCTTTGTGCATGGCGATGATCTGCTCCACCGCACCGGGGACGTTGTGCGTCTCCTCGGTTATCATGGACTGGATGACAATGGGATGATTGCTCCCTATGAATACCTTACTATCTGAAACACCGACCCGCACGGCGCGTGTAGGTCGCCGCGTATATTCGACCTCTGGCAGAGCCATCGTAATCTCTCCTGAAAAAAGAAAAGTGTGCTATACGAATCAGTATAGCACACCAGAATCGACAGGCTGTGTCCTATGACACAGGGCGGTCTTTTTTGTAAGCAATCATTTGGTCATCTTCCTGTCTCCAGGTTCTTCTCATAAGCGGTATAGAGCTCTTCGGGATTGTTTACATACAACTCCGTAAAGCCACATGTACCGCAAATCCATGCTCGCAGCACTCCATAGTGGGCTCCTTTGAATAGGAGTGCATTCGGTTTCTCGTTGACCTCTACTTGCAATTCGTTCGTCATGTCGGATGGACCTCGGACCCAAATGCGGGCTTCCGGGATGATCTTATGGGAGCCGCATTTGGCGCATTGGGTACGGGCTATCATGGGAAACTCCTGTTAGTGCAAGGCCGTATGCTGAGCTTTTGCGCCGTTTTTGGCTGGTGTAAGGGCAGGCAGGCGCTGGAGATAGGTCTGATAGAGCCGGGTGTGCTTGCTCTCCAAGGGACAGGGCTTACCCGCGATGAACAGCGCGTGGAGATGGGTCGTGATCTCCATAGGATCGCCATCCGTGACGATCACATTCGCGAGTTTTCCCGCCTCCAGGCTGCCCATCTGATCCGAGACCCCTAGAATCTCCGCCGCATCCGCCGTGAGGGCGCGGAGTGCGGCTGTGTGGTCCATGCCGTAGGCACAGGTGATGCCGACCTGGGTGGGCAGGTTCTTCGCCATGGGGGCGCTGGACGATTCGAAGCAGACCTTCACCCCGGCTCGCTGCAGCACGCCCGGCGCGGCGAAGAGCGTATCGTAGGGATCGTAATCGTTTCGGTCCGGGCTGGTGGCCAGGCTGTTCTCCATGGGTAGGCTGTAGATGACCGGGATGTGTTTCTGCGCCAACATATCCGCGACGACCCACGCCTCCGCGCCGCCTGCGATGATCGGTTTCAACCCCTCCTGGTCCGCGAAGGCGATCATCTGCCGGATACCGGATAGGGAGTTGACCGTGAAGACCACGGGTAATCTGTCGGTCACGTAGGGAAGCATCGCTTCCATCTGTGGGTCGACCGGCATGCTGCCGGACGTCTTCGCCGCAGCGTAGCGCTTGGCCCTGTCGAAGTAGTCCTTCAGGCGGCGCGTCTGCTCCCGAAGCTGGTCGCGCTGGCGCTGCAGGAAGTCGGCAGGTGCGGCGGCCCGGAACGCACGGGGCAACCGTCCGCCCTCCGGGAACGTGACATGGAGCGCGGCGTCTGACTTTACCTTCATCAGTTCGGGCGTCCAACCGCACAGATTGATGACGGCGCCTTGCCCGACGATGAGGCTGCCTCCGCCGCCGAAGCCACGACTGCTGCCTGGGTGGGTCAGAGTAGCGGTAATGCCCTCGTTCCGCGTGATCGCGTAGTGTTCGCTGGCCGGATTGACTGCCGTAAGCGCCTGCAGATCGGGCTGGAATGCGCCGCCCTCGCTGTAGTCCGCACTGGAAGCTACCTCTCCAATCTCCGTCAGCCCCAGTTGCGAACCCGCATCAATGAGGCCCGGATAGACATGCAGGCCCTTCGCCGAAAGAATAATCGCGCCTTTCGGAACGGTGAGGGCGTTACCGATCGCTTTGATACGCC
>DATGIG010000608.1:0-19823 GCA_035295825.1 Chthonomonadaceae bacterium | reverse complement strand
TGCTCGGTCAGGCGGTTGCGCGCCTCTTCCGAAAGGCCATCCAGCCACCGGGACTTCATCTGCTCCTGCACGTCGTGGTGCCGGTGTACGACCGCCTCCGGCAGGCTGGTCAATTCGACCTCGACCGCGACCTCCTCTGTGGGATAGATCTTCTGGATCGTTCCGACCAGGCCCCGGTAGTGATTGAAGAACAGGCTGGACTTCACGTCCTCGGCATTGGCCTCGCGATCTACGACTTGAACGCGATCCCCCTCTTGAAATTTTGTCGCCATGCGTTTGCTTCCTCTCCTACGGACGTTGCTTTCACCCGTTATTATACCCGCTTCAGGCCACCAGGGTCATCGCCAACACTTCCGTGACCAGGGCGATGTTGGCGTTGGCGTCCAGGCGGCGACGGGCCTGCAGCAGGGCGTCCAGGCAGGCGGTCCAGCGCTGCGGGTTGCCGTGCTGCGCCAGGCGGGCCAGTTGCGTCGCCCGCTCCTGATTGACCAGGCTGCCCGCTCCCCCGCTGCGAACGCTCAGGGTGAGCAGGTCGCGATAGAAGGCGACCAGGAGGTCGAAGACGGCGGCGAGCTGGCGGCGATTGGTCTTCTCCTTGGCCGTGCCTGTCTCTCCCTCCTCGCCCTCTGTCGGTGCGGTCGGCTCCTCGCCCACAAGCGCCTTGGTCTGCGCCGCCAGTTTGCGCATCTGCTCGGCGAGTTTGAGGGCGCGGACGCGCGGGGCGTTGGGGAGGGTCTCGGCGAAGTCCAGCACCCGATGGATCTCTTCGCCGACGGCGGGGTTCTGCCCAAACTGCATCGCCTGCCCGATCCGTCCCTCCGCGTAGGCTGCCAGCATCGCCGCACGCCCCGGCTCGATTCCCTTTGTATCGCGCAGGTAGGCAGCGAGGACATCGGCCGGCAGGGCGCGCAGCCGGAGGATCTGGCTGCGGGAGACGATGGTCGGGAGGACGCGGGCCGCCTGCGGGGCCAGCAGCACAAATAGGACGTAGGGGGGCGGCTCTTCCAGGACTTTGAGCAGGCTGTTGGCGGCGGATTCGGTGAGGGTGTCGGCCCGCTCGATGATATAGACGCGCCGCCTGCCGATAGTGGGGGCGTAGTTCAGGCTATGCGAGAGCGCCCCGGAGCCGGGCTTGTTGTCCCGCTCCCAGAACTGCCAGATCTGGGTCTGCTCCCCCGCCGGGAGGATGGTCACGATCTCGGGCTGCGTCCCCGCCTCGGCCCGGTGGCACGAATCGCACACGCCGCAGGCATCGAAGGGGTCACGACGCGGGTCCAGGCAGGTCGCGGCCTGCGCAAACGCCCGCGCCAGCGCGCCCTTGCCCACACCGGGCGCACCCAGGAAGAGGTAGGTTCCGGGCAGGCAGTCCGCAGCCAGCGCCTTGCGCAGCGCTCCGACCGCCGGTTCCTGCCCAAATAACGAAGCGAGTGTCGCCATGCCCTTATTATACCGGTTGTACGATCCTTCGCGATGAGCGTTAACTTTTAGACGCTTTCCGCTGTCAGAACAGGTACGGTTGCGAAAAGTCGGGGTCAACGCTTGACAGGCTTCGCCGCAACGTGAGACAATGAGCGCACGGAGGAGAAACCCCATGCTGGATATACGTTTGTTTCGAGAACAGCCGGATGTGGTCAAGGCCGGATTGGAGAAGGTCGGGACGGACCCGGCGGTCGTGGACCGGGTGCGCGCGCTGGACGAGAGCGTCCGCGCCCTCAAGACGGAGGCGGAGACCAAGAAGGCCGAACTGAACGTCGCCAATAAGGCGATGGGCAAGGTCAGCCCGGAGGAGCGTGAGACCAAACGGGCCGAGTTGCGCGCCCTGGGCGACGTTATCAAAGAAGTAGACGAGCGGCGCGAGACGGCGGAGACGGCGCTAAATCGGCTGATGCTAGAGATCCCCAACCTGCCGCATGAGAAGGTCCCGGTCGGCAAGGACGAGAGTGAGAACGTGGTCGCGCGCACCCTCGGGGAGCCGCGCACCTTCGATTTCAAACCGAAACCGCACTGGGAACTCGGCGAAGCGCTGGGCATCCTGGACATCGAGCGGGGCGTCAAGATCAGCGGATCGCGGTTCTATGTGCTGCGCGGGATGGGCGCAGCCCTACAGCGCGCCCTCATCACCTGGATGCTGGATGTGCATATCGAAAAGCATGGTTACACGGAGGTCTATCCGCCGTTTGTGGTCAAAGAGGAGTGTCTCTACGGCACGGGCAACCTGCCCAAGTTCGCCGACAACCTCTACCACGACCATGAGGAGGACTTCTGGCTGGTTCCCACCGCCGAGGTACCGGTCACCAACCTCCATCGCGATGAGATCCTCGGCCCCAACGACCTCCCCAAGCACTACGTCGCCTACACCCCCTGTTTCCGCCGCGAGAAGATGTCGGCAGGCCGCGATGTGCGGGGCATCAAGCGCGGACACCAGTTCGACAAGGTCGAGATGGTAAAGCTCTGTTCCCCGCAGACTTCGGACGCCGAACTCGACACCCTCCTGGATAACGCCGAAGACATCTGCCGGGGCCTGGAGATCGCCTATCGGGTCGTGCAGGTCTGTACCGGCGACAAGACGTTCAGTTCGGCCATCACCTACGACCTGGAGCTGTACGCGCCCGCCAGCAAGGGGGAAGAGGGCGGCGAGTGGCTGGAGGTGTCGTCCTGCTCGAATTTCCGCGACTTCCAGGCCCGCCGCGCCAACCTGCGTTTCCGGCCCGAACCCGGCGCCAAACCGGAGTTCGTCCACACGCTCAACGGTTCCGGCCTGGCCCTGCCCCGTGTCATGATCGCCATCCTGGAGAATTACCAGAACGCCGACGGCAGCGTGACCATCCCGCCGGTCCTGCGCCCTTATCTTCACGGCCGCGAAACCATTACCAAAGCCAATTAAACTTTCGGGGTGTCGGTTTCGACGCTCCAGGTTCCGTCGGGCAGGTGGATCGTGCGATAATCGCCGAAGATGATGGGTTCGGTGGCGACCAGGCAGAGATAGGCGCGGAAGGCGAGGGCGCGGATTTCCACCTCGGCATGGGGGTTGGCCCGCATCTCGATGATATGCCGCCAGGCACGGGCGTTGGCGGTGACCACGATGGGCGCTTCGGTCTCGTTGGGCAGGACGGAGCGCGCCGCCTGCTGGACTTTCTTGCGAAGGTCGGTTCGGGCCTCTGCCGAGAGGATCTCCGAGCCGGCCTTCTGCTGATCGATCAGGCGCTCGGCGAGGGCGTTGTAGTCGGTGGCAGCGGCTTCGATGCGCCGCTCGAACAGGGCATGCATCTCCGGGTCGTCCTGATACTCCGGGCGCTCCACAAAGCGCAGAACTCTTCCCGAAACATAGCGCTGGCTGATTTGTGAAAACCCGACTCCCGCTCGGTGCCGAACCATCTCATGTGTAAGGCTTCTTGAAATACCATAGAACAAAAAAGTGTAGTTCGCGTGTTCGAGAACAGAACCATGTCCCGACTCGTTGATATTGGCGAAGTAGCGGACGGCGTCCTTATTGTAGGTGCGTTTCTGGCCGAAGCTGGCGTAACAGAGCTGCCCTGCTGTCTTGCAGACGTGCGCGCCGGGAGGGAGCGGGGTGGGATCGTCCAGGTATTGTGCGAAATGGAGTTCTGGCGAGAAGCCGCCCAGGAAGTCCGCCAGATTGCTCACCTGCACCTGTGGGCGGGAGATCAATGCAACGCCGGGAGCGCGCAAATAGGGCGTCCCGCCCGGCGTCGTAAAAGCTGGGGATGGAATAAACGGAAATCCCGTCTCTGCGCCCTGCACCAATCCATGTATCTCTTCTGAGTTCGTCGTATGCTCTTCTTTTTTCGTCTCCGTCATGCCGTTTCCAATTCTGATGGTAAGATTGCGTCAGGGAGAACCCATGCGGCTGCCTGGACACTTCAGAAAGTGAATTCGCCATTCCGCTTGCTGTCTCCTGCACAGAGACAAATTTCCAGCAAAACATGTTGAGGAGGGATGCTTTCCTTCTTTGTCTCTACCATTGACAGGGCTCACCCGCCTGGCTATAATATCGCGAGTGGGAGAGGTGGTCGCCGAGGCTTTCCATAGATCGGTAAAGATTCTGACCTTTTTGATTTTCGAAGAATTGCCTTCTGTTACTCTCTTGCTCCCATTGCCGAAATTAAGCGTATGACATCATGGGCTCTCTCATCACAACCCCTCATTTCACGTACAGAACAAAGCCGCCTCTATTTCAAGAACAGAGTTTGAGAGCATACTCCGAGAGTATGATAATCTGCCGGTCGACGATGATAAAACTGCTGTTCTCATCGTTGCCTGATATCTCCGTGTGCTTCCTGATGCGGAGCTTGCCCAACGCACCAGCATATTATTTGATAATACTCCTGGAAGCGCTTGAGGCCCCCACCCCCGCCCCTGCCCCCATAAATGGGAGAGGGGGGACTGTAAAATGAATGTAGGTGCTGTGCTCAAGAAAGAGAACAGAAGGAAGCAACCATTTCATTCTCAAGGCTTACGCATCGTGAAGCCTAACAAAGGTGAGTCCCCCCTCTCCCATTTATGGGGGCAGGGGCGGGGGTGGGGGCCTTCCCTTAGCAGCATGCGCTTCTGAAACTATATCAGGATAGGCAATCGGAGCATCCGAGCTGCACTATGATTGCTATGTATTGGCGTATTGGAGAGGGAAGCGCATGCAGCACGGTAATCGCAAATCCACGCCTCAAGTAGTCAGAGGCAAGGTTCAAAAGAAAAACAACTGGCATCTTAGTGAGAACTACTATCGGGCTCCCCAGCCGCGCATGGTCGTTATTGACCGCAAACGGCCAGGACAGGGATATAGACACGTTTTGAACAAACGGGATATTTATCAGTTCCTGGAGCTATTGCCGGATTGGGACAATCTCGCTATCGGTCTGAACGCGATTGTGCTTGCGCCGGGAGAGTGGGACACAGGAGGATACCATGTTCCGGGTGTCGTTCATATCTGTGCCTGGGACGCGGGATTATGATATGAGACCACTCGGGAACACTATGAGGAACATCAGGACATCTTCGAACGCCTCGGGGTTCCCTGCGAACCGATTTCCTCTGTACCGGCACCCGAAAGCCGCCCAGATTCATCGGCAGCGCTTCGGCGGGTAACTGATTGGTCGTCATCTCCCGGACCGTCTCCGGGCGGAGCAGCCGTGTCCCCTGCAACTCCCCGCCATTGAGCAGCATCTGGCAAAAGCGCGCATAGTCTCGGGCAGTGGACACCAGGCCGCCGCCCCCCGAGAGGAACTTCCGATGGGTCCGGAGTATCCCAAAAACCGCTCGGCTTCATCAAGTTTGTCGCTTGACTGCATTTCGTGATGGGCGATGTAAGGGGGAGCCGTTTCGACGGGTTGACCTCCGCTAAGAAATGTGTCATAGTTAGAAATGTGTCATACTTGTATGATTAATCGCTTAACTTGGAGGTGAGGAGATGGCTGTTACTCTGCGAAGTGTGGCACAACGCGCCGGTGTTTCGGAAGCCGCCGCCTCCTGTGTGCTTAACGGGAGGTTTACTTCGACACGCGTTTCGGAAGTCACCAAGGAGCGCGTTCTGGCCGCCGCGCGCGAACTCAACTATCGCCCCAACGCGCTCGCCCGTGCGCTGGCGCGTCAACGTACCGAAGCGATCTACCTGGTGCCGCCGGATGCCTGGAGTTTCCCCAACCTCACCCGTTTTTCCAGCGAGATGTTGAAAGGCATCTCCACTGCGGCGCTGAAAACCAACTACGATCTGATGTTGCGCCTGAACCCAAAGGAGGATGTCGATCAGGAGGTTGCCGCCATCACCAATGGCCGCGTGGATGGGGCGTTGCTGTCGCGGCATCGCGCCGATCCCCTGGTGGAACATCTGGTGCGCTCCGGGTTTCCCATCGTCCTCCTGTATTGCCGGAGTGACAATCCAAACGTGTGGTTTGTGGACTGCGACAACGTGCAGGGCGGGCGCCTCGCGACCGAATACCTGCTCTCCCTCGGACACCGCCGAATTCTGCACCTGACGTCGGCCAGCGAAAACGGCGATTCGGAGGATAGACTGGAAGGCTACCGACAGGCGCTGCTGGCGCACTGCCTGCACCCTGTTGACGAATGGATCATTCCTGTTACCTGGGCATCCTGGAACGCGGAGGAGGTCGCGCAGGTGAATGCGATCCTGCACGCGCCGGATCGGCCTACAGCGGTATTCGCCTGGAGTGATTACCCGGCCTTGCATCTGATGCAACTGGCGCATTCATGGGGACTGCGGATTCCGCAAGACCTTTCTATCATCGGATTCGACTCCACCAACGACTGCGATCATAGCGAGCCTCCGCTCACCAGTATCCGCCAACCGATCCGCGAAATGGCTGCCGAGGGACTGAACCTGCTCATTCAACAGATCGAAGGCGAGCAGCCATCACAGACCCAGCTCTTGTTTGCACCCATATTGGATATACGTGCCTCCTGCACACCCATCGTAGGATAAGCCTCGCCCCACTCTGAAAACGATCTTCAATTTTTTTGTAACCTAATGGATGGAGTGCGCGTCTATTGATTAAGCGCTTCATCAAGTATTCAGCAAGGAGAACCTGCGATGTTACCCAAGAACCGTCTCAACGTTCAGGCTACCCATATGACGATTCTCATCCTCTTTACCTGCCTGATTCTCATGCCTTTGTGGGCACGGCATCAAGAGACAGCAGCGAAAAGCCAACTCCATGGGCGCTATTCTGCGCAACAGATCACGCAACTCACGGAGACGGCATGCCTCAATCTGATCACGGAGCCCACCCGCTTGTTCTTCACCGCCGCTCCCTTTGCGATCATCGCAAGGGATGGGACTGAAGTTTGGATATGGGAGGTAGAGTTCCGAGACGCTTCGGGGAACTTCATAGGTATCTTTCACTGGAACGCGGACACGGGCGCCTTGGAAGAAGTAAGCCAGCAACTCCCTACGCCTCCTCTCTCCGAGCATATCCCCTCCCAGCAGGCCGTCAACGCCGCTCTGTACTGGCTGGAAACGCTGCAGATGTCCCCGGAGAAGACATGGCAGTTGGAGTCCGCGCCCCAATACTGCAATGGGTGCTGGCGATGCCAGTTCCTCTTCTCGAAGGCCAAGATCCGGGTGGTCGTAAGAGCCACGGACGGACAACTCCTCTTCGCCCACAGAACGGAATAGGAATAAGCCGAGCCATAGAAAATCGGAAAGATTTAACGAAAAATCAGAGGTTTTTCTGTATCCGGAGGTGTATACTCTAGTTGGCGCGTATCGGTGAGACTGCAAACGAGCGGCGCCCCTGAACATACGCTGTAGGCTCTATACGGCCTCTTCGAGATATGGACATGATCTCCAAACACTGGAAAACCGGCTTTTTGATGGGATTCGTCTTGACCATTGGGCTACTATCGGCCCTGCTCCTCGCGGCGAGCCCGTCCGAACCTGCCCACCGTCCTGTCAATGGAGATAAAGGCGGGGAGGCAGAGTTTCGCCAGAAGATCCAGCCGCTTCTCAAAAAGTACTGCTACGCCTGCCACTCCGGCAGCGTAAAATCCGGCGCCATCGCTTTCGATACGATCCTATCCGGCGAGGCGGCGCGCCAAGATCGCCCCCTCTTCCAGAAGGTGCTGAAGAACCTGCGCTCCGGGATCATGCCTCCGGTGGGAATGGACCAGCCCACGGAGGCGGAGAAGCGCCGAATTGCCCAGTGGATCAAGACCCGCATCTATGGCATCGATCCCGCCAACCCGGATCCGGGGCGCGTGACCACGCGGCGTCTGAACCGCGTGGAGTACCGCAACACCATCCGCGACCTGATCGGCGTGGACTACGACACGCAGACCGAGTTCCCGCCGGACGATACGGGGCATGGCTTCGACGACATCGGCGACGCCCTCACGCTCTCGCCCCTGCTGATGGAGAAGTACCTCAATGCCGCCCAGGCCATCGTTGCGCAGGCGGTACCAACATCCTCCAGGGTGGTCGCGGAGACCGAGATCCCAGGGACGAACTTTGTACGGGAGGGCGCGGCTGTCGCCGCCGACAAGGCCGAGGGCTTCCGCGCGCTCTCCTACTACGAGCCGGCCACCGTCGCCCATACCCTGCAGATCGAACATCCCGGCAGCTACCAGCTCATTCTGGACCTATCCGCCAACGAGCGCTATGTCGACAACCGGTTCGACTACAACCGATGCCGACTCATCATCCGGGCAGACGGGCAGGAACTATTCCGCAAGGAGTACAACCGCGAAGGCGGCAAACTCCTCCACTACGTGTTCGATGAGCAGTGGCAGGCGGGAGGGCATACCCTCGCGTTTGAAGTGCAGCCCCTCACACCGGGCGTGGAGCAGATCCGCTCGCTGACGCTGCGCATCAACCGAGTCACCCTCAAAGGCCCGTTCGACGCGAAGTATTTCGTCGCGCCGCGTAACTACCGGACCTTCTTCCCCAGGCCGGTTCCAAGCGGCGGTTCGGAGCGCCGCGCCTATGCGCGCGAGTTGCTGGGGGACTTTGCCCGCAGGGCATTCCGACGGCCCGTGGATGACAGAACCCTGACCCGCCTGGTGAGCCTGGCGGAGGGCGTCTCGGCCCAGCCGGGCCAGACCTTTGAAGCCGGAGTGGCGCAGGCCATGGTCGCCGTGCTGGCATCTCCCCGGTTTCTGTTCCGCGAAGAGGGGATCGCAGCCGGCCAGGACAACCGCCCCTTCGCCCTGATCGACGAGTATGCCCTGGCCTCGCGGCTCTCCTACTTCCTCTGGTCCTCCATGCCGGATGACGAACTGTTTCGGTTAGCCGGTCAGGGCCAACTTCGCAAGAACCTGGCCGCGCAGGTGCAGAGGATGCTTAAGGATCGCCGCTCGGAGGCGTTGATCCAGAATTTCAGCGGACAGTGGCTGCAGACACGGGATATCGACAAGGCGCCCATCAATCCCTTTGCCGTGTTGAGCCGTGAATTCGACCCCGCATCCGGCGCGGGGGGCTTCAACCGTCGCCCCGGCAACCGTCCGCGCATCTTCTTCGATGAGACCCT
Organism: Chthonomonadaceae bacterium; assembly: GCA_035295825.1. Lineage (GTDB taxonomy): Bacteria > Armatimonadota > Chthonomonadetes > Chthonomonadales > Chthonomonadaceae > DATGIG01. The sequence goes on along the minus strand of DATGIG010000608.1, from coordinate 10,827 downwards.
GCGCAGGGAGATGCAGCGCGAGGCGGATCTCTACTTCGGCTCTGTGGTCCGAGAGGACCGCAGCGTGCTCGAGCTGATCGACGGCAACTATACCTTCCTCAACGAACGCCTGGCGCAGTACTACGGGCTGACGGATCTGGGGGTGACCGGCAATGAATTCCGCAAGGTGGTGTTGCCGGAGGGCAGCCCACGCGGCGGCGTGCTGACCATGGGCAGCGTGTTGGTAGTGACGTCCAATCCCACCCGCACCTCGCCGGTCAAACGGGGGCTGTTCATTCTGGATAACATTCTGGGCGCTCCTGCCCCGCCCCCACCCCCCAATATTCCCCCGCTCGAAGCGGCGGTGGTGAATGTGAAAGACCGCAAACCGACGCTGCGCGAAGTGCTGGCGGCGCACCGGGATAAGCCGCTCTGCGCCTCCTGCCATAGCCGGCTCGACCCGCCGGGGCTGGCCCTGGAAAACTTCAACGCCATGGGCCAATGGCGCGAGCGGGAACTCGGCCAACCGATCGAACCGGGGGGCAAGCTGGTCACCGGCGAAGCCTTCACCAACATCCGTGAGTTGAAGCACATTCTGGTCAGCCGGCACAGCACCGAATTCTACCGCTGCCTGACCGAGAAGCTGCTCACCTACGCCCTGGGGCGCGGGCTGGAAGACTACGACGTGGAGACGGTGGATCGGATCGTCGCCCGGCTGGAACTGGATCAGGGACGGTTCTCCACCCTCTTAACGGGCGTCATCGAATCCGTACCCTTTCAAAAATGTCGCAATGCATCGGCGGTTGCCGTCGTCCCTATGTCACAACATCCACCACCCCGTCAGGGGAATACGGCTCCAGGGGGGTCGCATTGAATTGGAATGGAGGAAACACAAGGCCATGAAAGAGAAGCACGCGCTGCAAGCTGAAATGGTCGCACCTGCGGTGCAGCCCACATTCGCAGAAGCTGTCGCGCTTCGCGCAGCCCAAATCCGCTATCCTAACCCGGATTTCGCGAATTTTACGGCGCAACACCGGGCCAATCTCAGTAGACGCGCCTTTCTGCGCGGCGCGGGGGTCTGCCTGGCCCTCCCCGCCCTGGAATCCCTCCTACCCCGGCAGGCGCTCGCGGACCTCGCCGAGGGCGCGGGGAGAACGGGCAGACTGGCGACGACGGGCTCGGGAGCGCCACTGCGCACTGCCTTCGTCTACTTTCCCAACGGCGCAATCCAGCCGCACTGGTGGCCCGCCGGGACCGGCGCGGACTTCAAGTTCAATGCGACCCTCCAGCCCCTGGAGGCGGTGCGGGAGTCTGTCCGCGTATTGGGCGGCCTGGATCACGCCTGCGCCGACCCCGGACCGGATGGTGCAGGAGATCATGCCCGCGCCAACGCCGTGTTTCTCTCCGGCGTCCGCCCGAAAAAGAGCGCTACCGATATTCACCTCGGCATCTCCATAGACCAGGTGATGGCCCGTGCCGTGGGGCATCTTACCCGGCTGCCCTCGCTGGAGTTGACCTGCGACGACACCCGGAGATCCTCCGCCTGCGACTCGGACTACGCCTGCGCCTACCAGTACAATATCTCATGGAGCTCTCCCACCACACCGGTCGCAGCGGAGGGGAACCCCCGCCTGGCCTTCGAGCGCCTGTTCGGAACGGGCGCACCCGGTGAGCGCGTGGAGAACAGCAAGCGCCGCCTGCTGGCGCAGAAGTCCGTGCTCGATTTCGTCATGGAGGATGCGCGCAGCATGCAGCGGCGGCTGGGGGCCGGCGATAAAGCCAAACTGGATCAGTATCTGACCGGGGTGCGGGAGATCGAGGCGCGCATCCAGAAGGCGGAGACGTTTGGAGCGGCTCCGGATCCCAGGGCCGAAACCCCTTCGGGCGTCCCCACCGATCAGGCGGAGTATGTGGGGATCATGTTCGACCTGCTGCTGATGGCCTTTCAGACCGACTCGACCCGCATCGCCTCCTTCTGCCTAGCGCACGATGGGGACAACCGCTCATTCAGCCACATCGGGATCCCCGAAGGGCACCACGACCTGTCCCATCACCAGAACGATCCGGATCGGATCGCAAAGGTAGCCAAGATCGACCTCTGGTATGTGCAGCAGTTCGCGCAATTCCTGGCGAAACTGCGCGATACCAGGGATGTGGACGGCAACTCCCTGCTGCACAACTCCATGATCGTTTACGGCAGCGGGGATGCGGACGGCAATCGCCATACCCATGAGAACTTGCCGATCCTCCTCGCAGGGCATGGCGGCGGCGCGCTGGCGCCCTCCGGCTATGTCAACTACAAATCCACTCCTGCCTGCAACCTCTTCCTGAGCCTGGCCGACCGTATGGGCATGCAGAACCTGGAACGCTTCGGCGACTCTACCGGCAGAGTTTCTATTTGACCTCCAACAAGGGGATCACCGCGATGCGCATGCAACTCCTTATCGGCTTGGCCCTGCTTGTCCTGGCGCTGCCGGGCAGGACGCAGGGAACCGTTTCGGGAACTTCCCAGAGCGCCCGAGCCGACCAGCGCGCCGAGACGATGCGCCATTACGGGTTCGATCCGGCTTCTGCGCTTGAATCGCGGGTCCGGGAGACCCCCGCGACGGTCCTCAAGATGTTCGAGCAAACCGGACGGGCGGCGCCGACGCCTCACACCCTCACGGAGGAGGAGCAGCGCAAGCTCTCGGCGGCGTTTGCCGCCCTCCCTCCCCTCCACCGCCGGATCTTGAGCGAGCATCTGCGCAGTGTGAGCTTTCTCGACAGCATGCCGAACACGGCGCTCACTTCGACCGTCAATCCCGGTGAGCCCTATCGTGTGTGCGATATCACGATCCGGGCGGCGATCCTGCACCAGAATGTATCCGAGTGGCTGACGGAGAAGGAGCGGAGCTGTTTCTCTCCGGACGGCTCACCGCTGAGCGTATCTATCGAGGCCGGAAAGCGCGATGCTCTCATCTATGTGCTTCTCCATGAGGCGACGCATATTGTGGACTTCTGCCAGGGAATGACGACAAACCAACCCTCCGACAATCCTCCCGCAGGGGCCGTCCCTGGCGCGTTCACCAGGGATGTTTGGAGTGATCGCACACTCCCCGCTCCCCCCTACCGCGACCCGCTGAGGGAGCATGTCCGGTTTTATGCCGGGGGAGAAGCGCTTCCCATCGACCAGGCCGAAGCGGTGTATCAGTCTTTACGTCGAACGCCGTTTGTGTCCCTCTATGGCGGCAGCAACTGTGCGGACGACCTGGCGGAGTATGTCGCCGTGTACCATTGGACCAGGATGCTCAAGCAGCCCTTCCGGATCGTGATCCGGAAGGAGGGCAAGACGGTCTTCACCTACGAACCCATGAAGTCGGACCTTGTGCGCAGTCGGATCGGCCAGATGAAACCCTTCTATGAGAAGGAGCGCAAGGAAGACATCTCGTCGGAACGGTACGGGGATAGACCGTTTTTTATAGGAGATATCGTTTAGGCAGTTCGGCTCCGGCCACATAGTTGAGTTTGCCCAGCCGGCACATCTGATAGACATGGATACGAAAATCCGGGCAGGTGCTGACCAGGCAGTAGGCATCGGTGGGCGTAAAGCCATACTCCGTGATGAGCCAATCCATCAGGTGGGTGGTCGCGGTCTCGACGGCCACCTCCAGGGGCCGAAACGCATAGAGGGAGATGAGCGCCTCTTCCTTCTCGATGCGCATCCAGGGGATCCGTTTGCCTTGGATCAGATCCAGCGACAGACGCACGGTGGACGTGGTCTCGGCAGCCGTGCCCGTGAATTCGGTATCTCCCTGGCTGGCATGGACATCGCCCAGATAGAAGCGCGCCCCCGGATGGAATATCGGCAGGTAGATCCGATTGCCCGGCGCAACGTCCCGTATATCCAGATTACCGCCCCACTCTCCCTGCCCATCGATGCTCGTGGTGACTTCCCGATCCGGCGCGACGCCCAACGTCCCGATGAAAGGCGTAATCGGCCAGCAGATCCGCTCGTTGAAATGGAGCGTTCCGGTACGCATGCTGCCATCCGGGCCGGGAGTATGGCGAAAGATCTTGGTGGTGTAGTCCGCGGAGAGTTCCGGCCAGCGGGAGGATTCGCCCAGCGGCCCGCGCCGAGGTCCGATGGCGGTCCAGGACATCTCTCCGACCACGATCTCCTCCACGCTCACGACGAGCGTATCGCCTCGCTCCGCCCCCTCCAGCCAGATCGGTCCGCCGATGGGGTTTGCCTGCGGCGGAGTGCGGTCGAAACCGGGCCGCAAGGCGGGAATGGCCTTATCCGCCTCGGAGCGGAAGTAGCCCGTACTTGCGTCCCAGGTCTCGATCTCGAAACTCTCGCCGCGCTCCACCCGCAGCAGCGGTTCGTCGCGCCAATCAAAGGCGTATTTACGCGCCTGCTCTCTCACGATACGCTGCATGTCTCTCTTTCCCTTAGGCCCAGTGATACCCCTGTTTGGACAGCGGCAACGCGCGGATCCGCTGCCCGGTAGCCGAGAAGATCGCATTACAGACCGCCGGAAGGATCGGCGGGAGCGCCGGCTCTCCCAATCCTGTCGGCGGGTTGGCGGTCTTCAGGAAGTGGACCTCGATCTGCGGCGGCGACTGAGAGAGGCGCACCATCGGATGCTGGTGGTAGTTGGTCTGAACCACGCGCCCCTTCTCCAGGGTGATCTCCTGCGCCATCAGCTCGCTCAAGCCATCGATCACGGCGCCCTGAACCAGATTCTCCGCCGCGCCCGGATTGATGATCTGGCTCCCGATATCCCCGGCGACCCAGACCTTCTCCACCTTGACCTTCTTATCCGCACCGACGCTCACCTGCGCCACTTCGGCGAAATAGCCCATATGACTGAAGTAGAACGCCACCCCCAGCGCCGTCCCTTTCGGTAGCGTGCGTTTGCCCCAGCCCGATTTATCGGCGACCAGTTCCAGGACGCCCCGCATCCGATCCGGGTTCATTCCAGCAGCGAAGGGGTTGTTGCGCATCTGTTCCGGCAGCGGAAGTTGCGTGGTTGCCAGCAACTCCAGCCGGAACGCGACCGGGTCTTTTCCGGCGGCATGGGCCAGTTCATCCAGGAAAGACTGGATGACAAAGGCGTACGCGTTGCTACCCGGCGCGCGCAATGCTCCGGTCTTCAGCCCCAGGGGCATGGATGAGACATGCAGGGCGAAGTTGGGCACAAAGCGTACCGGAAACTCCGGCTGCATGGCGGCGGAAGGCGCGTAGCGGTTGCCTTCGCCATACGTGACGAAGTGGTTGCGCCAGGCGATCAGCTTGCCGGAAGCGTCCAGGCCCGCTTTCAGGAACTGAAATCCACCCGGACGATAGTAGTCGTGCGCCATGTCGTCCTCGCGGGACCAGACCAGCTTGACGGGCGCGCCCACCGTTTTGGAGATCCAGGCCGCTTCCACCATATAGTCGTTGGTGAGGCGTCGCCCGAACCCGCCGCCCGCACGCAGCATATGGATCGTGATACTGCCTTCAGGAATGCTCAGCAGCCTTGCCGCCATCCCACGCCCGGAGGCCGGCGTCTGGCTGTTGGACCAGATCTCCAGCTTGCCGTCCTGAAAGTGCGCGGTGCAGTTCTGCGGCTCCAGGGGAGCATGAGCGATAAAGGGATAGGAGTAGGCTCCCTCCACCACCTTCGCCGCGCCTTTGAGCGCATCCTCCACGTTGCCGTCGTTGCGCAGCGTCTGACCGGGAGGCCCTTGCGAAAGATCGAGAGCACGCCGCGCGAAATCCTGGCTGCTCTGCTCCGCCCAGCGCCCTTCGTTCCAGGTGACCTTCAGCTTTTTGCGCGCCGACTGCGCGGCCCACCAGGTATCGGCCACAATGGCAACTCCTGGCTCCAGCCCCGGATCGTTGGGCAGCACATTGCCGGTCACCTCGACGCCCTCGACGACAAACGCATGGCGGACGCCCGGCAGCGTTTTGATGGCATCCAGATCGGCGGTCGCCACTTTCCCCCCGAAGACCGGGCACTTCTGGTAGACGGCATAGAGCATTCCCGGCAGCGTCATATCGATGCCGAAGACCGGCTTGCCAGTTATAATGTCCTGCACATCCACGCCCGGCGTCGTATGGCCGATGATCTTATAATCCTTCGGATCTTTGAGCGTAACGGTGGCAGGGTCGGGAACGGGCAGCGCAGCCGCTTTCGCCGCCAGCGCTCCATAGCCCATCGAGCGCTGCGAGGCGCGATGGGTGACCATACCGCTGCCAGTGGAGCACTCCGCCTCGGGCACGCCCCAGGTCTGCGCCGCCGCCGCCACCAGCATCTGACGCCCCGCCGCGCCTACCCGCCGTAGCGGGTCCCAGCTCATGGGAGTGGCGAAGCTGCCTCCGGAGAACTGGATACCATACTTCATATCCACATCCGCCTGGACCACCTTCACCGATTTCCAGTCTACATCCAACTCCTCGGCGATCAGCATGGGCAGCATGTTCTTCACGCCCTGCCCGATCTCCGGGCTGCGGGCCATGATCGTGACGGTCCCATCCGGCGCGATCTGGATAAAGGCGTTGGGAGAGAGCGGCGGGCCTTGCGTAAATCCCTGCCGGGGCCGCTGCTGCGCACTGGACTGCTTCTCCGGGTACAGGCCCAACAGGATGCCGCCGCCTACCAGCGCCGTGGCTTGCAGAAACGAGCGTCGTGTCATCGTCATCAGCGTGCTCCCCCTCTCTTGTTGTTACCCGTGGACGCCTTGTTGCTGCCGGTCGGCGTTGGGTGCGCAGGCGGTTTCTGCCCGTTGGAGTGCATGGCAGCCGCCGCTTTATGGACCGCCTGGCGAATACGCAGATAGGTACCGCAGCGACAGAGGTTGCCGTCCAGCGCCGAATCGATCTCCGCATCCGTAGGTTTGGGGTTGGTCGCCAGCAGCGCTGCCGCCGCCATGATCTGCCCGGCCTGGCAGTAACCGCATTGCGGCACATCGATCTCCTGCCAGACTGCCTGCACCGGATGCGTGCCATGGGGTGAAAGCCCTTCGATGGTGGTGATACGGTCGTTCGCCACCGATCCCAGGGGTGTAATACAGGAGCGTATGGCTATGCCATTGCGATGCACCGTACAGGCTCCGCACTGGCCTATGCCGCAGCCATACTTGGCGCCATGCAAGCCGAGAGTGTCCCGGAGCGCCCAGAGCAGCGGCGTATCCTCCGGCGCTTCGACCGTGACGGGCCGGCCATTGATCGTCAGTTTGATTGCCATCCTTGTCTCCTCTCCCTATCACCTGTTCGCCAGATCGGTTGTCCGGTAATCTTGACCGGGGATCGTAATAGGAAGATTAGCGAGAGACTTTTCAAACTCCTGTATCAAACCGCTCGTTGCCAAGGAAAATAATGGGGAAGGCTGCATATGATGCGCCGAATGGAGGTGAGCCGGCAGGCGGACCCGATTGGCCGCACTGCCGGCGAACTGTTTCAATCACGAGAGTAGAAAGCGTCGCCGGTCACCCCATGCCCCAGGGGCGACAGCCCTTCGGTCGCGTACTGATAGAGGCCGCCGAGCAGAATGGTCTCCAGGGCGGAGTTGACCAACCCCATGACGATCAGGTAGAGCACCGCCGCACCGAGCAGCAGTCCCCCGAGCGCGGCAGAGGACGTGGTCAGGAAGTAGCTTCCAAGTACGATCAAACCGACGCCCAGTAGCCAGAACGGCAGCAGGAACCAGCCGATGCCGATCCGTGCAAAGATCCCCTCGCCCCAGGTCTTGCGCAGGATCTGGGTGGACCGCCCGATCGCTTTGAAAGCGCCGACCTTTTCCAGCACCAGGACGGGAACGACGAAGTAGGTGAGCACCGTCCATGCGGCTCCCAGGATGCCGCTCAGGAAGCGCCCGACGTTGCGGTTGTTGCTCTCCAGCGCCTGCAATGCCAGGCCGATGGTCGCCGAGATCAGCGACCATCCGATCAACTGGGGCAAGCAGCGAATGGCCGCGGCGATGCCATCGCCGACGGTGACCGGTCGCGCCTGAAAGCTGCGGACCGCACAATAGACCAGACCGGAGTTGAAAAACGCGATGACGAAATAGTTGCAGAAATAGAACGCAAACAGCACGACCCAGAACCAACCGGGCGTCTGTTGCATGATATGATGCCGGTCGGTATGGGCAAGAAGCTCGAACAGAGAGGCATTGTTGTAGTACAGGGGTAGTCCGAACGTCACAAGTACCAGCAGACAACAGATCGCGCTGGCGAGAGGAAACAGGAGCAGCTTCTTGTCCTGCTTCAGCACCTCCCAGCAGTCCTGAGCGGCTTCATACCCAGCCTGAAAACGTTCAAAGATGTCCATAACGCTTGTCTCCTTCCGTTGTAATATACCCCATCACGGATCAACCGGTTTCGCGGAAGAGCGCGGAACCCACCCCTCTCTGGAGGAGGAAGAGAGCAGAGGAGCGTAATCTATGGGGCAAGTCAGCGGGAAGGAGCGCGTAAGTGAGAATGCAGCCGTGTGACGAAGCCCTGGAGGCATGGGGGGTGCGGATGGTCGCTCCGTTGGGAGGGCGACTTAACCAGCACTGGCTCGTTCAGGGGCGAGGAGAGCCGCGAGTACTCCGCCTCTGGTCCCAGTCCCGAGACGAGATCGCATACGAACTGCGCCTTCTGGAAGCGATTGCCGCGCGGGGCTGGCCGGTGGCCTCCGCTGTCGAGCCTCCCATGGAAATAGATGGCCGGGTGTGGTGCCTCTTTCCCTTTCTGCAGGGAGATCCGCCCTCAGTCGAGGATCCCATGGCGGAACAGCGCAGGCGCGGGCGACTTCTGGCGGAGTTCCATGCCGATCTGGCGCAGTTGCCCCCATGTGCGCAACGGGGCGACTGGCGCCGTTGCGAGGAGATCCTGGCAGACCCGGCCCTGGACCGTATCCTGGCCGAAAGGGAACGGGAGCGCCCCGAAGAGGTCCGCATCCTGCGATGGCACCTGGACAGATCCCGTGTGCGGATAGCCGGTTTGCAGCCTCATATCCGTCCGGGAATGATCGTCCACGGGGACTTTACGCCCTGGAACCTGCGCTACCACGAGGGACGTCTCTCGGGCATACTCGACTTCGAGCTGGCGCACTGGGACCATCGGGTAGGCGACTTTGCGCTCTCGTGGCGCGGCAAATACGATCTGCTCGTTCAAGCCTATGCCGAGGTCTCGCCACTTGAGCCCGAAGAGTGGGAGTTGCTCACGCCGATGTGGTGGGCTGGCCTGATCGAAGACGCCTGTCGCCACCTGGCGGCAGGAACGCACGACGATGGCTGGGTCTTGAAGTCGCTGTTGCGACGCTCTCCGCTGATGGGTCCGGATGCGCAGGAACTCCCGTAGTATACGGTAATCGCCTTTTTGCGCGCATCCGTGCGCCACGGCGCGACATACTTGCTGGCCTGGTCGTCCGGTCGAATACGTCCATCGCTTCGAGGTCGCACTTAACACTACTCCTAAAGAGAGGCCCCTATGGCTATCAGGCGTATTCGTTTGCAAGAGGCACGCTGAGAGAGGCAAGAAAGAGATCATGAAGCAGCATTGGATTGTCATGTCCCTGATCCTCGCCATAGGCAGTGTATGGGTACTTCCCACTGGCGCCGCACCCCCAGGCGCCAACCACATCACGGTAACGAGTTTCGGCGCACGAGGCGATGGCGCAAATGATGACACCGCTGCCATCCAGGCGGCGATCAATGCCCTGGAGAGTCGCGGAGGGGGCACGCTCACTATTCCGCGCGGGACCTATTTGCTGAACTCCTACAAACCCAGCCCCCACCCGTGGTACTTCTATAATCTGCGCGTCGGCTCGAATATTACCGTCCAGGGGGAGCCGGGAGCCAGGTTATTGCAAGGTCCGAGCGGGCGGGCAAAGATGGCGGCTATCCCCGGTGCGACCGAAGTGGCGACCAGTGTTCTGGTCTTCGGCTCTTCCAATTTCGTGATCAATACCTTTCAGGACAAAACCTATAATGGCGGGTTCTACAGCCTGCACGCCACGCATGCCAATGATCGGTCGGTCATGCTCGCTGCGCCTGCTCAGGCTTCCAAATTCCGCGTGGGCGACTATGTCGCCATCTACGCCGAGGATCCCACCGGCAAGGACGTGATCCCCAGTGAGAGCTCCCCGGTGACTTCGGTCAGCCCCTCGGGGGTCCTCGGCCTGAAGCATCCCCTCACCAGAGCGTTCCCGGCTCCCCTGATGGCAAAGGTCACCTCGCTGGCGACGGTGAATGTAGGGGTAAACAATCTGATCATTCAGGGCACAATACCGCTCAATGTCAATGAAGTTTTCGGGTTCGCGGCAACGAGAAACACCTTCCTATGCGATACCTCCATCGGCGACGGCAACCTCTATAGTCTCATCTGGAATAACCTGCACGGCGTCCATTTCGAACACAATACGGTCACCTCGATCGGGCCGCACTATGTACCTCTGGAGCTTCCTCAGCGCAACAGCCAGGACGTCGTCATCGCCTCCAATACGATCAATATGCGTGCCGTCGGCTTCGGCGAGTACGCCGCCCACTGGATTCTGACCGACAACACTATCTCCGTGCATCCGGACCATCTGCCATCGGGCGCTGCGGTGTTCTTTGGCGGCTATGACATTCTGTTCCGCCATAATCACGTGCAGGGCAGTGCGACTACCCTTCCGCTCATCGCGGATTGGGTCGGATTATCATCCTATGCGCCCTATGTGGGCAGGATCCGGATCGAAAACAACGTTTTCGACTGCAGGGCGGAGGGAGCAAATTGCCTGAACATCGCGGGCAGGGATACAACCGTCACCGACAATGTTTTCAATATCATCGGCAACTGTGGGGAGGCGATCTTAGTGGAGGGTCCGCTGCCTCAAACGATCCGTATTGATGGGAACAG
>DATGIG010000607.1:0-15350 GCA_035295825.1 Chthonomonadaceae bacterium | reverse complement strand
TAAGCGAGCGAAGAGAATCGAACTCTCGTCATCTGCTTGGAAGGCAGGGGTTTTGCCATTAAACTACGCTCGCATCGTTTCAACCTAAACCACCCATAATATATCACGCCGAGCGGCCTGCCGTCAAGGGCAGGCCACATCTTCGCACGTACTCGATTCTATGAACAATCGATTTCAGGCGGCTTTTCGCGTCTTCCGGCGGGACTTGATAACCGGAGGAGCGTTCAGTGTGTGCTCTTTGGCTTCCACATCCGATTCCTGCTCGCTGCCGAGCGCGCCCAGGGTCACCAGGAAGGCATGTTCGAGGGCATGGTAGCCCGGATAGTCCTTCAATACCTCGCGAAACCGCATATAATCCAGGGATGCGCCGTGGAACAACCCTAACGCTTCCTCGCGCTCTCCCATCAGCGCCTTGGTGCGCGCCTGCGCCATCCGCTCCGAAATCTCTTCATAAATATCGCCCAGTGTGAGTTCAGTCTCCATCCTTCTTGCTCCATTTCCTGATTTCCAGCAGGGATTCTTCCTCTCATTCATAAACTATACGGGAGGATGCCAAACCGGAAAGTTCCGTGCGGCTCATCCCACACTGTTTTGAACGCCTCGACTCTCAGGGATTTTGTGAATCGGGCGGAAAAATATTTTTCACCACCCTTTCCGGGTTTTTCTCTATGGCCCGTAGTGGGTGTGGTGTAGGACGACGTGGAAGCACGACACGTTCGACGGAGAAGAGGATGCACGATCACAAAGCGCATAATCAGCCATCTACCTCTCTCCATCCCTTACAGGGGGATGGGCGTACACGAGAACCGGTGGTTGAAAGGCAGATCATGCGATTGCTGGCGTGTACGCCCGGTGAGCTTCGCCGAACCCTACAGATCACGGAGCGCGACGCGCCCAACTTTGTTCAGGAAGAGGCGCTGGTCTATCTGTTGCGCGCGAAAATTCGCCAGGGCGATCATCAAGCCTCCGGTGATATCGCAGAGTTGTTGGTCGAGCGGTGCGCCAGTTTTATCTACCGGCAGGTAGCCGTGTGGAAATCGCTGTCGGAATCCCAAAAGGATGACTGCATCGCCGACATCACCTCGCAGATGTGGTTGGACCTGTTCAACCTCAGCGCCAGTTGCGAGTTCTGGGAGATCCGGTTCTGGCTCTGTCTGCGCAGGCGAGCGCTCAACAACATTCAGAAGTACCGCGTGATCAACGAAAATGAGTTCCAGCCGCAGCCGCTGATGGGCAGCGACGGCCAGGAAGCCGATGCCATCCATTCGCTTCCTGCGCCGGAGCACCTCTCTCCGGAATTTCAGATGGAGATGAAAGACGCCCTCGCAGCGCTGCCCGAAAAAGAGCGACAGGTTTACGTCCTCTACCACCTGCATCGGTGGACACAGGACGAAATCGCGCAGAGTTTACAAATGACGGACCGGACCGTACGCAACGTTCTGGGCCGTGCCGACAAAAGACTCGCCGCATGGCGAGCAGGAATCCAGGGTGATCGGTGAGAAATATGAAAAAGCACAACGTAGAGCAGAGTGACGCACTCTATATCGCCTGGGCGGAAGACCGCCGGACCGGCGCGCCCAAGTCGCTTCGCGAATGGGTAGCCGCCCACCCCACGCAGGCCGAAGCGCTGATCCAGTGGGCATCCGAGGAAGTCGTGGCCGAAACTGCAGCCACGTACAGCCTCTCCACCACGGAGGAGGCTCGCGCAAAGGAGATCGGGCGACAGGTTGCGGCACGCCTGCGGGCACGGACTGCAGAGCCCGTTCGCTCGCTGCTGGCGTTGGCCCGAGAGCAGGGGCAAGATGCCGATGCCCTCGCCGAACAACTGGACCTGAGCGAACCGCTGGTAATGAAGCTGGAGCGTCGCCTGATTCGCTTTGCCACGCTGCCCGCCCAACTGATGGAGCGGGTCGCCGACGCACTACGGGTCACCACCCAGCAGATCCAGGCCTACCTGGCCCTGCAGCCCGCCCTGGCGAACGGAGCCTCCTATCGCTCCGAGACCGTGCCGCAGGCCATGCAGCAGGATTTCGACCAGGCCATACGTAACGACTATGACCTGACCGACGACCAGAAGCAATTCTGGCTGACAACCCAACCGGAAGGATCGCACGGGGACGCCTGAGCATTCGAGCCCATGTTGGCCCGGATGCTCTCCCCGGTCGCAGTCTGAACCGGGGAGAGATAATACATCCATGCCAACTCCCGACGAGATCCTCGATCAACTCACATCCCTATCTCACTTTTTGGGCGATCCCGCCCGCGACCTCGCCATACTGGGCGAAGGCAACACCTCCGCCCGTCTCGACGAAGAGACGTTCTATGTCAAGGCCAGCGGGCAGCAGTTGGGGACCATCACGCCGGACGGGTTCTGTGCCGTCCAGTTCTCTCGCATCCTCCCCTGTTTCGATGGCCCCGACCTCACCGATGTCCAGGTAAAAGAGGCCCTCCTGAATAGCAAAGCCGACGGCAGTTCGGAAATCATGCCCTCCGTCGAGACCTTCTTCCATGCCTACCTCCTCACCCTGCCCGATGTCCACTTTGTGGGTCACACCCACCCCACCGCCGTCAACGCCATCCTCTGCTCCAATCAGGCCCGTGAGGCCGTCTCCGGTCGCCTCTTCCCCGATGAGATCGTCAACTGCGGCCCCGCCCCCTGTTTTGTGGAGTATGTAGACCCCGGCATCACCCTCTCGAAGCTCATTCGCACCCGCGTGGAGGAGTACATCAACACCTACGGCGACAAACCGAAGATCATCCTGATGCAGAACCACGGCTTTATCGCGCTGGGGCGAACCGTGAAAGAGGTTCAGAACATCACTACCATGGGCGTAAAAGCGGCGCGGATCCTGCTGGGAACCTATGCGCTGGGCGGGCCGAACTTCCTCACCGCCGAACACGTCAATCGCATTCATACCCGCCCGGATGAACACTATCGCCAGCGGATGCTGGGCCAGAAATAAGGGAAGGAATGTTCGATGAGTCATACCACGCTGGAAGCGTATAAAGCGGCGCAATCGCCGCTCCCGCAGAAGATGCTCCGCTGGCACCTCTATGGCGCCGGGTTGGAGAACCTGGGCAAAACCGGCCACCCCGAAGAGGTAGCCGTGCCCGCCTACGGCCCATACGAGCTGCTGGTCCGGCAGGATGCCTGCGGGCTCTGCTTCTCCGACACTAAGGTCATCGGGCTGGGCGTGAACCACCCCCGCATGACAGGTCGCGATCTGGCGCAGGACCCCGTCACCCTGGGCCATGAAGTGTCGTGTACGGTCGTGGGCGTGGGGGAGAAATTGCAGGAGCGGTTCCATATCGGCGACCGCTTTGTCATTCAGGCGGATGTCTTCTACGGGGGCAAGAGCATGGCCTACGGCTACGCCATCTCCGGCGGATTGGCGGAGTACAGCATCATCCCCAGGGAGATCATTGATGGGGACGAGGGCTGCTACCTGTTGCCGGTCCAGCCCGATACCGGGTATGTGGAGTCCGCCCTGACCGAGCCCTGGGCCTGCGTCGTCTCCGCCTACGAACAGGCGCATCGCGACGGCCCGAAGCAGGGCGGCAAGATGCTGATCGTGGGCAGCCCGGAGATCGCCATTCAGAACTACGCCTGGTCGCTCCTGCTTACCCCCGGCCACCTCCCGGCGTCCATTACGGTCGCCAACCTGGGGGGGAAGGCGCTCGGTACCCTCCGGGCGCAGGCGAAGATGATGCGGGTGCCCTTCGCGAATGCCGATGCCAACACGCGCTTTGACGATATCCTCCTCCTGGGCGACATCGAGCCGGAAGTGATCGAGCAGGCGTCCACGCGCATCGCCGACCACGGCATCGTCAACCTGGTGCGCTCGACGCCCGTGCCGCGCAAGCTCAGCCTCGACATCGGGCGCATCCACTACAACTGGCACTACTATCTGGGCACTAACACCAACAACCCGCAGGACGCCTATCGCGAGAACCGCAACGCGGACCTGCTCTCCGGCGGTGTGGCCTGGTTTATCGGCGCGGGCGGCCCCATGGGCCAGATGCATGTGCAGCGCGCCGTGCAGCACAAACACCCGCCCCGCCGGATCGTCTGCACGGATGTGGACGCCGTGCGCCTGCAGAGCGTCGCGGATCGCTTCGGCAGCATGGCGCAGGAGCGGGGGATCGAACTTGTCACTCTGAACCCCAAAGATCTGAGCCAGGAGGACTACAACGCGGAGATCCTGCGCCTGGGTGAGGGGCATGGCTACGATGACATCATCTCCATGGTCCCCGTCGCCGCCTTGATCGAACACGCCGCCGACTACCTCGCGGAGGGGGGATGGTTCAACATCTTCGCCGGGGTGGCGCGCGGCACCATGGCCCATCTGGATGTCAACCCGATCATTAACCGGCGGCAGCGCTACCTGGGCAGCAGCGGCTCTTCGCTGGCGGACATGCGCGAGACCCTGGCCCGCGTCGAGAGCGACGAACTCTCCACCAACGCCTCGCTGGCGGCCATCGGCGGCATGGTCGCCGCCAAGGAGGGCCTGCAAGCCGTCAAAGAGGGCTGGTTCCCCGGCAAGACGCTCATCTTCCCGCTGATTCACGATCTGCCGCTGACGCCTCTCCCGGAACTCAAGGAGAAGCTGCCCACCGTGTATGCCAGGCTCAAAGACGGTCAGTTCTGGACCCAGGAAGCTGAAGAAGAGTTACTGCGCCTCACGTTGACAGAGTGATCCATACGCGTTTGCACCTAATCCAGAATCGTTGTGCGGAAGGAAAAAAATGACACGTTTGCAAGATCGCGTCGCCCTGGTAACAGGGGCGGCGCAGGGCCTGGGCGAAGCCATTGCACGTCGTCTCGCGGTCGAGGGCTGCCGGGCCGTCACCATCGCCGACATGAATGCAGAGAAGGCCCAGGCGGTTGCGGAGAGCATTGCCGCCGAGTTCGGCATCGGTACCTTGGGGATTAAGACCAACGTCGCCAACGAGGCGGATGTCGCCGCCATGGTTTCGCAGACTGTGGAGCGGTTCGGGTCGCTGGATATTCTGGTCGCCAACGCCGGCATCCTCAAATCCGGCGACATCACCGAGATCTCTCCCATCGAGTGGCGCGCCGTCATCGAGGTCAACCTTATCGGCTACTTTCTCTGCGCGCAGGCCGCCGCCCGTGTGATGGTGGAGCAGAAGCGAGGCTGCATCATTCAGATCAACAGCAAATCGGGCAAGAAGGGCAGCTTCCGCAACAGCGCCTATGCCTCCAGCAAGTTCGGCGGGATCGGCCTCACCCAGAGTATCGCCCTGGATCTCGCCCCGCATGGCATCCGTGTCAATGCGATCTGCCCCGGCAACCTGCTGGATGGTACCCTCTGGCAACAGAGCCTCTACGAACAGTACGCCAAGAACCAGGGTATCACAGCGGAGGAAGTCCGGCGCAAATATGAATCGCAGGTCCCACTGGGCCGGGGCTGCACCTACGAGGACGTCTGCAACATCGTCGCCTTCCTCGCCTCCGATGAGGCGAATTACATGACCGGACAGGCGATCAACGTCACCGGAGGCCAGGAGATGCGGTGACCAAAATGTCCATGCACTATGTAGGGGCAGGCCCCGTGCCTGCCCTCACACGAAGTTCTTTAGCATACGCCCCCACCCCGACGATATAACTAAGATTACGCGCTCATGGCCTCCCGCCGTCCGCCT
This sequence comes from Chthonomonadaceae bacterium, assembly GCA_035295825.1. Classification (GTDB taxonomy): domain Bacteria; phylum Armatimonadota; class Chthonomonadetes; order Chthonomonadales; family Chthonomonadaceae; genus DATGIG01. Next base: position 9,686 of record DATGIG010000607.1, on the reverse strand, counting down.
ACTCGGCCCGCGTGGACTGCCTCCGAAGCGCATCACGAAAGGAGGTGGGTAAGTTGGTTAATTTCGCCACTGGCGCCTCGCTTACCCGCTTCTCCGACGTGCAGGCTTCCAGCCTGTAGGTTGTGTCGGGCAAGCGAGTGGAAAGCCCCCGTTCCGGTCCGCCGGACGGGGGCTTTCGTCTGTAAGGCGGCGAATTTGAATAAATCAAACCATAAATCATAGAAGGAATTTTCCCATCCATGGCGAACTCTCACACGCAAGTGAATATCTCAGAGAGGACACTTCCATGGCGAAAAAGCAGATCAATGTAGCCCTCATCGGCTATCAATTTATGGGCAAGGCGCACAGCAACGCCTACCGGCAGGTGGGGCGGTTCTTCGATCTCGATGTCGAACCGGTGATGAAAGTGCTGGTCGGGCGCACGGAGCATAAGGTCAAAGCAGCGGCGGAGAACTTCGGCTGGCAGGAGTACTCGACCAGTTGGGAGGATGTCATCGCCCGCAACGATATCGACCTCATCGACATCGGCACCCCCAACGACACCCACGCGCTGATCTCCCAGGCCGCGCTCAAGGCGGGCAAACACGTCCTGTGTGAGAAGCCTCTCGCCATCTCCGTAGCGGATGCGAAGGCGTCGGCGGACCTGGCAAAGCAGACCGGCCTGGTGAACGGAATCTGCCACAACTACCGCAAAGCCCCGGCCATCGCGCTGGCGAAGCAGCTTGTCGCCGAAGGCAGGCTCGGTCAGATCCGCCACTTCCGGGGCACCTACCTGCAGGACTGGATCATCGATCCCTCCGTGCCGCTGGTCTGGCGTCTGGATAAGAAGATCGCCGGCAGCGGCTCGCACGGCGACCTGAACGCCCACCTCATCGATACGGCCCGCTTCGTCATGGGAACCGAGTTTGCAGAGGTCAGCGGCATGGCCGAGACCTTCATCAAGAAGCGCCCGCTCCTCGCTGACACAGAGGGCGGCCTGAGCGGCTTCAAAGCCTCCGGCGAGATGGGTGACGTCACTGTAGACGACGTGACTGCCTTCCTGGCCCGTTTCGAGAACGGCGCGACGGGTACCTTCGAGGCCACGCGCCTGGCGCCCGGACGGAAGAACTACAACCGCTGGGAACTCAACGGCGAAAAGGGCTCCATCGCCTTCAACCTGGAACGCATGAACGAGATCGAGATCTACCTCACCGACGATCCCCAGGGCCTGCAAGGGTTCCACACCATCCAGGCGACCGAGAGCTTCATGCCCTATATGGAGGCGTACTGGCCTGTCGCGCACATCATCGGGTATGAGCACACCTTCGTCAACATGATGCGCGACCTCTTCGTCGCCATCGCGAAGGGCGAACAGTTCACCCCCGACTTCCAGGATGGCCTGAAGAACCAGGCGGTGCTGGAGGCCGTGGAGAAATCCGCAGCCTCCCGCCAGTGGACCCGCCCCGAAGCCTAGTGGAGGAAGTGCCGGACGCCGGTGAAGACCATTGCAATGCCGTGCTGGTTGGCGACGTCTATGGTGTCCTGATCTTTCTTGGAGCCGCCCGGCTGGATAATGGCAGTGATGCCCGCCGCCGCCGCGGCTTCCGGCCCATCCGGGAAGGGGAAGAAAGCATCGGAGGCCATGACCGCCCCCCTGGCCGCCTCGCCCGCCTGCTCCACCGCCAGGCGCACGGAGCGCACGCGGTTCATCTGTCCCGCCCCGACGCCCAGCACCTGGCGCTCCCTGGTGAAGACGATGGCGTTACTCTTCACATGGCGCACGACCCGCCAGGCGAAGAGGAGTTCTTCGATCTCAGCGTTGGTAGGAGTACGCTCGGTGACGACTTTCAGATCGGCAGGCGTGATGACGAGATGATCGGGGGTCTGGACGAGGAGGCCGCCTACGACGCGCTTATAGTCCATGCCGGTTGCTGCGGCCCTGTCGCGCCAGCCGCGCAGGTCGCCTACGGTTAGTAGGCGGAGATCCGCGCCCCAGCGTTTGCGCTCCGTTAAGATTGGGATCGCCTCCGGCTCGTAGTCGGGGGCGATGATCGCTTCGAAGAACGTGTTTTTGCCTGTGATCTCCTCTGCGGTCGCCACGTCGAGCGTGCGGGTGACGGCAAGGATGCCTCCGAACGCGGAGATCGGGTCGCCCAGCCGGGCCTTCAGGAACGCCTCGGCGAGCGTCTCTCCAAGGGCCGCACCACACGGGTTGGTGTGCTTGATGATGACCGCTGCCGCCTGCCGCTCCTCACTGAACTCCTTCACGGTCTCCAGCGCGCCGTTCAGGTCATAAAAGTTGTTGAAGGAGAGCTCCTTGCCGTGGATCTGCTTCGCGGTGGCGACGGAGGGCTCCGTAACGCCGGTCTTGATGTAGAAGGCGGCCTGCTGGTGGGGATTTTCGCCATAACGGCAGTCCTGTGTCTTCCGGAATCCGAGCGCCAGTTCGTCCGGGAAGACGAGCGCCGTATCTCCTTCGGCGGCGAAACGGGCCGTTAGCCATCCGCTGACGGTTGCGTCGTACTGCCCGGTGTGCGCATACGCCTTGGCGGCGAGGCGGCGGCGGGTCGCGAGGGCGACCTGGCCGTGATTCGCCTCCATCTCGGAGAGCACGGCGGCGTAGTCGGCAGGGTGGACCACGACGATGACGCCGGTATGGTTCTTGGCAGCGGAGCGGATCATGGCGGGGCCGCCGATGTCTATGTTCTCGATGGCCTCCTCCAGAGTGACGCCAGATCTGGCGACAGTGGCGGCGAAGGGGTAGAGGTTCACACAGACGAGGTCAATCGGCTGGATATTCTGGTCGGCGATGGCCTGAAGGTGCTCCGGCTTGGCGCGGTCGGCGAGCAGGCCGCCATGCACTGCCGGGTGGAGTGTTTTGACGCGACCCTCCAGCATCTCCGGGAAACCCGTTATGTCGCTGATCCCGGTGACGGGGATGCCGGCGTTGGCGAGTGCCGTCGCCGTCCCGCCGGTGGAGATGATCTCGAAGCCGAGTTGGTGCAGACCCTGAGCGAAGGGGATCAGTCCGGTCTTGTCGGAGACGCTGAGGAGGGCGCGGCGCGGTGTCGTGGTGTCGGTCATGGGATTGGCTCCTTCTTGTGTTCGCGAGGGGCCGAAATAAAAAATCCCGGACTCCCCGCAGTCAGTGACGATGCAGGTGGCCCAGGCGTGCGGCAATCTCCGAAGCGCGCGCTTCCCCAGGGTGAACTCCCTGCGAACGCCGGTCACACGCGCCATCCCTGTTTTTCAATGCATGCGGAGTCTACCCCGATTTCGCTTCCATGTCAATAGAGGTGGCAGCGAACGGTCTGCCCCTCACGGGGCGAGGTGACTTGCGGCTCGCTCTGATCGCAGAGATTGGGCAACCGGCGGGCGCAGCGGTCGAAGAAGGGGCAACCGGGGGGCAGGTGCGCCAGATCGGGAGGCTGGCCGGGGATGCTGGCCAGGCGGCGTCCCCGTGCGGTATCCATCTGCGGCAGCGCCTTGAGCAGCGCCTGCGTGTAGGGATGCTGTGGGACGCGAAAGATCTGCATCACGGTCCCCGATTCCACCACCTGCCCGGCATACATCACCAGCACGCGGTCACATACCTCGGCAACGACCCCGAGATCGTGCGTAATGAGCAGGACCCCCGCATTCGTCTTCGCCTGCATCTCCTGCATCAGCGCGAGGACCTGCGCCTGCACGGTAACATCCAGCGCGGTGGTGGGCTCGTCGGCAATGAGAAGTTCGGGATTGCAGGCGAAGGCGATGGCGATCATGATGCGCTGCCGCTGCCCTCCAGACACCTGATGTGGATACTGCCGATAGCGCGTCTCCGGCTCCGGAATACGCACGGCCTGTAACAGCCGCAGTGTCTCCGCCTGCGCCTCTGACTTGTTCATGCCCTTGTGCAGTCGGAGCGGTTCGGCCACCTGCTCGCCCAGGGTCATGGTCGGGTTGAGCGAAGAGAAAGGGTCCTGAAAGACCATCGCCATCTTCGCGCCGCGCAGCCGGCTCAACGCGCGTTCGGGTTTGCCGATCAGCTCCTCGCCCTCCAGGCGAATCGAGCCGCCGGTAATGCGTCCAGGCGGGTTGGGCACCAGGCCCATCAGCGACAGCGCAGTCACGCTCTTCCCGGACCCGGATTCCCCGACGATCCCGACGGTCTCGCCCCGCTCGATCCGAAAACTGACCCCGCGCACGGCCTGTACCACTCCGCCCGCCGTCTGAAATTCCGTCTTCAGTTCCTCAACTTCCAATAAGGGAGCTTCCACTCGGTTCTCTTTCAAGGGCGTAGCGGTTCGCGCGCGAATTCGGCCAACCGCGCGTTGGCCCAGCCCTGGTCCACATAGCCGCGGTGTGTCTGCAAACGATAACGGAAAGAGAGGCTTTCCGCAGGCGCGAGGGCGATCCGATGTCGCAGGAAGGGTGAGGGAGAGAACAAACCCTCCTCGCTTGCGAGCCAGGGTGTGGGTGAGAACGGGTTGTGTGGGTGATCCAGCACCACAAATCCGACGGTCTCCCCCTGCACGACCCCGACGCATCCGCACCAGGCCGCGCTCCGCCCATTCACCGCTTCCACTTCGTACTCGCCCAGGCTATTGCGAAACTGTCCGCCGCCACCGGGAAAGAGCGGACGCGCGGCCCGGATCGCCAGAAAGGGCGCCTCAACGGCATCCAGTATCGCCTCTTCCGTATCCGGTGCGACTAGCATGATGGTCAGATCGATCAGGCTGCCTGCGCTGGAGCCGGGATGGACTCGCACCGTGCGTACGTCACGCAGCCAGACGCTCCCCCCTGGGCCGATCCAGGCGCACTCCTGCCGAAACCCTACCGACTGAGAGCCACGGCGCGCCACAAATTCGGTCGAGACGATACGGCCTGCGTTTTCCGAACTCTCGGCATACGTCATCCCGAACGCCACGCCGTTGACGCTGCCATGGGCGACCCACAAGCCAGCCCCCGTCACCTCATCCGCCTTGAGCATATTCCGACCGTCGGCTACGGCCAGCGTCGCAAATCCGGGAATGGGGGCATGGGGCAGATAGGCGGCTGTCCGCTCTCCCCGCACCAGGAACTCCACTCCCATCGGGCCGGTCTGTAAGGCGACGCTCTGCGGAATACGCACGATCCTTCCCTCAGAAACGGCCGCCTACCGGTTGCCGCGCAAATGAATATACTCCGCCAGCGCGGCTTCCCAGGGCGGCAGATCGTCTCGCCCTTGAAGCTCCAGCGCATAGTGGCGCAACACGGAGTAAGCCGGGCGCTTGGTCGGCGAGGGATACTGCGTAGAGGGAACCGGTTTGACCTCCATGGTATGCACCCCCGCTAACTCCAGGGTCTTCTTCGCGAACTCAAACCAGGAGCAGTGCCCGGAATTGGTGATGTGGTAGGTGCCATACAGCGGCGAACCGAGCAGAGAGACCAGGGTCCGCGACAGATCCAGGGTCGAGGTCGGGCTACCGACCTGATCCACCACCACAAAGCGCTCCGTATGCGTCTTCGCCAATTCAAGCATGGTGTTCGGGAAACTCTTCCCGTTCACCCCGAACAGCCAGGAGGTGCGGCAGATGAAGTGCTTGCGGCAGAGTTCGGCGACCAGCTTCTCCCCCGCCAGTTTCGATGCGCCGTAGTAGCTGAGCGGATGGGGCGTGTCGAATTCGGTATAGGGCTCTCCCTTGTGGCCGTCGAACACGAAGTCGGTACTGATGTAGAAGAGCGTCGTGTTCTGCTCCCCACAGGCCGCCGCCAGGTTCCAGGTCCCGAAGGCGTTGACGCGGTAGGCGAGGTCCGGGTTCCGGGTGCAGCCGTCCACATCCGTGTATGCCGCTCCGTGGATCACTGCATCCGGACGGTGCTTCGCCACAAACTGCCGGGTCGCCTGCGTGTCGGTAATATCCAGGGTGTCCCAGGGCGGGACCTCCATCCCCTCCTTCACGCCAACGTCAGTGCGGACTACTTGATGCCCGGCCTTTTCAAGCAGCGCGCACAGGTCCAGTCCGAGCATTCCGTTTGCGCCGGTCACAACTACCCGCATACTCCCCTCCTATCCCAGGCCGAAGAGCGGCTTGCCTACGATGTCGAATTTGAACAAGAGCATGACGACGATAAACCAGAGAATGACGACGACTTGAAGCATACGGTCTTTCAGCAGCACCTCGTCCGGCGCATCTCCCCAGCCTTTCTGATAGACGAGATAGAGATAGCGACATACGCCGAAGATCACGATGGGCACCGTGATCCAGAGGTGGGTATGCGTTTTGGCCGTATCCGATTCGATGGTATAGACGGAGTAGCAGACGATGGTGACGCCCGCCACCAGGTTCATCATCTGATCCAGGAAAGGCAGGCCGTAGTCGCTCAGGATCGCGCGCGTCTTCTCCGCATTCGGTCCCTGCTCGCGCAGCTCCTGCCTCCGCTTGCCGAACCCGAGGAAGAGCGCCAATTGGAGGGTACACAGCACAAGCCAGTGGGAGATCTGGGCGTGAATGACAAAGCCGCCCGCGACCGTCCGCAGCACAAAGCCTGTCGCCAGGGTGAACACGTCTATCAGCACTATGTGCTTGAGCCGAAAGCAGTAGGCGATCTGCAGCACCAGATAGGCGCCCAGCGTTACGGCAAACAGCGTATTGAGGCGCCAAGCTCCGATCATACCGCCGACCGCGAACAGCACAAAGGCGCCCCAGGCCACTCCGACCGGCAACTCCCCGGACGCAATGGGCCGAAACCGCTTCTTGGGGTGCTGCCGATCCGCCTCCACATCCATCAGGTCGTTCAGGAGGTAGACACTCCCCGCAACCACGGTGAAGAGCAAGAAGGCCAGGGTCACCATGCCAAAGCGCAAGGGATTAAGCAGTTGGCCGGTGAAGAGGAGGGCAGCATAAACGAACAGGTTTTTGAAGGCTTGCTTGGGTCGGATCGCCTTTAAGATCGCCCGTGGGATGCCGAGCATACGACGTAGCGACGATGTCTGCATGTGACTTCCTGTGCTCTCGGATGTTGTGGATACAGGTTCAACGCTCATGGTTTGTTCGTGGCTAGAATTCGGGTTATGATGTCCGACGTGGAGTGGCCGGGTTCGAACGGCAGAATGACGACTTCGCCCCCACCCCGCCGGACAATCGGGGTTTCAGGCATCTGCTCCGGGTGATAATCGCCGCCCTTGGCATGAATATCCGGGCGTAAAACATCCAACAACGCATTTGGGATCGGCTCATCAAAAAAGGTCACATAGTCCACGCACTTCAGAGCCGCCAACAGTTCCGCCCGCTCCTCCTCCGGGACGATAGGGCGTGTCGGTCCCTTCAACCTGCGCGTACAGGCATCGCTATTGACCCCAACGACCAGCAGATCGCCCAGCGCGCGGGCCGCTTTCAGATAGCGCGTATGCCCAACGTGCAGCACATCGAAGACACCGTTCGTCGTGACGATCCGCTCTCCTGCTGCCCGCCGCGCCTCTAATAACCCCGCCAATTCATTCCAATCCCGCACCACCTGCCCCATGCCTATACCTTTAACTTATCTTCCCTTCAACTCTGAAGCATCGCATTCAACAGTTTCAACTCATCGGGACGCGGATCGGCAAAGAGCCAGGCAACTTCCAGAGCGAAACCGGGAATGGTCTCGAATGTCAGTTCTCCGCCCGTCAACTCTCTCCGCTCGTACTCGCTTCCTCGCTTGCGGAGCAGAGTGACACGTCGTACCTGTTGGTCAACAAAAACAATCTCCATCACGCCAATCGAACGCTAATGCACTTCTAGCCCAGACATATTTGATGGTTGATCATTGGGTGCAATGATTTCAAGAATAAGGTCTGGAGCCCCATAAATGGCATCCTGTTGAAGGATGCCATTCTGTTCCTGCCGCACGCAAAACAGATCAGGCAGCCGCCCATTATAATCATCTATACGTACTGCTGTCTGTGGCCCTCCCGTTATGCCAATCTGCTTCTTGTTTGTAAACACATACAGGAGTGAGAAGAGCCAAATTCGAAGCTGCTCATGGTCCCACCATGCCCTCACCTTCTGTACCATCACTCCTTGAATGAGATCCATATCGCTACGGACATCAAGAGCCAGAAACTCCTCGAACGTGATGGGTTGTCTTCCAAACCGAACAATGCGCGCTTCCGCTTCCTCGTTTAGAGTTTAGAGTTATACTGCTCATTACTCACACCCTTATTCTCATTTCTTCACCGGGCCGTGAACGAAATTCGCGTAACAAGCGAATTTGGACTGCACCGAAGGTGCGACCATTATTCGTCTAGGGGGCCTTCGGCCAACCGCCCTGCGGGCGGACAATGCATTCCCGGTCGCAGACCGGTTGGCGGCGTAGCCGCCCTCTAGGCAGGTCCTTCAGGGCCTGACCAAAAATGTACGGTCGTGAAATTCTCATCACGCTGCCCTATTATAACATACTTTCGGTGAGTGACTTTTCGCTTGGAGGCCAGTTCATACACGAGTTCGCACCTCTGACGAAATTAAAGATCCTCACCCAGATACTTGCCATAGAAGCGCTGAACGAATGCCTGATAGTCCGGCTGGGCGACGATTTCGCGCCACCAGGCCTGATTGTCCACATACCAGCGGACTGTCTGCTCCAGCGCCGCCTCGAACTCATAGACGGGCTTCCAGCCCAGCGCCCGGAGTTTACTTGCGTCGATGCTGTAGCGCTTATCGTGCGCCCCACCGCGCGGATCCCCAATGGGTTTGATAAGTATTTCCGGCTTACCGAGCAGCTTGAGCAGGCGGTGTGTGATCTCCAGGTTGTTCATCTCGCCGTCCGAGCCGATGTTGTAGGCTTCGCCCAATTCACCGTGGTGTAGGACATGGTCGATGCCTGAGCAGTGATCCATGACATAAACCCAATCGCGCACCTGGAGGCCGGAACCATACAGCGGCACTTTCTTGTTGTCCATCAGGCGGGAGACAAAGAAGGGGATCAGCTTTTCCGGATACTGGTAAGGACCGAAGTTATTGCCGCACCGGGTGATAAGGGCTGACGTGCCATAAGTAATCCGATGGGCGCGCACTTGCAGTTCGCCACCCGCCTTGCTTGCGGAATAGGGAGTGTTCGGCTCCAACGGATGCTGCTCGGTGAATTGCCCATGATCTATCGTGCCATAGACCTCATCCGTACTCACATGCAATAATCGCTCTAAATTGTGATTTCGCACGGCGTCTAACAGAACAAAAACCCCATAAACATCCGTCTGAATGAAGCTGCCGGGGTCCAGAATGCTCCGGTCATTATGCGATTCAGCAGCGAAGTTGACCACAAAATCCACCTTCTCCGCCTTGATGAGACCGTTGACGACGGTCTCATCCTGGATCTTGCCGGGATAGAAGCGGAAACGCGACGCCGTGGCCGGATCGTTTTGCATATCCGCCATCGTCGAGAGATTGCCCGCATAGGTGAGCGCATCCAACACTACGACGCGATAATCCGGATGCTGTTTCAGAACATAGCGGCAGTAGTTGCTCCCGATGAAGCCCGCGCCACCCGTGACCAGAACCGTTTTGCTCATAATAGTTTGAACTCCGAGTCGTTCTCCTCGTGGCGGATCTCATCCACGGGCTCCTTCTTGCCCCACCCTGCATAGAGCCGATCCGGGAAGTTGAGCACAAAGGCATCCTGCTCCCCCACATTCCGATACGCATGGACGACGCCAGGTGGCACCACCAGAAAGATCGGGTTGGCCTCTCCGGCGAGGATCACCTGTT
>DATGIG010000606.1:0-5490 GCA_035295825.1 Chthonomonadaceae bacterium | reverse complement strand
CATGGCCCGCGCGTCGCAGCGCGCCATGCGGGAGGCGGACCGTGGAATGATGCCCTCCGTGGCCCTGGGCGCTACCGGCCAGTTCCCGCCGATGGCGATGGATATGCTTCGCACCGGGGAGATGTCGGGCGCGCTGGACGACATGATGGAGAAAGTCGCCGATTTTCAGGAGGCGGAAGCCAAGGTCAAGTCGCACCAGGCGGCGATCATCTTCAGTGTGATCGTCCTGCTGCTGGTTGCCCTGGTTGTCCTGCATGTCCTGATGATGTTCTGGGGAGGATATAGCGCCGGCCTGAGCCAGGCGGCGAATTCTTAGGCGGGACGTCCGCGCACTGGAAAAACCGCGCAGGATTCTCATTCGTGTTTGACGAAAAAAAGGTGGTGCGTTTTTCGGTGGTTTCAGCGTAAAATAGAGACGTAATGACACCCACGCCACCAGACTACTATGCCATATTGGGCCTGGAGCCCACTGCCGCGCCGGACGCGATCAAAAAACGCTATCGCGAATTGGCACGGCGTTACCATCCGGACGTCAACCCCAGCCCGGATGCCGCCCAGAAGATCAAAGCGATCAATCAAGCCTACCATGTGCTGGGCGACCAAGATCGGCGTGGACTGTACGATACCGAGCGCGCCCTGCGCTCCCACACCAGAGCGGAACCTCCACGTCCCACAACCGGAACCTCCACTCGCTCACGACCGGCGACAGCGCCCCCGTCCCAACCTGACGCTGCAAGTGCGAATTGGGAGTTCGATGGCTTTGGTCGCAAACATCGCCCTGCCTCCGGTGCGAATGGCGCTTCCGATGCAAACCGGACATCCGGTACAACGCGGGCGGGTGAGGAGGGCCGGACGACAGCGAGTGGGACCCGAAATTCCGCGACGGCACGCGCGCGGGATGATGCGGCGCAGACACAGGCGCGACAGGCGAAAAAGGCCGCGATAGATGCACGGATCCGAAGCATCATGACCGCCGCCATGACCGCCTACGATACACGCAACTACGCGGAGGCGGAAGCGCTCTGCCGCAGCGCGCTGGCTCTGGACCATAGCGTCGCCGTCGCCCATGAGATGCTGGGTGACCTCTATGACCGTCGAGGGCAACGTGAAGACGCCAGCATCGCTTACTCCTATGCGATCCAATTCAACCCACGCAACTACAGCGCGCAGGGAAAACTGGATCGCCTGATCGGCAGGCAGCCCTCATCGACCGTCCGAGGTACAGCCCCTCGCGTCGCAGCGCACTCCGGCAGGCGCACAAACGGCTTCTCTCTCTCGCGAGATTGGGTCATGGGCCTGATCAGCGTCGTCCTGTTTGTCGTCTTCTGCGGCGCACTGGCCCTGTTTGCCACGAACCCGGGCGAACCGCTGGATAACGTGGTGCCCTGGCTCACGGCAATATCTCCCAATCTGATGCTGACACTGGTGTGTGAGGGGACGATCGGAGGCGTCTTGCTGGCCTTCTATGGCAGGCAGCGCCCGCTATCACAGGAGCTGGAGCCTCTGGGGAGCGGCGGGAACGCATCGCGCCGGCAGGTTGCGCTGATCCTTCCGCTGACACTGCTCGCGTTTGTGTGGTACTATCTATCCCTGCTCGTCTATATCGGCGTCTCCGTTTCCCGCAACCGCTTCTCCGTCTCCATTCTGCGTATCTATGGATTGGCGTTGGCACTGAGCGGACTGTTCGCCTTTATGACCTCCCAGGTGAGCAAGGGCGGCGGCAGCCTGGTTACCGCAGCATTCGCCGGTAACCTGCTGTTCCCGGCCGCATTGGTCGGCTGGTATCTCGGCGACAGGATACGCCTGCGCGGTAAATAGAAGGAAAAGGAGCGAAACAGCATGGCAAACAGCGGCGGAAAGATATTCGGCCTGGTGCCTTTGTTCGACCCGGCGGAGGGAGCTCTGGTGCGCGCCCCTCTGGATGCCGGGCCAGGTTGGTGGGCGGGAGCGCCGGGGGCGACCTTCGACCCTGTCAGCAATGCCTTCTATATCGTCTATCGCCAGCGCATGCCTCGTGAATTGGGCCGAGGAGTCGAGTGTCGTATCGCGGTCAGTGAGAATGGGATCTCCTTTACCGACATCTGGGCGCTCCCCAAAACCACGCTCGATGCCCTCTCGCTGGAGCGCTGTTCGCTCCAGCGCGGCCTGGATGGAGTGTGGCGGCTCTTCCTATCGTATGTCAGCCCGGAGGATAAGCGCTGGCGGATCGGATTGGTGGAAGCCGCGGAGCCGGATCAGTTCGACGCCACCAGCCTGACGCCGCTGCTAACCGCCGAGGACGTCGGAGGCGAGGGCGTGAAGGACCCCAATGTCTTTGTCATCGGGCGTATGACCTATCTGCTTGCCAGTTACGCCACCCGACTTCCGGAACTGACGCCCGATGCGGAGGCGCGCAAACACCAGACCGGCGACATCTACAATACGGGCCTGACACTCTCCCGTACCGGCGCGGCGATCAGCGGCGACGGTCGGCATTTTCAATGGCTGGGGGATGTTTCGCCTGGGTTGGGTGAGGCAGCGGGAGATGGCAAGGCAGCGCAGCCCTCCTGGGACGCCTACTGCAAAAGGATCGGCTCCCTGTTGCCGATAGAGGGAGGGGGCTATCTGGCGTTTTACGATGGCTCCGCCTCTGTTGCAGAGAACTATGAGGAGAAGACAGGGCTGGCGATGACCTTCGATCTGCGCACCTACTACTCTCTCTCCCCCCAACAACCGGCGCTGGTATCCCCATATGCAAGCGGCTGCCTCCGTTATGTGGATGTGCTTCCCGTCGGACACGAAATCTTCTACTACTATGAGCTGGCGCGGCAGGATGGTTCGCATGAGTTGCGGGTCAGCGTGGTCGAGCGGGATTGATCGGCTGTTGCGGCTTCTCTTCCTCAAGCCCCTGCAGACCTATTGGCACGGTTCTTGCAATATTCAATAGCTAAATAAGCTCAATAGCGATATAAGCTGGATTCGCTGCTCTCACCTGGCAGCAGGCGGCACCCTGCCGGCGCGGGATTGTAGGAACGCCGTCGACCGGAAGGAAGGATGTAGGCGGTTATGCACGAAGACAATTTGCAGTCATCGTCTGAACTCTCCCTGCGTGATTATATGGATTTGCTGCGCCGGCGTCGGGCGATCGTCATCCAGACGTTCATCGTCGTGTTTGTGTTGGGCCTGGCAATCACGTTTATGGCGAAACCCGTTTACCGCACCAGCGCGCGTATCCTGGTGGAGGGAAAGTCGTATGCGGTGAACACGGTGGACGCCAATAATCCGCTCAATAACCTCTTTATGGCCGATACGGGGCACGACATCGCCACCCAGATCGAAGTGCTTCAGGGCGATAAGGTGCTCTCCGATGCCTACAAGGATTCGGATGTGCCGCCAGGCGCAGCGAAACTGGAAGTGCATGCGGTCAACAGTACCGATGTCATCGAATTGATCGTCGAATCGAATACCCCCACGTATGCCGAACGCCTCGCCAAGACGCTGCCCAACACCTACCTGAACTATATCACCAGCAATCGCCGTACCGACATCACCAATGCCTTTACCTTCGCCCAGAACCGCTACAAGGAGGAGAACGATAAACTGCTCAAGGCGGAACTGGATCTGCAGCGATTTAAGGAGGGCGCAGGGATCGTGGACGCGGCCTCGGATCGTGGCCGCCGCCTGGCCGAGGTCTCCAGTGCGGAGGGCGCCGTCCAACTCCAGCAGTCCGAGTTGAGCAACGATAGGGTGCTGCTCGGCATCCTGGAACAGGAGCTGAAAGAGACTCCGGCAACCTTGAAGGCGACCACCCAGACCAGCAACCCTCAGATCCAGGCGATCAAAATGCAGATCGACGAACTCAGGACCCAGCGGGCGGTGCTGCTGCTGCCGCCGTCCGATATGAAGCCCACGAACCCGAAGGTAGTCGCGGTGGATGCGCAGATCCGAGAGAGAGAGAACCAACTTCGCAACACCGCGCCGTTGATATCCTCCGATCAGATCACGCCCAATATCGCGATCCCTACGCTCAAGGGGAAGATCCAGGATCTGCGCGCCTCCATCTCCACGCATGAGAAGAGCCTGGCGACGCAGCAGGAGCGACTGGCAAAGGCCAATACCACCTTAATGGGCTATGGCCTGGTGGAGCGCCAGGAGGCGCAGTTGATGCGCGAAGTGGATACGCATCGCGGCACGGTCGCACTGCTGATGAAGAGCGTGGAAGACCTCCGGCTGCGCAAGATGGCGACGCACGATCCGGTTTTGACCATTGCTCCCGCCGGTGCGGCGGTCCAGGTGGCGCCCAAAAAGCTCAATAACATGGTGTATGCCAGTCTGATCGGCCTGATGCTCGGCCTCTGCTTCGCCCTGCTGCAGGAGTTCCTCGATGACCGGATCAACTCGCCGGAAGATGCGCGCCGTATCGTCGGTTCGCCTGCACTCGGCTATGTCCCGATGATCGAAAACGAGGATGCGCGCCTGCTCAGCGGCTCGCGCGGAGGCGGTTCCGTTCTGGAGAGTTACCGCGTCCTCCGCTCCAATGTCCGTTTCGCTGCGGTGGACACGATGATCCGATCCATCCTGGTCACCTCCACCGTCCCCGGCGAAGGCAAGTCCGTGACCGCCTACAACCTGGCGGTCTCGATGGCGCTCGATGGACGCAACGTCATTCTGGTAGACACCGACCTGCGCCGCCCGACCATCCACGAGAAGGCCAAGGTGAGCCAGCAGCCCGGCTTGACCAACGTCCTGGTCGGCCACACGGCCTTTGAGGACGCCATCAAGGAGACCAACATCCCCGGCCTGCGCATCCTGTCGGCGGGGCCGCTGCCACCCAATCCGGCGGAACTGCTCAACTCGCAGGCGATGCGCCAACTGCATCAGACCCTCAAAGACAACTGTGACATCGTCATCTTCGATAGCCCGCCCTGCCTGGCGACCGCAGACGCCCAGGTGCTCTCTGCGGAGACCGACGGCTGCCTCTACGTGGTCCAGTTCGGCGAGGCCAAGAAGTCCGCGGTCCGCCACGCCGTCGAGATGCTCAAGCAGGCCCGCGCGCGCGTACTGGGAGTGGTCTTCAACAAGATCGACCTCACCGCCAAGCGGGACGCCTACTACTACGGCTACTACGGCTACTACGGCTACTACCAGACCACGCAATTGGAAGACGGTCGCCCGCGTCGTCGCCGCTCCACCGCCGAGTTCGAAGCGCTCTTACCCAAGACCAACGCCGGCAACGGCGCCTCCCCGGAGGAGACGGCGCTCACACGGACCGATACGGAGGAGGCTTACGACGACGATGAGGATACGGAGGAGGCTTAGGCATGCAGACACGCTTCGCGGGATACGTTGCACTGATGCTGGCGCTGTGGCTGGCAGCCACCGGCGCGATGGCGCAGAATACGCCGCCTATAGACCGGACGGCCGCCATTGTATTGGGAGTGGGCGATGTGGTGCAGGTGACGGTTCGCAATCATGCGGAAATGGATACGGTTGTCGCCATTCCGAGCAGCG
>DATGIG010000605.1:0-7920 GCA_035295825.1 Chthonomonadaceae bacterium | reverse complement strand
CCTTGTAGGCCGTAGGTTGGGAAGCGCCCTCCAGCAGCGGGTTCGCCTTTCCCTGCGCTGGCTCCGACATCACGTTCAGCCGATAGGAGTGCGTTCCGTCGAACGGCTTCACGCTGAAGAGGAGCGGCAAGGGATGCTTACTCAGAGATTGGTTGCCAAGCCAGGCGCTCACGACCAGTGCCACGTTGCCGTTTCTATCCATCTGCACGGGCAGCGCCTGGACGGTAAATCCATGCTGTGTGAGGGCGCACTCTCTGGTAATATCCGGATCCGTGACGGGGCCTGTCGCATCCAGTATCGGATAGCCTGCCGGGGACTGCAATGGCCTTTCGACCTCCGGAGGCAGGGGCATATCGTACTGTGCGTCCAGATGCACGGAGACCCACTGCTTCTCCAGATTGCTCTCCTGCGGCGCTGCAGGGTCCGGCTCCGGCCCTGGAGTGGCTTTGAGATACTGGCGCGTCATCTGTTCGTACCGGATCGGCAGCACGCTATCGTTCGAGAAAGTGAGCAAGTCCGTCTGTCGCAGCGGCTTCGCTAACGAAATATCCGACTGCGCGACCGAATAGGTGCGCTCCTTAGCGTCTTGCGCCGGAAGCGCCCAACGGTTCCACGAATTGATGGGGCCGGGCAGGAAGTTCCAGCCGATGCTCTCCGGCCCCATGCGCGACGGGATACACAGGGCAATGCTGGGGCCTTGCATCCTCTTTGGCGCGGCGGGCAGGAGCTGCATCCGCGTCGTCCCATCGTCCCAGATCTCCTCTCCGCCAAAACTCTCCCGATAGAAGAAGGGCTTGCGCCGGCCCCAAATCTCCCAGGGGACTTGTTCGCCATTCTTCATTTTCCAGCCGGAGAGGTGCCACGTATTCACGCTCTGAAGGGCCTGCTTCACGTCGGCTTCGGCCAGGTTCACTCTCCCATGAGTGTGCGGCCAGATCAGGAAAACGGCGACGAGGCAGATGGTGACCGCGCTGACAAGCATGGATGTGCGCATAAGATAGGGTCCTTTCGTCGTGGGAAGCGGCAGGGGGTCGGCGGCGATCTCCGCCAGCACCCGCGCTTTGAGAGCGGAGGGAAGCGCCGGAGCAGGCAGATTGCGCGCCAACAGCAGCAACTTTTGCAGGCGCTGCCACTCCCGGCGGCAGGATGCACAGCCCAACAGGTGCCAGCGAACGGCCAGGGCAAGCCTTCCGGGTACGATCCCTCTCTCCCCCGCCATCTCCCGCATCCTTTCACGCGCGAATCTGCATTGCATCTTGCTCTCCTCCTTTCACAGGAAGGTTCTCCGTCCCCTGCCCTACGATTTCCAGAGCGAGGATCCGCTTCCGCAGCAAGCCCACGGCGCGGCCCAGCCGCGATTGCACCGTTCCCATCGGGATCTCCAGGAGCGTCGCGACTTCGCGCTGCGCCATCCCTTCGATGCGCAACAGCACGAAGACTTCCCGGTAGATCACCGGAAGCTCCTGGATTGCCTGTTCGATCAATCGGGCGGCCTCCTGCTGCATCAGGGTGTCGAGCGGGTCCGACTCTCGGTCCTGGAGCAGCGTCTCCTCATCCAGGATCTCCAGCTCCAGCAGCACGGGATCGCGAACGCTCTGCCGATAGAGCCGTACGGCGATCCCGCAGAGCCAACTGCGGAACGCCCCTTCCCCACGCCAGTTTGCGAGGGATCGAAAGGCAGCGACAAGCGTGTCCTGGGTCAGGTCTTCGGCCTGCGCATCGTCATTGCAGAGGCGTTTCAGCAGCCGGTACACATGGGAAGCATGGCGATCATAGAGAGGGCTGAAGGCGGAAAGATCACCCTGCAAACAGCGCCGGACAAGTTGGTGGTCATCATAGGGCATGGTTGAGTTCCTCCCCTATGAGTGTCCGTATGCAGGCGATTTATTCCCGGTGGGGCGGTTTGGATTTAACGGTAATTCTTTGCCTGGGTCTCAAACAGGTGGGCATAGGTCCCATTGAGGCGAAGCAGGTCGGCGTGCGAGCCGCTCTCGATGATCTTGCCATGTTCCAGGACATAAATCGTGTCGGCCATGCGGACGGTGGACATGCGGTGGCTGATGAGGATGGCCGCACGCCCCTCCAGCAACTCGCGGAACTTTTGAAAGACCTCATACTCGGCCCGCGCGTCCATCGCGCTGGTGGGCTCGTCCAGCACGATGAGTTGTGCATCGCGCAGGAACGCCCGCGCCAGGGCCACCTTCTGCCACTGCCCGATGCTGAGCTCCTCGCCCTCCTCGAACCACTTTCCCAGCAGCGTCTCGTACCCCTTGGGCAGGCCGGCGATCACCGCGTCCGCTCCCGCCTGCTGGGCCGCCGCCCGGATACGCTCCGGGTCCGGCGGCGATTCGCTCTTGCCGAGCCAGATGTTCTCTTCCGCCGTCATCTGGTAGTGTACGTAGTCCTGAAAGATGACGCTGATCTCGCGGCGCAAGGCCACGGTCTCGAAGTCGCGCAGGTCGCTGCCATCCAGGGTGATGCGCCCTTCGGTGGGGTCGTAGAGGCGGCAGAGCAATTTGATCAGCGAGGTCTTGCCGCTCCCGTTCTCGCCGACCAGGGCCACCACCTCGCCGGGCCGTATCTTCAGGCTGACATCCTCCAGCACGGGCCGTGTCCCCGTGGGATATTGAAAGCGCACATGGTCGAACACGATGCCCGTCTGCATCGGGCGCGGCAGCGGCTTGGGATGGTGCGGCTCCTCGACCCTGCGCTTCAGATCCAGGAAATCATAGAGGTTGGAGAGGAACAGATTGTCCTCATAGAGGCTGGCAAAGCCCAGCAGGACGCTCATGAACGTGTCCTGCCCCCGCTGAAACGCCTGATAGTACATCACCAGATCCCCGATGGTGAGGAAACCATGGAGGGTGCGATAGGCCAGAAAGGCATAGGCCCCATAGACCGTCAGTATCTCGCCGATCTGGGCCAGGCCATCCAGCAGATTACGCCGCAATGCGATGCTCAGGCGCTCCCCCCGTAACTGTTTCCGGATCTCGTTATAGCGGCGAATGAAAAGCGGGCCGAGATCGAACAGGCGGATCTCCTTGGCATGGTACTCGCCGGTCAGCATCCAGCCGAAGTAGCCCGCCTGGCGCTCCGGCAGGGTCCGGGACCGCTGCCAGCCGAACATCCGGTTGGCATAGCGCAGATGCACCAGGACGGACGGAATGGCCGCAACCAGCAGGATCAGGGTGACGCTCCAACTCAGGGTGAAGAGCAGGCCGACGATTGCAACGAACGAGAAGAGGCTCTGCCCGACCTGGAAGATGCCGTTCACGATGCTGGTCGGCCGGTAGGTAGCCTCCTGCTGCGCGCGGTGAAAGGTATCGTAGTACTGCGAGTTCTCATAGTACTCCAGATCCACTTCGACGGACTTGGCATGGACGATATTGTTCATGTAGTCGGTAACGACCTGCTTCTGCCCTTCGCTGACATAACTGCTCAGCGCACGCGCGATGGCGCCGGCCAGCCCGACGCCTCCCGCTATCGTGATCAACAAGGCGACATGCCCGAAGGCCATCGCTTTGTCGGGCGCAGCCAGACCGGTCACCACGGCATCCACGATCTGTTTGGTGAGGTAGAGCGCAAGCAGCGGCAGGATGCCCTGCACGACAATCAGCACGACATTGGCGACCGTCCATCCGGGGCCGCTCTTCCAGACGAGTTGAACCGCCCGTCCAAGCCGCAAGGTATCCTGCAGATTTTTTCGCACCTTCTCCGCAATCCGCATGCACTACCGGCCTTTCTATCGCCGTTCCCGTCCTCCACCATCTTCTGTGTCAGGAAGCGTGCGGCTTCCAGAGCGGTCTCTTTGTACTTCGCGTCTCTCAGCGCATGTCAAAGGCACTGAGCTTTATTCTACCCATATTATCGTTGATCCGTCGGCGGATGATAAAGCGACCGGTAAGCGCTTTCACGTTGTCGCCGCCCGCATCCATCGGGCAGATCTGGACCTTCGGCTTTCCCTGAATGTCTTTGAGAGGGGCATGAGAAGACTTTGCTCTCGCGTCGGGCGACGCTGAGAAATGGGTATAATCTGATCTACTGGCGCATGCTTCGGATGGTTTCAAAGGAGGATCTGCTGTGACGATGAAAACACTCACCATCATGGCTGCGTCGCCTCCGCCGGACACAAGACCCGAGGGAATAGCGGCTCGAAAGCATATCATCACCCTCTTGCTCGACAAGGGAGCCGCCATCAATGCGCAAGACAAGCATGGCAACACCGCCCTGATGCAAGCGGCGGAGAACGGCAACGCCGATACGCTCAAAATCTTGCTCGATCGAGGAGCGGACCTCCATATCAAAAACAGAGCCGGACTGACTGCGGAAGCCATTGCAACCCAGTCAGGAAGGGATGAGATAGCCGCTATACTCCATCAGGCAGAGAACCACAGCGAAAACGCAGGGAAGAGGTTGGCCCTGGTAGACGCCGTTGAACAGGGAGATGTCCAGAAACTACGTCCCCTGTTGGACACCGGCGGAGATGTAAACGCCAGGGACGATGCGGGGGAAACGCTCTTGATGAAGGCAGCGGAGCAAGGGCGTATCCCTGTGATGAAACGGCTGTTGGAGCATAAGGCGGATATAGACGCCAAAAGTTTGCAATTTGGCCGAGAAACGGCTCTGATCCGCGCCGCAGAGAATGGGCAGACGGAAGCCGTCAATCTGTTGTTAGCCAAACATGCCGATATGACGCCGTATGATGAATACGACTTTTCCGCGATGACCCGCGCGATTGTGTCTGGGCATTTAAGCATTGTGCGGGCATTGATCGCACATGGCGCGAACATAAATGCAACGAATAAACTGAAGATAACACCTCTGATGGAAGCCGCCAATTATGGCAAGACCGCCATCGTGAAGTTGCTGCTGGCACACGGAGCCAAAATCAATGCCAGGGACCGGTATGGGATGTCGGCATTGATGATGGCCCAGCGGAATGGGTTCAAAGAGACCGCCAAGTTCCTCGTAGATAAAGGGGCGGACACCAGTGGGGCAAAGTGAAAGAGCACCCCAGGTTGGTTGTTGGCTTGAAGCAAAATGCCCGAGCATACGAAAACGAAAACGGAAAGAAGACATACGCGGCGGTGGGGACGCTGGATCGGCGGCGTAGCGCTGCTGGCGCTGTTGCTCGGCGTTCTGGACTACTACGCCTACCCCTATGGTACGCCTCCCGACGGCCCTACGCGCAATCGGGGTACGAACGGGCTCTGGCTCCGTTATACCTGGTACTTTGGCGAACACAATGAGATAGAGACGAAGCAATTGGCGCGCGATCTGCACGAACGGCAGATCCGGAGCGCCTATTTCCATGTGCGAGATGTGCAGAGAGATGGAACGCTGCGCTACCACAAGCCGGAGACGGCGCGGAAGTGTATCGCCATTCTGCACCGGGAAGCGCCCGAAGTCCGCCTGTTCGCCTGGGTCTATATGGGCAATCGCAGAGGCGATGGTGAGGTGGATCTCTCCAACGGAGCGGTGCGGCAGGCGATGGTGAAGGAGGCACGATGGCTAGTCGAAGAGGTAGGCTTTGATGGCGTGCAGTGGGACTACGAGGTTACCGAAGATGGCGACGCGGACTTTCTGAGCCTGCTGCGCGAAACGCGCGCCGTGTTACCGCCGGGAAAACAACTGTCGGTAGCGACGCCGATGTGGCTGCCCAATCCCCTGCGCCACTGGGGCTGGAGCGATGCCTATTTCCGGCAGGTGGCGGCGTATTGCGATCAGATGGCCGTGATGTGCTACGATTCGGCTTTCTGGACGCCGCGCAGCTATGTCTGGCTCGTCCAACAGCAGGCGCTCCACGTTCCCAGGGATGCAGTAGGAAGTGCGCGAAATTGCCGGGTGCTGCTGGGCCTGCCGACCTATGGCGACGGCTTTCGGTCGCACAATCCGCGCGCCGAGAACCTGCGGTTTGCGCTTCGGGGCGTGCGCGAGGGGCTGGCAATGCCAGGCGTAGACCTTGCTGCGTTCGATGGCATCGCGCTCTTCGCCGACTACACCACGAACGACAAAGACTGGCGGACCTACGCCGACCTCTGGCAGAAATAGATAGGAGGCCGGAGGGCTTATTGGCCGGCGATCGCGTTCATCTCCAGGGTGAAGCGCGAGGCCCGCTCCTCTACATACAGGTTCACCTGGCTGGGCGACTTGCCCTCCTCATCGAAGACGATCAGCGTGTTTTTGCCGGTGGAGAGCCAGCACTCCGGCAGCCAGATGCCGTCCACCGGGACCTTCTCCGGGTAGCGGCCCAGATTGTGCCCGTTGAGCCAGACGGAGCCACGAGACATCCCGCGCAGCGCGACGCGCAGGATGGGATGCTGCCCCAGCGCACCGGGTGGGGGCGCGCTGAACTCCGCGCGATAGAAGGCGGGCGCGCCCCACGGCTTGTCGTCCTTGACCGGCTGCCACTGGCGGAGTTCGCCCTGCGGATCGCCGAGGCCGCCCCGCATCTTCCAGGCCCGTACCTCTTTCGCATCTCCGGCAGGCGCGGTGAGCAGCGTCACATCGCCCATGATGCCGCCCGGCCCGGAGGTGTTTTCCACCAAAACCACCACCTCGTTGGGGCCGCCCTCTCTCCAGGCCGCGTTCAGAGTGACATCGAAGGGCTTGCTCCAGCCCTCGTGGTGGGCCAGCTTCTTGCCGTTGAGATAGACCGTCGCGTTGTCGTCCACGTTCTCGAAGTGGAGGCGACGGCTGGGGCCGGGCACGGCGGGCAGGTCGGCAGCGACCCAGGCGAAGCCGATCCGGCCTTTGAAGACGTCGCCGTTCTCCGGAGGCGTGTCGCCGTTCATCAGCGCCGTATGGACATCCGGCGGCAGGACGTCCGGCAGGTCGTGCTTCGGACGGTCATCCGGTACGGTGCGCCACTTCTCCACGGCGACGCTCCCGCTGATGGAGCGTGAGAACAGGACCGGCCCGTTGATCCCCTTGGCGTCCACGGTATCGAGCGGGCCGAGGTAGTTGAACAGCTTGGGGCGGCCATAGTGCGCCGCCAGCACCGCCAGGGTGTTCTGGCCGGCCTGGAGCGTGACATTGACCATCTGCTGGACAGGGTTGCTCCCGCGCGGCTTGATCTTGCTGTTGCCCGCCACCTCTCCGTTGATAAACACATCCAGCCAGTCGCCCGCATCGGTGAAAGTCAGCGCGTAGTTGCCGGCCTTCGGGGCGTAGAGGAAGCTCCGATACCAGGCGTAGGCGCCGGTATCGCCGTCCGAGCCCATCGGCTGCGGGGTGTCGGACGATTTCCAGCCTCCCGTGAAGTAGCGGGTCTGCGCCTCCGCATCGCCTCGGCGCATCCACCAGGGAGAGAGTTGGGGCGGTCCCGCCTCCGCCTCCGGCGTCTCCTTACTGGCGCCCTGGAACACATGCGGTGTCTCGGCGTCGCTGTAGACCAGCGCCCGGTAGGTCGTCATGCCGCTGTAGTCGGCGTGGTGCACGGCCTCGGCGATCAGGTGCGGCTTGGGAGCCTGCAGGTCGTAATCCGCCAGATACTCCGGCCCCCAGATCACATACTGCTTGCCGCCCTGCTCGACAAACCAGGTGCGGTCCGCCAGGGAGCCACCCATGGCCAGAATGCGGATGCGCTGCTTGCCGACGGAGAAGAGGTACTCCAGCGGCTCGTCGGTGGGGTATTCGGAGGAGAGGATGACGTTGCGCTTGTCGTTGGGATCGAAATCCAGGCCATTGACGCCGCGCAGGATCTTGACGCCCTCCGCAGGGACCCGAAAGCGCATATAGGCAGCGTCGCCCGCATTGGAGTAGAGGGTCGGGTTGCTGTAGATGACGAGGGTGGTGGTGTCGCCCTGCCGCGCGATGCCGAGAATGCGGGTTGCGCCCAGTTCCAGCGTCACATCCGGAAGCAGATGGTAGTCCTTGACAATGGGCAGGATCTCGCCGGGGCGCAGGGAGAACGGGGAG
>DATGIG010000604.1:0-5120 GCA_035295825.1 Chthonomonadaceae bacterium | reverse complement strand
CCGGAAAGGGCGCTGCCGCAGGGGCGGAGGATCGCGTCGGCTACAGCCGCACGCAGACGCATCCCTATACGGGGGCGGTCGTCACCATCTTGACGGAGGCCGAGACGCCGGATCGCGTTCTGACCTACGCGCTGGATATTCCCGAGGTGGGCGAGGTGCGCGGCACGCGCCGTGTCGGCGGGGTGCGGATGTCCTTTTTGACCCCGGTGCGCCGGACGCCGGATACCATGCAGATCACCCTGAACGACGACTATACCGCTCAACTGGAATCGGAATTGGTCACGCCCGATTTCCTCACTACGGGAGCCAATCGCGTCTCCGGCTCCATTACCCTGCGCGACAATCGGGGCAACGTTGGACGACTGCATATCGGCAACGATGGGACCTTAAGCGGGACGGTGACGCGCGACACGCAGGTGGTCGGAAGGTTCGAGGGCAAGGTGGCGCAGGGGCTGGCGTTCACACGCTTTCAGATCGGGTCCGGCGACGAACCCCCGGCGGAATGAACAGCAAACAGGAGTGATAGGCGGGTGTCTGACGAACGATTGACGTATCGCGATGCGGGGGTGGATATTGATGCCGCCAATGAGGCGGTGAGGCGCATGCGGGAGCATATCCGCAGCACCTTTACCCCCGCTGTTCTCACCGATGTGGGCAGCTTCGGCGGGATGTACTCTCTGGGCGCGCTGTCCGGTTACCCGAACCCCGTGCTGGTCTCCAGCATCGATGGGGTCGGAACGAAGTTGAAGGTAGCCATCGCGGTCGGCAAGCACGATACCATCGGGCGCGACCTGGTCAACCACTGCGTGAACGACATCCTCGTTCAGGGGGCGCGCCCGCTCTTCTTTCTGGACTATTTCGCCACGGGGAAACTCTCTCCCAATGTCGTCGTGGATGTGGTGAAAGGGCTGTCCGACGGCTGCCGCGAAGCGGGCTGCGTCCTCATCGGGGGCGAGACGGCGGAGATGCCCGGCCTGTACCACGAAACCGATTACGACCTGGCCGGGTGTATCGTGGGCATTGTGGACCGCGCGCGCATTATTGACGGCTCACGGATCGAGCCGGGCGATACCGTGGTGGGGCTGGCCTCCAGCGGCCTGCACACCAACGGCTATTCGCTGGTGCGCCGGGTGCTGCTGGAAGCAGGGGCTCAATCGCTTTCGCTCTATGAGCCGCTGCCTGCGCTGGGGCGCACGCTCAGCGAGGAGTTGCTCATCCCGCACCGCTGTTATGCGACCGCTGTGCTGCCCCTGCTCGATGAGTTCGACATCAAGGGGATGGCGCACCTCACCGGAGGCGGGTTCTACGACAATATCCCCCGTATTCTGCCCGCCGATTGCAGCGTGACCGTCGAGCGGCGCACCTGGCCAATTCCCCCCATCTTTACCCTCATTCAGGATCGCGGCAAAGTGCCGGAGCCGGAGATGTTCCGCACCTTCAACATGGGTATCGGCCTCATCCTGATCGTCGCCCCGGATCAAGCGCCACTGCTGGCGCACCGCATGAACGCTTTAGGCGAATCGGCCTACATCATCGGTAATGTGCATCGGGGCGTCCACGAAGTCGATATCGTGTAGGGGCCGGTCGTGTTTAACGGATTTGTTTCTTAGCGTCTCTCCCACTCGGCGAGAGCGATCCCCGATTCGCCCGCAATGGCGTACAACAGATACGTCTTCCCCTTCTCCTGATAGAGCGCCGGATCCCGGAGCGCCCGGATTGGCTTGTCCTGCGCGCCGATCCGTGTAGCGGTCAATGGCAGATCGGCGCCCTCCCACTTCGTCTCCGGAGCCAGGCACTCCTGTGCTGAGGTCGGTTTCCATTGCGCCCAGTCTCTCCCCAGCGTGACCCGAGAGTAGAGAATGCGTTCCGGCGTGTCGTTCGCACGGGTATAGAAGACATGCAGACTCTCTCCTTCCAGAAGAACGGCGTTATGTACTTGCATGGGGCTGACAGGAAACAGTTGCGGCCCCGGCTCAAATGGGGTCAGGCCGTCCCGTGAACGAAAGAGCTTACCCGGCATCGCCAGCGCATACCACCAACCGTCATACCGAAACAGCCGCCAGTACGCGGAGCCCTTTCCGACCGGTTCCTGAATGGCCGTGAAGTGCAGGCCGTCGCTCGAAGTCGCTACGCGCGTGTGCTGGGTATGCTCCTCCGGAGTGAGGCCATGGTAGTACATTCTGATCTGGCGATGCTGCTCGTCCACCAGGACTTCCGGGGAGGCGATGTGATCGGTAAAGTGGGACTGAGCCAACTGCAGCGTGCCCGGTTTGTAGATCGTCCAGGGGCCTTGCAATTTGTCTGCATAGGCCAGGCGGATGTATTTGCCGTTGTGGTCGGCGAAGTAGAGGTAGTACGCGCCCAGAGGTTTCTCCACCCACTTCGGCGCCCGGATCAGGCTGGGGCCGTTGATATTGGTCCCGATGCTGGGGTCGCTCTGCGGGGTAATGATGGGATTGTAAGAGAGCCGCTTTACCTTCAACGTCTGGATTCCGGCCTCTTGAGGATTCGGAGAGGTCTGGGAGGCGGCCATGCGGTATCCTACCGGCAACACGGCGGCGGTCAGGATCAGGACTACGCAGTGGAAACATCGGGTTAGCATTGCTCTTTCCCCTTCGGAAATTCAAATAGTCACAGTTCAGACATCATTCGCTTCTCTGGCCGCCGTGTCCTGCGTGGATCCTGCACTGCGTAAAATGAATGTTTGCAGATGAGGAAGGAAACAGGCGATTCGCTGTACAACATCCTTGGAAAGGGTTGCATATATACAGCGGGGAGGCGGCATGTCAAAACGGTATGTTCTCTGTATTGGGGCGCACCCGGACGATAATGAATTGAGCGTCGGCGGAACGGCCGCAAAGCTACGGGCGCGGGGCGATGAGGTACAGTTCGTGTCGGTGACCAACGGCGATAAGGGGCACTTCGCGGAGGAGTACAAGGCCGATCCGGCGAAGCTGACGCAGCGCCGTCTGGTAGAGGCGCAGAACGCAGCCGCCGTGATCGGGGCGAGTTATCAGACCCTGAATGTCCACGATGGCGAGGTGTATGTAGACCTGCCGACCACGGAGGCGATGGTGCGCTGTCTGCGCTCCTTCGGGGAGCCCGGAAAAGGCCCGGATCTGGTCCTGTTCAATCGCCCGGTGGACTACCATCGGGACCACCGGTATACCGCGCAGCTTGTGCTGGATGCCACCTATATGCTGACAGTTCCGCTGATGTGCCCGGATACGCGCCATCTGGATCGAATGCCGGTCTTCGCCTACTGGTACGACGATTTTCGCGACCAGATCCCGTTTCGCGCCGATATTGCCGTGTCCATTGACGACGTGATCGAACAGAAGATCGACATGGCGGCGGCCCATGTCTCGCAGGTGTTCGAGTGGCTGCCGTATAATTGGGGACAATTGGATCAGGTTCCCCCCGAGAGCGATCCGGCGGCGAGGCGGGATAGGATCGCCGTCGGCATTCGGGCGCGTGGAGAGCATCGGCAGCAGAAAGTGCGAGGTGCATTGGAGAAGTGGTATGGAGCGACCGAAGTCCGGTATGCAGAGGCTTTCCAGATCTGCGAGTATGGCCGCGTCCCGGATGAAGCGGAACTCCGCTCCCTCTTGCCTGTGTAGGGGATCGGAACTAGGATCGATGACGATGGGAAAGGCATTGCTGTCCAACTCGAAAAGTCCTGCTTCGCCCTGGATGTCTGCAGGAATCCTTGGCGTTTGCCTGGTGTTGTCCGTCTCCACGTATGCTGCACCGCCAAACTCACCTCATTCCATCCCCGCTGCCCCGAGCGCGAAACCGCGACCGGTAAGCTTTCTCAACGACGTCGAGCCGATCCTGACACGTGCAGGGTGCAACCAGGGCGCCTGCCATGGTTCGCAGTTCGGCAAGGGCGGGTTCAAACTCTCGCTGGCGGCCTACGACCCCGACCTGGACTATGCAGCGATCACCCGGCAGGGCAGGGGGCGGCGTATCTCCTGTGTCGACCCCGCGAGCAGCCTGCTCTTGAAGAAGCCACTCTTAGCCCTGCCGCATCAGGGCGGGCGCAGGCTGGAAGCCGGTTCGCCGGACTATCATACGCTCCTCCTCTGGCTCCAACAGGGCGCGCCAGGCCCCGATCCGCACGACCCCCACATTACCGCCCTGCATGTGACCCCGGAACGCCGCGTGCTGAAGGTGAACGATCACCAGGCGTTGACAGTGCTGGCGCAATTCAGCGACCACACCACGCGCGATGTCACCGCCCACACCCGGATCGCCACCCTGAACGATGGGGTCGCGACCGTCACTCCGGAGGGGATGGTTACAGCGCGGGGGCGCGGCGAGACCGCGATCATGCTCCGCTACGATGGCCTGGCGACCGTCGCACGCATCGCCGTGCCTTATGCCCGCACCGACAGGAAACAAGCCCCTGCGCCCAACGCCGCTCCGGCCACGTTTGTGGATGCCCTGATCGCAAAACGCTGGCAGGACCTGGGTTTGGAGCCGTCCGCCGTATGTACCGACGGGGAGTTTATCCGCCGCGCCTCTCTCGATGTCATCGGTACGCTGCCGACGCCGGAGGAGGTTCGTGCCTTCGAGGCGGAGCGAGACCCGCAAAAGTTTGCCCGCCTGATAGACCGCCTGCTGGCGCGACCGGAGTATGCGGATTACTGGGCACTCAAGTGGGGCGACCTGCTGCGCAATAGCCGGGCTTCTCTGGGCAATAAGGCCATGTGGAGCCTCCGCGAGTGGCTGCATGAGAACCTGCTCCACAATCGCCCTTATGACGCCTTTGTGCACGACCTGATTACCGCGCAGGGGAGCGCCTTTACGGTGGGGCCGGCGAACTACTATCGGGTCGCAAAAACCCCGCAGGACCTGGCGGAGACCACCGCACAGCTCTTTTTGGGGCAGCGGCTGCAGTGCGCCAGGTGCCATCACCACCCGTTCGAGAAGTGGAGCCAGACCGACTACTACCAGTTTGCCGCCTTCTTTGCGCGTGTGGGTTACAAAGAGGACCGGGATTATGGCCCGCTGACTGCGGAGCCGGTCGTCCGCATTCTGGGTTCAGGCGAGGTCACGCATCCCAAGACCGGCGCGCGGATGCTGCCGACCCCACTGGCGCTGGATAACAGCCTCCT
>DATGIG010000603.1:0-8401 GCA_035295825.1 Chthonomonadaceae bacterium | reverse complement strand
CTCCAGCCCAACAGCACCCTCTACAACATCCCGCGCGCCCTGCTCCTGAAGGGCAACCTCGATATGGCGGCGCTACAGCAGGCTCTGGAGCAGATCTTCACCCGACACCAGGTCCTGCGCACCACCTATGCCGCCCGCGCCGGGCAGCCCTACCAGACCGTCTCGGAGGATACTGCCTTTCCGCTGCCGCTGCAGGATCTTAGCCACCTCGATCCCCAACAGCGCCAGGAGGAGGCCCTCCGCCTTAGCCAGGAGGAGGCCAATCGGCCCTTCGACATGGCGAACGATTCCATGATGCGCGCCCAACTGCTGAGGCTCCAGCCGCAGGAGCATGTACTGCTGCTCACCCAGCATCATATCGCCTCGGATGGCTGGTCCAACAGCATCCTCACCCGCGAGTTGAGCGCCCTCTACAACGCCTTCCAGCAGGGACTGCCCTCGCCTCTGCCGGATCTGCCCATCCAGTATGCCGACTACGCCGTCTGGCAGCGCAACTGGCTGCAGGGAGAGGCGCTGGAGCGACAGGTCAGTTACTGGCGCGAGCGGCTCTCCGGCGCGCCGCCGGTATTGGCTCTGCCCACCGACCGGCCTCGGGAAGAAGCCGACAGTTATCAGGGGGCGATGCACCGCTTTACGGCTCCCGAAGCGCTGGGGGAGGGGCTGCGACGTGTCTGCCGTGAGGAGCGTGCGACGCCGTTCATGGTGCTGCTGGCAGCGTTCCAGGTGCTGCTGTATCGGTGGACAGGGCAGCCGGATCTGGTGGTAGGGACGGATGTGGCCAACCGGACCCAGGCGGAGACCGAGGGGCTGATCGGCTTCTTCCTCAACCATCTGGTGCTGCGCACGGACCTGTCGGGAGATGTGGATTTCCGTGAGGTGGTGCGGCGCGTTCGAGAAGGATGCCTGGGAGCGTATGCGCATCAGGACCTGCCTTTTGATAAGCTGGTGGAGGTGCTGCAGCCGGAGCGGAGCGGGAGCCACACCCCCATCTTCCAGGTCCTCTTCGTCGTGCAGAATGTCCCGGAGGTCCGGGTAGATATGCGGGGCGTGGATCTGAGCAGTTATGGCAGGGGCGTGGGGAGTTCCAAGTTCGACCTGTCGCTGTTCCTGGGAGAGAGCGGCGGGGAGATGGAAGGCGCCTGGGTCTACCGGACGGATCTGTTCGAGGCGAGCAGCATCGGGCGTTTGTCAGGGCAATTTCTGAGTTTGTTGGACGAGTTGCTATCGCATCCGGACATCCGGATCGAGGACGTCGAGTTATGGTACGGGGAGGGGAGTGAAATGGAGAGCGCTGCTGCCAGTGTCAGCGGCGGCGTTCGAGGTTCCCGACGTCGTAGCCGTGTGGTGGTGGAGAGAGGGTAGGAGAGGAGTGCCTCGCGGGCTGGCAATGAAAGTCTGGCGAGCGTCCAATGTGTCGGATTTGGCGTGATGTGCTATAATTTTAGGTAAGTTTTCCGACGCAGAGATCTAATCTCTCAGCCGGTAAAACGGGGAACACGTTCCGCCAACGTGTTCCCCGCGTCGCGTTGTTCCCGAAGGTGGCGTCAGCGCCCCCGTCGTCACCCCCGTGAACTCCACGTTTTGGAAGGGGCCATATTGCCGCCCCCGATGTTATGCGTTCCCTTCCTTATTTCTTAGTGCTATATTAAGCGGGGGCGGGGGTCTCCCACCCCGTCTATGGTTCACTTCTTGGTATCTCGTCCCCGCACACTCTACTAAACGCAGACGTTGAAAATGCGTGACACGGCCCTCGCGAAATTTTGAGGCGCAGCAGAATCAGGGCCGGGAGAGGATGTCCTCTCCCGGCCCTGTGGCTCCTAGCAAAACGGATTGTAGGGGAAATTCGCGTAACAAGCGAATTTGGGCTGCACCGAAGGTGCGACCTATGCATCCCTCGGTGGTTGCCCTTGTAGGGCAGGGGCATAATAGGTCGCGCTACGCGCAGCCCAAATCTGCTATTCCCTCGCAGATTTCCCCTGCCGATGGATTGAAGGCGTGCGGCTAGGCAGGCAGCGCCGGAACCTGCGGAAAACCCGCCCGTTCCGCCCGGATCTGCTGTACCAGCGGCTTCGGTGCAAGGTGCGGCAGCAGCAGCACGGCAAACAAGATCGGTCCGGCGACGAACTCCAGACCATCGATCGTGACGTCCATCATAACGCCCAGCGCGGGCAGGAGACCGGCGATGATGGTCTCGACGGGCAGCTCCAGCAGGACCAGCAGCCCGAGGATGCCTGCGCCCAGCAGGAGCGCCAACAGCTTGGTCTTCCAGGAGACGCGCCGATCCTTCAAGAGCGCAAAGCCGAGACCGACATCCAGAAACCCGCCCTCCCGCGCCTGGGAGCGTATCGCACTATGTGTAGCGCGCCGTCCGAAACGGCGCCAGAGTGATGTTAACATGGTGTGGAAATACCTCCTTCCCCTCTCATCAGACGTGGCGGCGCGGCTTCAGGTTTCACCATACAGGAAAGGAGGCGGAGGAGGCGATGCGCATTGCGCCCGTCGCTAAGGGGATCTACCGGGTTCGGCTGGCCTGGGGGAACGCCTATCTGCTCAAGACAGGCGACCGGGCGGCCCTCATCGATACCGGGCTGTCGCAGGATCGCGCGGAACTGCTGGCGGCGCTGGAGGAGGTGGGCGGCGGGCCGGACAGGCTGGAGGCCATCTACCTGACCCACGGCCACTGCGACCATGCGGGCAATGCCGCCTGGTTGGCGCAGCAGGGCGCGCAGGTTCTCGCGCATCAGGCCGAAACTCCCTATCTCGGCCTACCCCGGCGCGCCTATATCCCGCGTGGCTGGAGACGGCTGGCGCGCCCCCATACGGCGCTGCTCTTCGCGGCGGCGGAACGGCTCTACCCGGTCGAACGGCGAGAACCGGAGAGGACCATTGCGGAGGGGGATGTGCTGGATGCGCCGGGAGGGACCTTGCGCGTTGTACACTGTCCCGGCCATACACCGGGACACATCGCCTTCTGGCGGGAGCAGGACCGGGTTCTCTTCAGCGGCGATGCCATCATGAATATCATTCCGTTTCGCCGCATCACCGCCCTGAGCCTGCCGATCCGCGCCCTCTCCGACGATTGGAAGCAGTGCAAAGCGAGTGCGCGCCGACTGGCGGAGCTATGCCCCGATGTCCTGCTTGCCGGCCACGGAAGGCCCCTCACGGAAGAGACCGCCGCGCGCCTGACAGGCTGGGCGCGCACTCTGGGGTGAGCACTACTTGCTCATTCCGTTCTCTTTCATCTCCTCGTGGCGCTCTTTATCCTTGTTATGCCGCATTTCCCAGCGCTTATCCGCCACGGAACCCGCTTCCATCTCCGTTTTGGTGTAATCCTTCCAGTGATACAGATGCAGGCTGCCGGGCGCGGCATGAGGATAGGACATGGGCATCGGGTCCCACATCAGGTCTTCCTCGTCCCCATCCTTGTCGGAGCCGCTGCGGTGATACATCGTACGGTACTCTTTCATCCGCTCGTGGCGCTCCTTATCCAACTGATGCTCCTTATCCCGGCGCATCGCGTTGACGGAACCCGCTTCCATCTCCGTTTCGGTATAGTCCTTCCAATGATACAGATTGAGGCTGCCAGGGGCGGCCTGCGGGTAGGACAAGGGCATCGGATCCAGGTTCAGCTCCTCCTCCGTATGCTTGTATTTCTGGTCTTGATCCGCATAAGCAGGGGGGGCGCTGAGCGTTCCGGTCAGGGCCAGGCCAAGCAGCGTAGACAGAGCCAGACCGGAAAGTGTTTTCATGGTATTCATCGTTAGATTCTCCCTCCAATTCGGAGACGCCGCATAAATAGACCACGGTCGGAGAGCAGCAAACCTGTTGTGTCGTGTGCTGCTCTCCGACCGTGGAAAGACTACAGGCGCTCTTTGTGTACATAGGAACGATCCAGATACGCCGTTTGTTCACTTATTTTCAGCCCATCAGGGGTTCGTCGTGTCCGGACTGTTGTTCTCGTCCGGAGTGTTTTCCGGTTCTGTGGAAGGCGCAGGCAGATCTTTCTGATTGACCAGCGACAGATCCGAGACGCGCAATTGGTAGAGCGTGTTGCCACGCATGATATAGACGTAATCCCCGGCGGCAAAGAGCGTGGCTGTCGGCATGGTGGATCCGATCATCCGGCGATGGAAGGCGGGCTGACTGTTCAGGTCGCTGTTGTCTTCTCGCTTCCGCGCCATGTCGGGAGGATAATCGGGGTACGCGCGAATGCCGGTCTGGCCCTGCTCGGTGTCGGTATTCCCGGTTTTCGCAGCCTCATCGGTAGGGATATCGCTGGACTTGTAGATATCCATGTCCTCGGTTTCCGAGGTCCGGGGCAGGTCGTAGTCGGCGCGATCCTGCATCCAGGGCAACGTGTTCTGCGCGGAGAGGGACAGGTCATCCGCACGCAACTGATAGACCGTATCGCCACGGAGCACATAGACATAGCCCTCACCGGTCATCTGGTTCGTCTGTCCGGGCACGAGGATCGTGCGGTCCGTGGACTGGTTCCAGGGCGATTCCTCCCAGTCCTTGTTGGAAGAGGCGGTGGAAGTGCTGCTCTGATCCTCATCCTTCCAGGTCTTGTCGGCGGAAACGGTGTTATTGCCATTCTGGTCGTAATCGCTGCTCTGGTAGGCATGTTTCCGCATCTTTCGGGTGGAGACGCCGGTATCGCTGCTCTGGTAGGAATCCATCCCGGTCTTGCTGGGGGAGACGGTGGTATCGCTGCTCTGATATTGCTCCTTCCAGGTGTTGTAGTCGCTCTTATCGGGGCTGACGGTACCGCTATCGGGGCTGCTGATTGTGTTGTCCGCGCTGGCGGTATCGCTGGTGGTATCCGTTTCGAACGTGCGATGGTAGGCGGCCATGCGTTCATGGCGCTTCTTGTCCTGTTTGCGCTCCTGCTCGCGGCGTTTGTCGTTCACCGAGCCGTTTTCCATCTTCGTCTGGGTATAATCCTTCCAGTGATAGAGGTTCAGGCTGCCGGGTGCGGCCTGCGGATAGGACACCGGAGCGGGATCGAACATGGGTTGGTCATCTTCATCCATCGTTGCGCTATGGTGCGTCTTATGGTCGCGATCGCTCTGAGCGAAGGCGGGCGCTGCGGCGACGCTTCCTATCAGCGTTAAACCGAGCAGCGTGGGCAGTACGCTTCGTTTCAGCAATCCATCGTGAGTTTGCATCGTGTTTCTCCTTTTGGCAGCGGAGGCGCTGTCTTAACCGGGTTCCAAACAGCGGGAACCCTTCCAGGGAAGAGCGGACGCACGCGACATGCGTACCGTTCATGACACACTGAAGACGATATGCACTGCGGAAATGTTGCCGCTATTCATACCAAAAGATCATTCAGTACACAAACAGGATAACAATCAGGCATTCTAACAGGAGGAAGAGCACCCCTTATGGCTCAGATCATCCCCTTCGCCGGGATACACTACGACCCCGCTCGGGTTCCGCTCGATAAGGTCATCGCACCGCCCTACGACGTGATTTCACCCGCCCAACAGGCCGCGCTCTATGCGGAGCATCCCGCCAATATCGTGCGCCTGATCCTCAATAAGGAGGAGGCGGGCGATACCGAAGCGGAGAACCGCTACACCCGCGCCGATGCCTTTCTGCGTGAGAGCCTGGCAAGCGGTGTACTGACGCAGGACCCGACGCCCGCGCTCTATGAGTACGTGCAGAAGTTCGAGCACCCGCTGGAACCGGGGCGGATTGTGGAGCGCAAGACGCTGTTCGTCGCGCTGAAGCTGGAGCCCTATGAGAAAGGCGTTGTGTTACCGCACGAGGAGACGCATCCGAAAGCGAAGGCGGACCGCCTGAACCTGATGCGGGCCACCCGGACCAACCCCGAGCCCATCTATGGGCTCTATGAGGATCCGACCCTGGCCCTCGCCCGGACGTTGGAGGGCGCACGGGGCGACGCGGAACCGTTCCTGAAGGCCGCGCTGCCCGGCAAATCCGCCCCAGACAGCGAGCAGCACCTGCTCTATCGCTATACCGATCCGCGCATTCTGCAGAATGTGACGGACTTTCTGGGTTCACGCCGCGTCTGGATCGCGGACGGCCACCACCGTTATGAGACTGGCCTGAACTACCGGCAGGAGCGCCGCGAGACGGAGGGCGATCCGGCGGAGCCGAAGCCCTACGACTACCTCCTCATCGGGTTGAGCGCGTTTGAAGACCCCGGCCTGGTGGTCTTGCCGACGCACCGGTTGGTGAAGAACATCCCGGACGCCCGGCTGGAGCAATTGGAGCTGCAGTTGGAGCGGTTCTTTGTGGTGGAGAAGCAGACGATCCCTGCGCTGCGCGCCTGGATCAAACAGGAGGTCGTAGGGCAGAAGCGGTTCGGCATCTTGACCCAATCCGAAGGCTATGCGCTGACCCTGCGGGATCTGCAGCAGGCCGAGGCGGCTCTCGATCCCTCCCACTGCGCTGCCTGGAGGCGATTGGATGTGGCGCTGTTGCAGGCGCTGGTGCTGGACAGAACGCTGGGCATCTCCTGGACGGCGCTGGCGCATACCCCGGATGTCGCCTATACCCGCGATGAGGACGAGGCGGTCGAGAAGGTGGCTTCGGGCGAGTTCCAACTGGCCTGCCTGCTGCAAAACCCCACGGTGACGGAAGTGCGCGACGTGGCATCGGCAGGCGACAAGATGCCGCAGAAGTCCACCTTCTTCTATCCCAAGCTCTGGAGCGGGCTGTTGCTGCGCTCATTGGAGTAGGGAGGTCACCGATACCCATGCGTCTGATGGATTTGTCGCAGCCGATCTTTGACGGGGGGCCGAACTGCCCGGCCCACCCGCCCGTCCGCTCGGAACTCACCTCGGACCATAGCCGCGCCGCCTGGCAGTGGGAGACCCTGAACTTCGCCAGCCACACCGGGAGCCATCTGGATGCGCCGCTGCACAAGCTGGCGGGCGGCGCGCCCATCGACGCCCTGCCGCTGGAGGGCTTTACCGGTCCCGCCTACATCGCCGACCTGCGCCCCCTGGAACCGCAATCCTGGATCACACCGGAACGCCTCGCCGCCGCGTTGCCCGCCGATCTGCCGCCGGACAGCATCGTCCTGATGGCGACGGGGTGGGGTGATATCCGCGAACGCTCCGACTCCTGGCTCTACCAATCCCCCAAGCTCTCCCCGGCAGCCGCGGAGTGGCTGATTGCGAAGCGCATTCGCGGCCTGGGCGTGGATCACTGGGGCATCGGCGGCTGGGATAAAGAGAACGACGCCACCGTACATACCCTGCTGCTCGGCAAGGGCATCTGGATCGTCGAGGAGCTGCACTTTCCCGCCGAAGCCTACTCTCTCCCCATGCCGCAGACCTTTATGGCGCTGCCGCTCAACCTGCGCGGGCACTCCGGAGCGCCCTGCCGCCCGGTCTTTCTGCTCTCCTCCTGACGTTATGGGGAGATTCGGTGCGATTTTTTTCACAATTTGGAAGCGTTTTGAGGAAAACAGGGTAAAATATCAGCATTGAAAAGCCGAAGATGAGAGAATAGGCGCCTTTGCGGATTCCGAACGTGGGAACACCGCAGAGGCTTTGTTGTTAAACGTCCGTTGCGGGCGCAAGGCAGGCCCCTGGAAACAACGCGATGCAGAATTTCGTTCGATTCGTCAAAGAGATACGCCCGTATTGGCGTCTGATGGCGCTGATTGTCTTACTGACCCTGTTCAACTCCGCTCTGAGTTTGCCTCCTCCCCGCATTCTGGGCTACCTCACGGATCAGTTCATGCAGGGCAAAACGCCTAATCTGCCAGGGGTCTTTGCCGCCTTCGCCGGCATTGCGCTCGCCAGCGCCTTCTTTGGATACTACCTCACCTACACCATCACCCTGTTGGGCCAGAAGTTCAAGTACGACATGCGGGGCAAGCTGTACGCGCATATGCAGACGCTCTCGCTGGGCTTCTTCGAGAAGAGCCAGACCGGCAAGCTGATGTCCAACATCACCAACGACGTCGCCTCGCTGGACCAACTGATCGGCGGCGGCTTCGTCACGGTGATCCAGGACTGTGCCACCCTCTTCGCCGTCCTTGCCTTTATCTTCACAGTCAACTGGAAGCTCTCCCTGATCGCCCTGGCCGTCTACCCGCTCTATATCTTCAACTATCTGGCCTTCATCGGGCGCATCAAGCTCACCAGCCATGAGGTGCGCGAGCAGCGTGAGGTGCTCTACGGCGACCTGCAGGAGAAGCTGGCCGGCGTGCAGGTAGTCAAGTCCTACGCCAAGGAGCGCTACGAGGTGCGCCAGTTTGTGGGGGAGACCCGCAACCTGCTCGGCCTGAATGTCCGCATGACCTCCCTCAGCACCGGCCTCTGGACCGTGGCCGAGTTCATCGGGAGCGGCTGCGGCATGGGCCTGCTGCTCTGGTACGGCAGCCGGTTGGTGATGCAGGGGCAGCTCAGTCCCGGCT
>DATGIG010000602.1:0-4559 GCA_035295825.1 Chthonomonadaceae bacterium | reverse complement strand
ATCAGGGCCGGGCGGGCGTGGAGAAGCATATCGAGTTTTTCCGCGCCACCGGCATGGACATCGTTAAGATCCAGTACGAGCGCCCGTTCCCGTCCCAGCCGATCTCCCGCCCGGCGGACTGGGCGAACATTCCGCTGCTGGACAAAGCGTTCTTCGAGCCGCAACTGGAGGTCGTGCGCGGATTGGTCGAAGCCCTTAAAGCCGAGGCGCCCGTCGTGGTCACCCTCTACTCGCCCTTTATGTGCGCCGGGCACGTCGGCGGACGGGAGACCCTGACCGCGCATCTGGAAGAGGACCCGGACGCCGTGCGCAAAGGGCTGGAGATCGTCACGGAGAGCCTGCGAACCTTCGTACAGGAGTGCATCCGCATCGGCGTGGACGGCTTCTATCACTCCACGCAGGGCGCGGAGAGCCGCCGCTTTGCCGATCCGCGCATCTTCACGGACACGATCATGCCCTTCGACCTGGCCTTGATGACCGAGATCAATCGCCAATGCCCTTTCAATATCCTGCACATCTGCGACTATCATCGCGACGAGGTCGGCGGCTACGAGGATCTTTCGATCTTCCTGGATTATCCGGGCCACGTCGTCAACGCCAGTCTCCACGTCGGCGGCCGGACGCTGACGCCCACGGAGGTCTCCCGCCTGTTCGGCCGGCCCTTCATGGGCGGCATGGACCGCATGGGGCTGCTGGCGATGGGGACGGAGGCGCAGGCCCGCGAGGCGGCGCGGCAGGCCCTGCAGGAGGCGTCGGGCCGCTTCTTCCTGGCCGCCGACTGCACCGTGCCCGGTTCCACGCCCTGGGAGAACCTGCGCGCCGCCATTGACGCAGCCCACCAGTGGACCCAGACGTAAGATGCGCGCCCGATTGCCGGTCCTGCTTGCCCTGCTGGCCGCCTGTCTCCTGATGTCCGCCGGAGCCGCCCCACAGCGCGAGGCCCGCTCGAAGCGGCTGATCGAGTTCGGATGGGACGAGCCGGATACCGCGTTCCTGCGCCGGCATATTGCCCAGATGCAGCAGACGCCGTTCGACGGCTGCGTCTTCCATCTGGCGTACCGCAAGCCGGACGGCAGCGCCGGTAACTTTGCCTGGGAATGCTGGGGAAAGCGAACGTTTCGCAAAGAAGAGCTGCAGCCCGCCCTCGACGATCTGAAAGCGACCCCCTTCGGGCGGTTCCGGCACAACTTTCTGCGCTTCAACGTCTGCCCCGCCGACCTGGATTGGTTCGACGACGACGGCGCGGTCCTCGCCAACGCCCGCCTTGCCGCCGCCCTCGCCCGGCATGGCGGCTGTGAGGGTCTTCTCTT
The DNA here is from genome assembly GCA_035295825.1 of Chthonomonadaceae bacterium. Taxonomy (GTDB): domain Bacteria; phylum Armatimonadota; class Chthonomonadetes; order Chthonomonadales; family Chthonomonadaceae; genus DATGIG01. The sequence continues at coordinate 3,249 of DATGIG010000602.1, read as the reverse complement.
CGACACGGAGCAATACAACGCGCCGCTCTTCCGCTACCGCAGCCAGCGCGACTCCGGCACAAAAACCTGGGAGACTTATGCCGCTCAGGCCCGGCTGCGGGGCCGTCAGGTGATGACGGCATTCCAGCAGGGTTACCCCGGCCTGACGATCTTCCTCACTTTCGGCTACGGGCTGCCGTGGACGCAGACGGGGAACGGCGCAAAGCGGCTGGCGGACACCGATTATGGCCTGCTGGCCCCGTTTCTGGACGGCATGGTCGCGGCCGTCCGCGGCAAAACCCGGATCGTCGAGGGCAACGAGCTGGCCTATGGGTTCTTTACTCCGGGCGACTTTACCGGCTCCCGCGACACGCTCACGCGGGGCGTGCTGCCCATCGTCGCCGATCCGGCCAGGTACCGGCACGTCGTCTCCATCTCCTTCGGTATCTGGCTGGACTACGACTGGCGGCACAAAGGCTGGAACGATCAAGATCCTGCAAAGAACCCGCACACGCCCCTTACCTTCGAGCGGTGTGTCTTTGACGCCCTCCAGTCCGCCGACGACTACGTGTGGATCTACTCTGAGACGCCCCGCTGGTGGACCGATGCCGGCGGCCCCTCAAAACTTTCCCCGGCCTACGCCCAGGCTCTTCGTAACGCTCGGAGCAAACAAACAGATGCCAGGCCGTAGGAGCCGGGCATTGAAATACCCGTCTGTTGGTCCTTCGGATAACTGCCCTGCGGGCGGAAAACCTAGCAATGTATTACTTGTACATCCCAATATCAGTGGATACATTTTGACTAATGATTGCTCTCACGTATGTCCTATAGTTCTCGTTGATGCTTAGCCTGTTCATTGAGGCACTGCCAACGGACTGACATGTGGTTTTTCGTCGAGAGTTATTTTCAAGATCAGTCCAGGATCACCAGTTATGACAGCAAGCGATCTCCCATCCGGTGACCAACAAGGCGGTCCGATAAAGGAGTCTTTTGGTCCTGGATAGAGTTCTCGTACCTGGCCGGTTCTCACGTTAATGACGGCCAATCTATTTGTCTGTCCTTGAACCTCTCCTTGAAGAAAAGCAATATATTTGCCATCTGGTGACCAGGTTGCATACTCGCAACTCGGAGCCTCCCTTTTGGGTGGTAGCAGCACCGAAGTCGAGTGATCGCGCATATGCCACAAACAGATGCCACGACGCATATCGCCATACAACGCGATGTCGGGCTTATCTGCGCAGAAGGCAATCGTCTGGCCGTCTGGTGACCAACCTGCGTATCGGCCTAACCGCTCATCATTGGAACCTACTCCTGACAACAATACCTGCTGGCTATGCCCTGTATCCACATTGATGACCACGGTTCTGAAATTCTCATTCCCTGGTTGAAGGTTACTCATAGTCAGAAGGATGTTATGTCCTTTCGGTGACCAGAGAAGCCGCTCGGAATAAATAAATCCCTCCGCTAAAATCTTTGCTCCCGATCCATCCGGGTGAATGATAGCTAATCGACCATGATTCGGGAACTTTTTCTTGACGGATAAGAACGCTATGCGCTTGCCTGTCGGCTCCCAGGCTGGAACCGCATTGTACAAACCGAAAGATGATCCAACAACTTTTTTGGGTGTAAATTTAGTTACCGGCGTGATAAATATCTCTGCCTCGCTAGACCCTGGTAATTGTTGACTGAATACGATCCGATCCGATTGGGGATCCCAGTCACAGCCCTCCTTTAAGAAACTGGGACCTGTATCTTCCGAGAGGCGATAAAATCGTAGAGGCTTGGCTACTTGCGCGCCTGGCATCAGAGAAACAATGCCAAATCGTGTCATCAGATAACGGTTGTCGGGATGCCAGCGGATGGATAAGTCAGATATAGAATACATGGGATACTGACCATCCCTTCTACTCTCCTTGCCTCCCACTAGAAGCGATCCACCACAATAGCCATGCAGGAAGAAAGCTATCAAAGAAAATGATTCTGCCAAGAGTATTACCAGACGCGCGTTTATATGGGTCACACCCTGCTTTATCAGGTATAGCCACCTATGGCTGATCTGCTCCTTGGTGTTTTTCATAGCAGGTTCTCCCTATACAGCGAGCCTTCGCTCAGTTGCTTGGCGATTCCTGCCTCCGAATCAATGAAGGAGTTGGAATAGCTCCACCGAAAGTAAAGATCGACCAGCAGGAATGTGTTAAACGCGTCCAAAAGGGAGGAGGCATGAATCAACAGACAGCATGGCTGGAGTCGTTAGAAGATCCGTTTCGGGCGGAATTGCTGGCGGCGGGTGATGGTCTGCCAGAGCGGGTGCGGGAGTGCGCAGAACCGCTGCGAGGGGAACCGGCCTTCGATCCCGAAGAGATTGCGCGGATTGCCGACGCTCTGATCCTGCCGGCAGGCACTCGGTTCGAGCATTCGTTTTTAGAGCGGTCGGTGCGGGTCGGGCTGGCGCACATCGAGACGACCTTCCAGGGCGACCATCCTAAATACGGCGTCGGAGCATACGCCGAGGAGTGTCACGACGGCTTCCCGCCGACGATTATCGCCACCGTAGACGCGCTGACCTTATGGGGCTTTCCGGACCGCGCCGAGCAGCTTTTCACCACCTGGCTGGCAAACTTCGTTCGCGAAGACGGCACCCTTCGATACTATGGCCCCTCCCTGAGTGAGTACGGCCAACTGCTGACCACCGCCCGCCGCCTCATGGAACGCGGTGGCTCGCCCGGCTGGTTCCGGCACAACCGCATGGCGCTGTCCCGCATCGTGGCTTTCCTGCAGGAGGGAATACGCGGCAGCGGAGCCATCGCCCTGCTGGCCGGCGCGCCGGAAGCGGATACATGCCACGAGACGGCGACCTACTTCCACAACAACGCCTGGATCGCGCGCGGCCTCGCCGATTGGGCGGACCTGATCGCCACTCGCTCCGAATCCTCCGGGCAGGCCGGTCAGATCGGGCAAGATGCCTCCACCCTGCGCCGGCGGCTGCTCGAAGCCATCGAGGCCGCCTGGCCGCCGGCTTCCGAGCCACAGGGATGGTGGCTGCGCCCCACGCTCGAATCGGAAGCCGATCTCGGCCTGGAGGCGCCGCGCGTACGGGTCACGGAAACCCATCTCGGGTCGTACACCAACTATCGCTACTGGCCCGAATTGCTCTCCAGCGGTATACTGCCTCATCCTCTCATGGAGCGCATCGTCTCCGCTCGCCTTCAGGCTGGCGGCCAGTTCTGCGGCATGACCCGCTTCGCCGATCATCTCGACGACTGGCCGCTC
>DATGIG010000601.1:0-4229 GCA_035295825.1 Chthonomonadaceae bacterium | reverse complement strand
AACCTGCGCGGCCATCTGGGCGCGGTCCTGCTGCCGCGCGTCGGCGACCGGCCCTCGTGCGGGGTCACAGACAGCCGGGCGGCGGGCATCAACGTGAAGAGCCCTCACTGGCGCGAGGCGCTCTCCTTCCTGCAGTACCTGGCCGGTCCCGACTATGGCAGGGTGATCGTGGAGGATGGCGACTCGCTGCCGCCCAATCCGCACCTGGCGCGCACAGGCAAAGACCTGGCCGATCCGGCCGTGGAGGACCCGGCCTTCCACGCGCCCTTTATTGAGGCGATGAAGAACGCGCGCCCGATGGACGTCAGCCCGTTCATAGACATGAGCGAGGTCGGCCGCTGGGTCCAGGAAACGATCGATAAAGTGGAAAACCGCTTGCAGACGCCGCCCGAGGCGATGCGCTTTCTTGCCGACGAGATCAACACCACCATCCGCCGCAACCTCGAGCGCCGTCCTGACCTGCAGCGCTGCTTCGAAACCGTCACCAGCCGTCATTATACCCCCGACTGGTGGCGCGCCTACCAGCCGCGTTGAGCAAGCCGAAGCGGGTTCGACCGAAAAAGTGAGAAAAATGGGACGAAATGGGACGAAATGGAACGAAAAAATTCTTTTCCGGGTCCTCTCCTGGCTTTGAGAAGCCAATACCCTGCCTGCTAAGATGCATGAGTGGGAGGGCCATGGCAGGTTTTGGCAGAGGATGGCAGGCAAAAATTTATAGAAATCTGCCAGGTCGCCTTCTTGATCCTGTTTCCGCGGCCCTCAAGGAGCCTCTACAGCACCAAACCCTGCTTCCTGAAGGGAGGCAGGGTTTACAAAGAGAGAGTCTTGCAGGTTTTATGAGAGCCAAAGCCTTCAGGCCCATTATAACCTGGATTCCCTAACGGGGCAAGCTAAAAAGGGGTTTTTGGCAGAGCTTGTGGGCAAAAACCGGTAAGAGTACCGGGCAGGAAGATCGGCTTTGCTGACGTTTCCATCCGCAGAAATTCACTCGCAACAAACTCACGATAGGAATCATCGAATATCTTCCTTGCAGCCTCCGCAAAATCGCGCTCGCCTCGGAAAGCATGAATGAGCACACAAGCATCAACGTAGGTTCGTATCTTCGGCATTTCGGTCACGCCGCATCTCGGCTATTTCTTTGTCTATCTCTTCTGTAGTGTTCGGTTTCATGCCGTTTGCTAGAGCGCGCGCCCGAATCTCCATTAACTTCTTTGCTAATGGCGTTTTGCAATGTGCGTAAGCCGGATCAGCAGGAATACACTCCATCTTCTTACCTGAAGACTCTTTAGAAGTGCCCGTATCGGATGGATCAAGCGTTTTCGTTGTGTCCTTGTCTGCCATCCCTTTGCCCTCCCTATTCCCTATTGTACCACGAACACACCGGTCCAACGTCACAGCGGGCTGATAGCCTCGCCGGCTTCTTTCGAGGTCGTAACAGGAACGATCTCGAATTCGATCAGGTCCTGCCACTGCGCGACCCATCGCTGAAGCAGCCACGCGTCAGTGCACTCCATCAATTGGAAACAGCGGTCGAAGCTCGCTTCCACCCAGCTATCGATATACTTCAGGCCGTCCGGCAGCATGCGTCCCTTCTCTTGAAAGCGACGATAGACGGCCGCGGCGTTGCCATCCCGAAACCGCTCGATCACCATGAAGAGCATGGTGTCGCTCCTTCTAAGAATCAATGCGGCGGCAGGTCTTCGTGCGGGACGCCGCAGGGTCCGCCGCCGGTCGCATCGTTCATGGCGACCTCTTCGCCGTTGAAGCGCAGGAGCGGGCGATAGCCGCGGGAGACTTCCGCGCTGGCGGCAGGCACATAATGGCAGATGAAGGCGCGGCGGAAGCGCTCGCTCTGGTTGGGGTAGGAGCCGTGGATCAGGCTGCCGTTGAAGAAAAGCATGTCGCCGGCTTCCAGATGAAGCGGGAGCTCCTTCAGGCCTTTCGGGACCGAGACATGATCGGTGGTGAAGAAGACGGACGGGTCGGCGCGCTCCGGGCAGACGATGTCCAGCGTGTTGGAGCCGGGCACGACGACCAGGCCGCCGTTTTCCGGGTCGGCGGCGTCCACCGCCAACCAGGCGGCGATGCAGGTGCCAGGCTTGACACGCAGGTAGTAGTTGTCCTGGTGCAGGTCCTGCCCGCGCGCGCCCGGCGGCTTGAAGTAGAACATGCTCTGCGCGGCGATCGGCTCATCCGCGAAGAGGGCGCGCAGCACGCACTCGATCCGCCCATCCAGCATGCAGCGCAGCGCCAGCGGGCCGACCGGCAGATCGGGATGGCGGTGCGGATGCATCATGCGCGGATAGAAGGAGAGCGGGTCGGTGGGCGCATAGCTCGCGCTGATCTCCGAAAGCCCCGGCACCGGCCCCTCCGCGTTCTGCGCCATGAACGTCTCCCGGATTTCGGCGATCTCCTCTGGGGTGAAGAAGCCCCGCAAGACCAGATAGCCGTCCTTATGAAACTGCCCTATCTGCTCTTCCGTCAGCAGGGACACAGATGCTGCTGTCACCATCGTTCGATAGCTCCTTTTCCTGACAAATGCCATGGCCTCGGATTCCCCGGCAGGAACTCCCACCGATACCTCTAATATACATCTGATACAGCCATAAGAGAAGAGATAGAACTGCTGAAAAGCTATAATTTTCTGCTGAAAGGGGAAAGCATGACCTTGCCGCGAGAGACAGCCCATCCCATCGTCCACCATCTGGTCACCGGGCATTATCGCGAGGGGAAAGGCTACGCGACCTGGCGGGTTCAGGGCACAGGCGATTGGCTGCTGATCTACACGCTGGCCGGCCGGGGACGTTTCGGCCATGCAGAGGGACAGGCCGTCGTCGGGCCCGGCGACATGACGATGCTGCGCCCCGGCACGCGCCACGACTACGGTGTCGAGGCGCGCCGGCAGCAGTGGGAGCTGCTCTGGGCGCATTTCCACCCGCGCCCGCACTGGCACGAATGGCTGGACTGGCCGGAGGAGGCGCCCGGCCTGATGCGCCTGGCGCTGCCTGCCGGCGACAGCCGGGACCGCATCGTCGCCCGCTTCTTCGACGCCCACCATCTGGCTGCCGGCGCTCGGCGGCATGGCGAAGCCCTGGCGATGAACGCTCTGGAAGAGACGCTGCTGTGGTGCGACACTCTCAACCCGCGCTCCGAGCAGGCCCGCATCGACCCGCGCATCCGGCAGATCATGGACCACCTGTGCCTGCATCTCGGAGAAAAACACACGCTGGAAACACTGGCCGAGATCGGTGGTCTCTCGGTCTCCCGCATGGCGCATCTGTTCCGGAAGCAGGTGGGCCGCACGCCCATGCAGTTTCTGGAATGGCAGCGGCTGGAGCGAGCCCGGCAACTCCTGGAGCTGACCCCGCGCCCGATCCAGGTCATCGCCGCCGAATCGGGCTTCGACAATCCTTTCTACTTCACGCTGCGCTTCAAGCGCCTGACGGGCCTCAGCCCGCGCGCCTACCGCAATCGCCAGACATAGTAGGTGACCATTAGAGCCGACTTTGCGATCCGCGTTTAATAATGCTAATAGGCCGTGTCCTAATCCTCATAATGTTCTTGTTTATATTGATATGTCGCTCTTTCTTGCAGGGCAAGTGCTATCTGCTCCTGTTGGTCTGGCGTATTTTTGTCTTCGTCGGAGTAGTGAAAATCGAAGCCTGACTGTGCCAGCGCAATTTCATTACCCCATTGGAACCATCCAGGACGTTTATGGCGAGCAAATAGTTCTAAATATGGTCCAGGGCTACACTGTTCGATAATCGGATAGAGTTCATCCGGCTTACGCGAATGCTCGCGCTTGCGGCTAGTGATAATATTTACCTGGCGACGTCCAGGAGCGGCCGTACGCAGATTCCCACGGACCCCAAAAAGGACCAATTCGGTTACGTTACGAAAATAAAATCCGACACCTCGCCCGTCTGGACCCCCATCCTTTCTGATCTTATACCAGACAAGATTTGTCTTATAAGTAAAGCCCCAACGCTTCATTACTTCCATCCCTTCTAGGACTAGCGCGTTAGGTACCCATAAGTACAAATGGCTCTTCGGCAGGGCTAGCTGTGAAATAGGCAGTTCCATGATCTCTTGTAAATCCATTGTTGCATATCGAGATAATCGCTTATGCTCAGGAGCCATCTTCCCGGTTCGGTTCGAAAACTGCCAGGGCGGGTCTGCAAGGAGGGTGCCAAAACGACCGAGATTGCAGGCAAGTAGATCTTCTGCAG
>DATGIG010000600.1:0-7382 GCA_035295825.1 Chthonomonadaceae bacterium | reverse complement strand
TGGCGCAAGGGGGGCGACAGCGCCGGGGCGCACTGCAGGCGCGCAAAACCGGTCCCGTACCACTTGGGATAGGGCGCGTACTGCCGCTCCATGAGAAAGCAGAGCCGCATCAGGTCGCGCACCAGCCGCGCCCCGATGAGGGCCGATCCGATCTCATCCCCCACAAATCCCGCCCGCCCCATCAGATGCTCCTCCTGGGCGATCCGATTCCAACCGGCGGCCAGCAGGTAGAGCCACACATCCTGGGGATAGTAAGCGAAGCGGGCGCAAACCGCCTCCAATCCGATGCCATCGTGATAGACCGCACCGGAGGCGATAGTCCGCAGCTTCTGGTCGGGAAAGGTGAGCCAGTCCGCAGGTTCGATCTCCCGCGTGATGTCAAAGCCCAGATAGGATTGAAAGAAGTCCCGGACCGTCGTCAACTCGATGCGGTGGTTGGCATCTCCCTCCGTCGTGGGCCGGGACAGGTCGAATGCGATGGGATAGCCGCGAAAGGTGCGGGGCAGCTTTCGGCGCAATGCGGCGTCTATAGCAGGGAGTGCTGCGCTCGCCTCCGCTTCCGGGAGGAAGAGCTGGATACGCGGTCCCCAATCGTGGTCGACGGACATCTCCGTATCGAAGCCCAGTACCTCCGAGCCTGGCCCGATCAGGGCGGCGGCATAAGGCAGAGCGGGAAAGTCGGCGGCCAGCAGGGGCTGCACGGCTTCCATAAAGAAGGCTCGGCACAGTTCCAAGCCGGGAATGAATGGGGGCATCGGCGCTCCTTCCTGCGTTCGGCGTTGACACCACGAGAGGGCGTCGCCTATAATATACTATCGAGGTGAGATAGGTTCCTGTGTAGTCCGGACGCGCGAGGGAGAGTGGGAGAGCATACAATACATCCTCTTGAGAACAGGAGAGAGCTTATGACCGTGAGCGTGCAGGCGCTTGCCGCCGAACTGACCCGAGAGGTCGCCGAAACCCTGATCGCGGTCGCCTCCGCCACCCCGGAGGAGCGGCTGAACTGGCAGCCGCTCGACAATGGCCGCACGATTCTGGACCAGTTGGTGGAGTGTACCCTGGCCAACCGGAAGTGGACCAACATCCTCCGCTCGCGCCGCTATGCCGACCTGGGCCGCGCGGCCGCAGAGCAGGTCTACGCCGAACTGGACACCCTCTCTAAAGTCGTCCCGCGCCTCCGTGAGACCGCCGCCGACCTCGCTGCCGCCATTGAAGCCGTGCCGGACGCCGTCCTGGCTCAGACCGTCGAGACGCCCTGGGGGCCGTATACCCTGGCGCGAAGCTGCACCCACGCCTACTGGAACATGGTCTATCACGAGGGGCAGATCAACTACATCCAGACCCTCTATGGCGACTTCGACGAGCACGATCCGGAGTAGCCCAAATGAAACGTATCTGTGTATTTTGCGGATCGAGCCCCGGTGCGCGCGCTATCTATAACGAAACCGCGCGGGAGGTGGGCGCGCTGCTGGCGCGGCGCGAGATCGGCCTTGTCTATGGCGGCGCGCAGGTCGGGGTGATGGGCGCAGTCGCGAACGGCGTCCTGCAGGCGGGCGGCGAGGTCATCGGCATCATTCCCCGCTCGCTGGTGCGCAAAGAAGTCGCGCATCCCGGGCTGGAGGACCTGCGCATCGTCGGCTCCATGCACGAGCGAAAGGCGCAGATGGCCGACCTGGCCGACGGCTTCCTGGCCCTGCCGGGCGGATGCGGCACGTTCGAGGAGCTCTTTGAGATCCTCACCTGGGCGCAGATCGGCATCCACTGCAAACCCATCGGCCTGCTGAACGTCGCGGACTACTACGCTCCCCTGCTGGCGCTGCTGGACCACGCGGTCGCCGAGCGCTTCATTCGCCCGGAGCATCGCGGGCTGCTCCTGGCCGATACCGACCCGGAGCGCCTCCTCGACGCCATGGAGCGCTATGAGCCGCTCTTCGCCGAAAAGTGGATGGACCGCGACGAGACCTGAACCGCCTGGAGGGAAATTATGCGCACAGATAGGGTAACACGCCGCTCCGCGCTGGCGCTTGCCGCCGGCACGCTGGGCCTGGTAGCGACGGGCGCGGAAGCGGATCCGCCCGAGGCGGCCCGACCGCTCAAGGGGCGTATCCATCAGTCCGTATCCCGCTGGTGCTACGGCAAGATCCCTCTCGATACCCTCTGTGATCGGGCGAAGGAGTTCGGCCTGGTGGGCATCGACCTGCTGCAGGAGAACGAGTGGGCGACTGTGAAGAGCCACGGCCTGCTCTGCACCATGGCCTATGGGATCGGCAGCATCCCCGACGGCTGGAACCACACCGAGAACCACGACCGCCTGGTCGCGGAGGCGGAGAAGATGATCCCAAAGGTCGCCCAGGCGGGCCTGCCCAACATCATCACCTTCTCCGGCAATCGGCGCGGCCTCTCCGATGTGCAGGGCCTGGAGAACTGCGTGGCGGGCCTGAAGCGTATCGCTAAGCTGGCGGAGGCCCAGCGCGTCACCGTCTGCATGGAGTTGCTCAACAGCAAGCGCGACCACAAGGATTACCAGTGCGACCACACCCCGTGGGGCGTCGAGGTCTGTAAGCAGGTAGGCTCCGAGCGGATCAAACTTCTCTACGACATCTACCACATGCAGATCATGGAGGGGGATGTCATTTCCTGCATACGTGAAAATATTTCTCACATCGCCCATTTCCACACTGGCGGCGTACCCGGAAGGCACGAGATTGATGACACGCAGGAATTGAACTACGGCAGCGTCTGCAAGGCCATCGCAGATTCTGGATTTAAGGGTTTTGTGGCCCATGAGTTCATTCCCGCACGCGATCCGCTGACCTCCCTCCGCCAGGCGATCCAGATCTGCGACGTCTTTTGATCTTTTTGACAATTGTCACCCAGAAGCTTGACACTTCCTGAGTTTGGGCAAAACCGGGGAAGTAACTTCATCAACAAAAGATCAGCGCCCCGAAGGTCTTCTTTCCATTTTTTCGATCTGCTCAGGAAACAATTCTCAAGAGCGATGATAATATTGAGACTCCGGCCCTTGATTTTTCTATCCAAATACGCTATAATATATTTACTTCTTACCCGACTGACTGCCGCAAGGCCTCAGTCGGGTTTATTTGTTTTGGAGGTGTGCAATGCCTGTAGAACCCGCCATCAAGCGCACCATCGCTTTTATTGACGGCCAGAACCTCTATCACAACGTCCGCACTGCCTTCGGCTACAATCATCCGAATTACGACGTTTACAAACTGGCCCAAGCTGTTTGTACAGCACGCGGATGGCAATTGGACCGCGTACAGTTCTATACCGGCATCCCATCCGCGCAGGACAATCCGTTCTGGCATAGTTTCTGGACAAAGAAACTGGCGGCACTCGGCCGTAATCCCAATGTTATCATTTATAATCACCCGCTGGTCTACCGCAATAAGACTATTGAGGTTCCTGGCTTTGGCACACATACATTCCTCAGCGGTGAGGAGAAAGGCATTGATGTCCGTCTGGCTCTCGATGTTTTGGACGCAGCGCACCGCGAACAATTCGACGTTGCGCTCATTTTTAGCCAGGATCAGGACCTCAGCGAACTGGCAGCCATCATACGCCTGGTCATTGGCCTCCAGAAGCGTTGGATCAAAATCGCCTGCGCGTTTCCCGATAGCCCGACTGCAACCAATCGGCGCGGCATCAATGGAACCGATTGGTGTCCGTTCGATCAGGCCACTTATGACGCGTGCATTGACCCGCGAGATTATCGGTAGTATTGGCTAACCAGCCCGCTCCAAAGCCCCCAATCATCTCCGATAACACCGGTTGCCTGGTATAAGAAAACACTGTGAGGCGTAAGTGAATTGAATATCTTTCAACTGCTCGTTGGAGACAGTATATGGGAGTAAATAGGGGAGGGAGATGTCATTTCCTGCATACGTGAAAATATTTCTTACATTGCCCATTTCCACACCGGCGGCGTTCCAGGCAGGCACGAGATTGACGATACACAGGAGTTGAACTACGGGGCCGTCTGCAAGGCCATCGCGGATCCTGGCTTCAAGGGCTTCGTCGCCCACGAGTTCGTGCCAGCGCGCGATCCGATGACCTCGCTACGGCAGGCCGTGCAGATTTGCGATGTGTAAATATGAAATATTCAATAGCAGTCAATGTTATTTTGATTTTTGTGCTAAGCAAATTAAATAGCCATTTGCTTGCGAATTGTCTAGCTCCAAACTCCGAACGGTAGATCCTGCTACAGTAAGTAGCATTTTTATTTTCTCGGGGCCAGGACTACTATAGGTAAATTGACGTCCAAACATTTCGCCTTCAATTTCACCTTCACTGCCGCCGTGCGTGAATAAAAAATACCCCTCTGGTTTTAATAATTTGCCGATCATTTTGAACACCGGCTCTTGTTCCGCTGGCTCAAGATGGAATAACGAGTCCCAAGCCACAACCGCATCGAATTGATGTGACGATTTGAACGCACTCATAGAAGATTGAATGTAGAGGGCTTCTGGCACATCTTTCCGAGCTCTTTCAATAAGCTTCTCAGAGATATCTACTCCGGTTACCTTGTGCCCCATTTCGATCAAAAACTTGTCAATCGGCACCCCAGAGCCACATCCCAGGTCTAATATTTCGCCCGGACCACCGATTAACTCGACTAACTCCACCAGTTTCTCGGGTACACTGGAAGCCGAGCGACTACCGGCAAATTCATCTGAGATGGCATCATAAGAACTTTTATTGTTGATACGCATACCGCCAATTATACTCTAATTTCCGACTTCCAGGGCGCTGTCCGTTCCCCTATCTCCGGAGGAGATTAAGGCGTTAGAGGAGCCTTACATCCCGCATCCGGTAGGCGGCTTTTCCTGATCCTCCCGGTGTCCCGCCTTCCTGTTTGAGGTTGCTGTATTGAGTGTCGCATTGAGTAAGACAGAGAACCTGATTTTCCCGAACCAGCCAACGCATACAGGGAGATAGAAAGACATGCATGCCCGCCATAAAGGAAATTTCGCACGAGCCGGAGACATCGGAGACAGCGTCTGAGGGGTTGGAAGGAGCCTTGCCGCCTATGCCGGAGAATCCTGCGGCGCTGCGGCGGCAGGTATTGGGCCTCGCCTGGCCCGTCATCGGGGAGAATCTGCTGGAGACCCTGCTCGGCATTGTGGATACCATCCTCGTTGCCGGACTGGGTACCGCGGCTATTGCGGGCGTCGGCAGCGGCCTGCAGATCATGTTCTTTCTGCTGTCCGCGCTCTCCGCTCTCTCGGTCGGCAGCTCTATTCTCGTCGCACAGGCGATAGGAGCGGGCGACCCGGAGCATGCAAGCCGCATCGCCCGTCAATCCTTACTCTGGAGCGTGCTCCTTTCCATACCGCTGGCGCTCCTCGGGTTCGGCCTGGCGCGTCCGCTCATCGGCCTCTTTGGAATGACGCCGGACGTGGCGCATATCGGCGTCGGCTACCTCCAGGTGACCATGGGTACCGTTGTGGTGCTGGTCGCGCTGATCATCGGAGGCGGCGTACTGCGTGGTGCAGGCGACTCGCGGACGCCCATGGTCGTCACCGCCATCGCCAACGTACTCAACATTGCGCTGGCTTACGGCCTGATCTATGGCCACGGGGGGCTGCCCGCGCTCGGCGCCGTCGGCAGCGCCTGGGCGACGTTTATCGCCCGCGCCTTCGCGCTCTTGTTGCTGCTCTCCGCGCTGTGGAAAGGGCGTCACGGCATCACCCTTTCCGGTAAGGGCGGATGGCTTCCGGATTGGGGCGTGGCCCGGCAGGTGCTCCGACTGGGGGTGCCTGCCTCCGTGGAGCAGATCCTGATGGCGTCCGCCTTCACGGCCCTGATGTTCCTCGTGGCGCGCCTGGGAACAGACACCCTGGCCGCATTTCGAATCTCGATATCGGGCCTCTCTCTCTCGTTTCTCCCTGGAATGGGATTCGGCATGGCCGCCACCGCGCTCGTCGGACAGAGTATCGGAGCGCAGCGCCCGCGTCATGGTGCGGACGTTGCAAAGATCGCGACAACCTGGGCGATCCTCTGGATGAGCGCCATGGGCGTAGCGGTCTTCCTCCTGGCAGGGCCGATTATGCGCCTCTTTACGGCCGCGCCGGATGTCATTCGTATCGGCGCGGAGGGCCTGCGCATCGTGGCGCTGACGCAGCCTTTCTGGGCGATGGGAATGGTGCAGTCGGGGGCGCTGCGAGGCACCGGCGATACACGCTATCCCCTGATCATCGGAGCGCTGGGCATGTGGACCACGGTGCTGCTGGTCTGGCTTGGGCTCACCTTCGTAGGCGGGGGGCTGGTTACGATATGGGGCGCTTTCCTGCTGACCGGGCCGGTTACGGCAACGCTGACCTGGCGTCGTTTCCGCCATCGCGTTCGTGAACTGGAGACGGAAGCAGCCCCGAACCGAAGCGCTCCATAACCTTTCTTCCTCCGCTGGCCGTACCTATCTGCAACATCTGAAGACTGGCAACCACGGGACCGCATCTCGCAATTGGCATGCCTTCTCCGACCTACGGTATAATAAAATCAATTTGAGGTCCTTCTTTACGAAAACCTGCCATGCACGTACCCACCGGAACCATCACCTTTCTCTTCACCGACATCGAAGGCAGCACCAGGCTCTGGGATCGGTTTCCGGAGGCCATGCGCCTTGCCCTGGAGCGGCATGACGCCCTCTTAAAAGCCGCCATCGAGGCCCACCACGGCTATGTCTTCAAGACCGTAGGAGACGCCTTCTGCGCCGCCTTCTCCAATGCTCCGGATGCCCTCAACGCCGCCCTGGAAGCGCACCTGGCTCTGGCAGCGCAGGAGTGGGGAGAGACGGGGCAGATACGGGTGCGGATGGGGCTGCACACCGGAAACGCCCAGGAGCGCGACAACGACTACTTCGGCCCCACCCTCAATCGGGTGGCCCGCTTGCAGGGGATCGGGCATGGACAGCAGACCCTGCTCAGTCAGACGACCTATAACCTGGTGTCCGGATCGGTTCCACAGGGGGCCGTGTTGAGCGATCTGGGGCTGCACCGCCTGAAGGACCTGTCCGAGCCGGTGCATGTCTGGCAACTGCTGCATCCGTCGCTGCCGCAAACGTTTCCTCCCCTCAAATCTCTCGACTACCTTCCCACCAACCTGCCCCAACAGCTCTCCTCCTTCATTGGTCGGGAGAAAGAGATGGCCAGGATCAAAGAGGGGCTGGAGCGAAGCCGCCTGCTGACGTTGACGGGCAGCGGCGGCTGTGGCAAGACCCGTCTGGCGGTGCAGGTGGGGGCGGAACTCGTGGAGCAGTATGCACAGGGAGTGTGGCTGGTGGAGTTGGCGGCCCTGGCAGATCCTTCCCTGGTTCCTCAGACGGTGGCGGAGGTGCTGGGAATTCAGGAGGCAGCGGGAGA
>DATGIG010000599.1:0-6906 GCA_035295825.1 Chthonomonadaceae bacterium | reverse complement strand
GATGGCCCTCGCACGTTAACTCGGTTTCAGGCGATGACGGCCTCGATCACCTCACCATGGACGTCTGTTAAGCGGCGCTGAATGCCGTTGTGATAGAAGGTGAGGCGTTTGTGCTCCAGCCCCAGTAGCTTCAGCACGGTGGCGTGGAAGTCGTAGATGGTGCAGACGTCCCGCTCCGCCTTATAGCCGAATTCGTCTGTGGCGCCATAGCTAAAACCGGCTTTGACCCCCGCACCGGCCATCCAGGCCGTGAAGCCGAACGGGTTGTGGTCGCGGCCTTCGCTGCCGGTCTGGTGCGTGGGCATGCGCCCGAACTCTGTAGTCCAGAGCACGAGGGTATCCTCCAGCATACCGCGCTGTTTCAAATCCTGCAATAGTGCGGCGGTAGGTTGGTCCAGGATCGGCCCATGCCGTTCATAGTCCGCCTTCAGCGTCTTGTGTGCGTCCCAGTTGAGCAGCCCATCTACGGCGGAGGCGCATGCCCCACAGTAGAGCTGCACGAAGCGCACCCCCCGCTCTAAAAGTCGCCGCGCCAGGATACAGTTCTTCGCGTAGCCCGCTTTCAGCTTATCCGGGCTGTCTGCACCATACCACTTCCGCATGGCGTCACTCTCCTTCGAAAGATCGGTGACTTCCGGGGCGCTCAACTGCATTCGGGCGGCCAGTTCGTAGGCGGAGATACGGGCCGACAGGTCGCTATGGCCGGGGTGCTGACGTTCGTGCTCTGCGTTGAGCTGCTCCAGGAAGTCGCGCAACTCCTTCTCTCCCTGTGCGTTCGTGCCGGGAGGCGAGTTCAGGTTCTGGATGGCGCGCTCGGAGTTGAAAGCGGTGCCCTGATAGGCCGCCGGCAGGAAGCCGGAGTTCCAGTTCGCCGGGCCGTTGGGGGGTAGCCCGCGCAGGTCCGGGATGGCGACGAAGGCAGGGAGATCCTGATTGACCGTACCGAGCGCATAGGTGACCCAACTCCCCATGCTGGGAAAGCCCTCGGTGACAAAGCCGGTATTCATCTGCAGCATCGCCGGGCCGTGGGTGTTGCTCTTCGCAGTGAGGGAGTGGATGAAGGCCATATCATCTACGCACTCGGCGAGATGCGGGAGCAGGTCGCTGACCCACTTGCCGGACTGCCCATGCTGCCGCCACTCCCACGGGCTGCGCATCAAGCTCCCGTTCCCGCCCTGAAAAGTGATGATCTTGTCTTCCCCCGGCAGAGGCTGCCCGTGCCGCTTGTTGAGTTCCGGTTTGTACTCGAAGGTGTCCATGTGGCTGACCGCACCGGGGCAGAAGATCTGCACCACCCGCTTCGCCTTTGTCGGCAGCATGGCCTGCTTCGGCGCAAGGGGATTGACGGCGGCTTGCCGGTCGGCGCGCGCCTCATCCGCCAGCAGGTAGGCCAGCGCAATGCTGCCCAGCCCCGTCCCCATGTGGCCCAGAAAGTCCCGTCGGTTCAGTAGCGGATTATCCTGAGGTTGTCTCATTTTCATCTCCCGAGCAATCGGTCAATAGTACAGGAACTCATTGGCGTTCAGCAGGGCGCGGCAGAGCGTGCCCAGATCCCGGTCAGCTAAGAGCTTCAGGGCAGCGGCGCGTTCTTTGGTGTCCGGAGAGCGCCCGAACGCGAGCAGAAAGGCGTGGTCCACCTGTGCGGCGGGCTGCACGCCGGCTTCGGAGCGGACACGCTCGGCAAAGAAGATCGCCTGCTGCACGATAAACGGGCCATTGAGCAGTGAGAGCGCCTGCAGGGCGGTCGTGGTGCTCTCGCGGCGCGCCGCGCGTTGGGAGGATTCCGGGCAGTCGAAGGTGCTGAGCAGTTCGTCGTGAATGGATCGGGCCGCCTGCTGGTAGATCCCCCGCCGCCAGGTCTCGGGACCATACGATTCGAGCGTGTCGTAGATGGCGACGTTCACGACATTGTATTTGAACAGCCGGTAGCTGGGGCCATACATGCGGCAGTCCAGCTTCCCGCTGGTCGCCAGGATGGAATCGCGGATGGCTTCCGCCTCCAGGCGGCGCAGCGGCATATGCCAGAGGAGTTGATTACCGGCATCCACCGCCAACCCTTTTGCGTTGGCATCGCTGGTTTGGCAGTAGGTGTAGGACATCACGATGAGCTTGTGCAGGCGCTTGATTTTCCAGCCGTTTGCCATAAAGTCCGAGGCGAGATAGTCGAGCAGTTCGGGGTGGGTGGGCTTCTCGCCGTTATTGCCGAAGTCGGAGGGGGTGCTGACCAGCCCGCGTCCGAAATGGTACTGCCAGATGCGGTTCACCAGGACGCGCGCCGTGAGCGGGTTCTTCTCATCGCCGATCCAGCGCGCCAGGGCGAGACGGCGCTCAGGCTCCGGCGCGTTGTCGTTGGTGACCAGGTCGGACGGGAGCGTGGTCACGGCGGAGAAGGCGCCGGGCTGGACCGGCTCTCCGCGCTGCATCACATCCCCTCGTTTGAGCAGAAAGATGGGATCGGGGCCGGTGAACTGCCCAATGTAGGCGGCGGTGACGGAGTTGAGGGCGGAGACGCGCTCTTTGAGTTGCTGCAACTCCGCCTGCTTGGCGTCGCGCTCCATTCGTTGTTCCGGTGTGAGCGCCTTGCGGAGTTCGTCGGGATGGATATAGTTGTTCGATCCGGCGCGGCCCGCTTCCGTGGAGACCGTGCGCCACGTTTTGCCATCATCCGAGACCTCGATGCGGTAGCGGGTGGGCAGCCGATCATCGAAGCGGGGGATCTCGCCGCCATCCCGGCTCCAGACGACGCGCTGAATGCGGACGGGTTGGGGTAGTTCGATCTGCGCCCAGCCGCCGCCCCGTGTGTTGCTGATCCAGCTCCAGTCGTTGCCGAACTTGCCGTCGTTGAGGTGGGGGATCTGGTGGATGGCGTAGCCGGGAAGCAGGTCGGAGGCGGTTGCCCTGGCCCCGGTGGAGGCGAGGGCGAGGTTCTGGTCGCCCTCCGGGCCGAAGACCTGCAGTTCGTCGATGCAGGGCTCTGCATCATCACGGGTGGCGAGGATGGTGAACCGCACAAAGCGGGCGGTGACGGGCGGAAAGTCGTCCACATTGAGGCGCGCGGTTACGGCCGGGCGGGTCGAGGTCACCCCGCGCGCCTTGAAGAAGGCTTCGCGCCCCAGGCTGTCCAGTTCGTTCAAGCGGTTCTGGATGCTGAGGACCTGCCGGTTCGCCGCATCGAGTTCCTGCTGCTCCGTCGAGGTCAGAGGGCGCGTGGAGAGCGGGCGCTCGCCATGCCGCACCCCCGCAAAGACCGCGGTGAGCCGATAGTAGTCCTTCTGCGGGATAGGGTCGAACTTATGATCGTGACAGCGGGCGCAGTTGACGGTGAGGCCCAGGAAGGCTGCTGCCGTGGTGGAGACGATGTCATCCAGGTCATTGGAGCGCTGCTGCCGGGTTCCCTCCTCCGTCTGGATCCCGACGGTATCGTGGATGCCGGCGACGAGGAATCCGGTCGCCGTCTCCACCTTGGGGTCGCCCTTGCCCACCACATCGCCCGCCAGTTGTTCGGTAATAAACTGAGGATAGGGCTTATCCTCATTGAATGCGCGGATCACATAGTCCCGGTAGGGCCAGGCATTGGGGCGCAGGTGGTTCTGTTCGTAGCCCATGCTCTCCCCATAGCGCACGACATCCAGCCAGTGGCGGGCCCAGCGCTCCCCATAAGCGGGCGATGCCAGGAGCCGATCCACCACTTTCTCGTAGGCGTTTGGGGACGTATCCGCCAGGAAAGCGCTGATTTCGGAGGGCGTAGGAGGCAGGCCGGTCAGGTCCAGGGTCACCCGCCGCAACAGTGCGAGACGAGGAGCCGGTTGGGAAGGCTTCAGCCCCTTCTGGGCCAGGCGGTCGAAGATAAAGCGGTCTAGCGGCGTCTTCGCCAGGGCGTCGTAAGGCGTTTTCGGGAGCGGCGAGCGCTTCACGGGCTGCAGCGACCAGAGAGGTTTGATGGCAGGAGGGGTATAGATGAGCGTGGGCCGGGGATAGGTAGCCCCTGTCTCGATCCAGCGTCGTAGCAGCGCGATCTGGGCATCGGGCAGTTTGCCCGTGGGAGGCATCTTCCCAGAGGCGACGGCTCGGATCAGGCGGCTCTGAGCAGGGTCTTCCGTGCCAAGCGCCGACGCTTGCATGGCTGCGGCTCGGGTGCTCAAGTCGATCCCGCCGGCCCTGGTCTGTCCATTGTGGCACTTCAGACAAACGGAACTCAGCAGGGTGGCTGCCTGCTGAGGCACCGCCTCTTGCGCCTGCACTTCAGGACCCCATAGCAGCAGGCCCAGCAGCGCAAACGCCCCCAATCCCATCTCTGTTCGCACGCTCCTCATGGCGTAGATCCCTCTCCTGGCAAATACCGACGTCCCTGATGAGAACCATACAGGCTCTTCCGCCGGATGGCAGATCCCCATTCGGTAAAAATGCCTGCATGTGTCCCGATAGTATTACGGTACTGTCCTAATAAGATTGCTTGTTTTATGAATAAATTGCCATAAAAATCATTTTGGGGGCATATATCAAAGTGACGCTGAATGATGCTAACCTCCCAACTGGGAGGTGACCGGCATGATCCACTCGTGTTCTCGGTTTGGAAGGAGTAAATGCATGATCTCTATCAAAAAATTCGCAATGGTTTCCGCTGCTCTCCTGGCTGTCGCTGGCATTGGGCAAGCCGCCCAGGCAGATCAATCCTGGAATGTCACCTATACCAACACCTATGGCGATCCAGGCGCGCTGTTGATCAGCGTCTCACCTACAACCGGAAATCCCGGTCCATTCAACGTCTTGGCCTACTGCGTAGATCGATATGACTACGTGGGCGTACCTTCTACCGCTTCGGTCCAGATATCGACCGATCCGGTCCATGACACCTTTACCGTTAACCAGTATATCAATAACCTCTGGCTGAATCCCAATGGGGCGGGTTACAATGCGAATACGGCAGAGGCCGAATGGCAGCGCGTCTCCTGGATTTACGATCATTATGGTAAGAACGCCGGCTCTGTAGGCTCTGTGCAGGCCGAAGGTACGCAACTCGCCATCTGGAGCGTCTTGGGAGAACTGGGCGCATATACCAACTCCTACAATCAGTTCTTCGGGGCCATCGACCCCACCAGCTACGGTACTCAGGTCAGCAATGAGTACAACACGATCATGAACGCCAGCCTCAATCATTCGGCGACGGACGCCCTCTATTTTGCCCGTACCCCGGCGGGCGGATACCCCGGCCAGGCACTGATCGCCGAAGTCACTCCGGAAGGCGGCTCCATGTGGATGCTCTCCATGGGGACTATTCCGCTGGTCGCCGTTCCGCTGCTGCGCCGCCGCGCCCGCAAGGCGTAATCAAAGCCCCCACTCCCTTCCCCCTCCCCCATTCTGGGAGAGGGGGTTTTCCTTTTCTGGCTTGTGAGATATATTTATAAATCAGCCATGAAACAATCCCACGGCGACGCCGGCTCGCATCGGAACGATCAGCGAGGTGAAATGCGGGTGTTGTGCAAGCTGCTGGTTGAAGCGTCGTATGGCGAGGATGCGCGGATCATCCGATGCCGGATCGAGCAGGGTCTGTCCGTTCCATGAGCCGGACCGCAGCACATTGTCGGCCAATAATAGTCCCCCCGGACGCAACACCCGCACCGACCACTCCAGAAACTCCGGATATCGCGCCTTGTCGGCATCCAGAAAAATCACATCGAACGGCGCATCCCTCTCCAATGCCGGCAGCATCTCGAAACACCCCCCGATACGCACCTCCACTTGTTCTGAGACGCCCATTTTCGCCAGATGTTGCCGCGCAAACTCCGCGTAATCCGGATTGATCTCTATCGAGATCACCTTGCCATCCGTCGGCAGCGTCCGTGCAAACCAGTAAGCGCTATGCCCGGCCAGCGTTCCGAATTCCAGGACCCGCTTTGCCCCGACGGCGCGACAGAGCAACTGGAAGAGGCGTCCCACATCCGGCGTTATCTCCCAACCGACAGGCATCCCGAAGGCGTGCGCCTCTTCCGTCAGCGTGTCGAGCAGGGGATCGGGAGGGGCGAACAGAGTGCGTGAATAGTCCAGCAGGTCCAGTGGCATGGGTGTTTCGAGCATAAGCGTTCCTCTCGTGATGCGATACGTTTCTCGTCAGAAAGGTCATTCGGCGCGAGGAGACGATTCTCCTTTCGGGGATCGGGCAGGAATCCGCAGGCATTGGCGGGAATGAGGGGTGCGAACGCCGGATGAAACGAAGGGAGAGAGGATCGGATGGACGAGGATCTGGAAATCTATGCGCCGCTCTATGCGTTTATACGTACCGTACCGCCGGGGAAGGTGGTGACATATGGGCAGGCGGCTGGTATGACAGAGGGAGTGGCACTAACGGCGCGGCAGGTCGGCGCAGCGATGGCGGTCGTACCCAAGGATGTGCCCTGGCATCGTGTGGTGGGGGCCGGCGGTATGTTGCCTATCGGCAAACGCAGCCCGGAATTGAGACTCCTGCAGCGGCGTCTGCTGGAGCAGGAGGGGGCGACATTTCTGGAATCGGATACGGATCGAGTCGATATGGTGCGATGTCAATGGCTTCCGGAAGATACGGGCTCTCCGCAGGGCAGCCTCTTCGATGAAACTTGAGAGAGAGAACGGGAAGTGAATTTTGGTGAACATTTCCGGCCCTGACCCCGTCCACCTTGGCAGGAAAAATACGGGTTTTCAGGGTATTTTTCCCGCCGGACAATTCTTATATTAGTAGATGGATCACGAAATATGGAAAAGATTCGGAGAAGAGAAATTCCGAACTGATGTGATTTGAGGGCTAGATACGTGAAAGAAACATCCAATGAACGTAATATCGGCTTGACGGAGGAAGAGGCCATGGGCCTCATCGATATCGTCATGCTCAGCCCGATGGATTTGACCCCCGAACAGCGCACGGCTGTCCTCAAA
>DATGIG010000598.1:0-5917 GCA_035295825.1 Chthonomonadaceae bacterium | reverse complement strand
CGGTATTGATCTTCTCTTTCAACTCGTCTTTCAGCTTGTCCTGAGCGTCGGGCTTGGTAAGATCTTTCATGTCCTTGGATCGGAGGACAGAGAGAGCGGCGTCGCGAATGGCAGGTACTTTCTCTTTGATCTGCTCTTCGGTAACGCCTTTCTTCAGTCCCAGGGCGAGTGTTGCACGTAAGTAGTGGTCGCCACCGCCGCTCAGGTTGACCAGGAACTCATCCATAGGGAGAGACACGCCCTCCTCGATCTTGGGTTTTTCTTTCTCTTTCCCAGAGGCGGACTTTCCGCCCAGGAAGGTTTTCCCTACAAACAAAGCCCCTACCACCAGGACAACCACGATAGCGATCATGAGGATCTTACTGCTACCTTTTTTCTTCCCGGCGGCGGGTGTTGCTGCGGCTGCTGCCATAAAACCACTTCCTTTTGTAACGCTATGGCGGGGCGATGATACGATGTATCTCCCCTTTACGCTCCCACTCCTGCTCACGTTGGGCATCGGATTTGAGGATCACGACGTCCACTCGGCGATTATGGGCGCGATTGGTCTCAGATGTATTGGGCGCCAGAGGATGTGTCTCCGCATAGCCTGCCGCCATAAAGCGATTGTTCGCGAGGCCCTCCTGCTCCGTAAAGTAGCGGAGAACGGCCCCAGCCCGCGCCGTCGAAAGCTCCCAGTTGGAGGGAAACTGCGCCGTATGGATCGGAAGGTCACAGGTATGGCCTTCGATCTGCACGGAGTTCGGCACGGTCTTGAGGATCTGCGCCACCTGGCCCAGCGCCTCACGGCTGTTGGGACCCAATTGCGCCTGACCTCGCACAAATAGCATATTGTCGGCAATCAAGGAGATCACGACCCCGCGCTCATCCGAGCGCGTGGTAATCTGCCCGCTCAAATGATGTTGTTCCACATAGCGATCCAGATTCTTCATAGCTTCTTCATAAGGTTTGGATTGTGCGTCGCCCATTCCGATAGAGGGGTTGGTTCCCTTGCCGCCGGGAAGGATATGTCCTCCGCCCTGTACCACGCCGCCGAAGCCGCTGCGAACGGACGTGGCGAGCTGCGAAAACTTGCCCTTGCTCATCACCGACATCGAATAGAGCATCAGGAAGAACGCCGTCAACAGCGTGATCATGTCGGCGTAAGTGAGTAGCCAGCGCTCATGGTTGGCGTGGCCTTCATTATGGGGTTCAGCGAAGCGCGTTCTTTTCATGGCGGACGTTTAGCGGGCGACGGCCTTGTTATAAGCGGGCAGCGTTTCCCGCAGTTGAGGGGCAAGGAAGGCTTTGAGCTTCTCTTCCACGATGCGGGGGTTGTCGCCCGACTGGATCGAGAGAATGCCCTCCATGATGATCTGGCGGATCACCACCTCGTCGGCGGAGCGCGCCTTCAGTTTGTTGCCGATGGGCAGAAAAATCAGGTTGGCGCTGGAGACGCCATAGAGCGTGGCGATAAACGCCCCGGCGATCAACGGCCCCATTTTGCCCGGATCGCTCAGGTTCGCCAGCATATGGATCAGGCCCATGACCGTGCCGATGATGCCCAGCGTCGGCGCAAAGCCGCCCAGCGTCGTGAACATGTTCTCGCCGACCTTATGGCGGGACTGGAGGAAGTGGATCTCGGTGGTGAGGATATCCCGGACCAGTTCCGGGTCGGTTCCATCCACCGCCATGCGGATACCGTTCTTCAGAAACGGGTCTTCGATGTTTTTCAGCTCTTTCTCCAGGGTGAGCAGCCCCTCGCGCCGGGCCCGTTCGGCGAACTTCACCAACTGTTCGATCACCTGACCCACATCCTGAACCTTCTCCGTGAAGGCTTTCTTGATGATACCGGGTACGCCCATGATCTGGTTCATACGGAAACTGACAATGGCAGCGCCAAGCGTGCCGCCGAAAACGAGCAGCGCTGCCGGGACATTGATCAGCGCTTTGATGTCTCCACCTTCCATCAGCAGAGACCCTACGAGCGCTCCCCAAGCCAACAACAGGCCGATAATGGTCGCTAAATCCATGGTCGAATTTCCTCTGTTCACAGTCCTTGCGCCGCTCTTATGCGCGGCAATCGTCTTTAATGCGCGGTGTCTTCGGACGGCGTTGAAACGCCGTGCTGATATACAAAGTCCGCCTTCGCGGACTGCATTCTCAACCCGCGAAGGCGGGTTTCGGGTTTCAGAACGGGGATTGATCCCCGTGGAGCCGGAATGCTGCATGCATCTTTAATGCGCAGTGTCGTCGGGCTCCCCATGGGAGAAGTGCAGATGGGGCAGCAGCGGGCCGGCCTCGCGGCGATAAGCGAGGATACGCTGGCGCACCTCCTCCGCCGTCTCTCGCACCAGTACTTTACGCCCGGTGATCAGGGTAATGACCGTATCGGGCGTGGTCTCGATGAACTCGATCAAGTCGGAGTTCACCAGCAGTTCGGATTGGTTGAAGCGCGTGACTTTAATCATAATGAGATATCCATGAACTCTCCCGCACGGGAGGTTAAGAATGTTGACCGCACCGTTCTGCGCAATGGACTGAAGTCCTTCGCTTGGGGCCTTCGGCCAAGTGTCCACCTACGTGGACACGTACGATCTGCCGATTTGTACGTGTCGGCGAAGGCCGACATTTAGCCGAAGGCTACCCAGCGAGGGAGTTTACTCCCTTGCTCCCTTGCACGCAATGGTGCTAACGATGGGTTTTCATTCCCGTTACCCATGCGCGGAGCTCACGAGCCGCTTACTGCTTCAGGTTGATGATGTCCTGGAGCAACTGGTCTACGGTAGAGATGATCTTCGTGTTGGCCTGGAAGCCGCGCTGCGTGGTGATCAGGTTGGTGAACTCGGTGGAGAGGTCCACGTTGGACATCTCGACAAAGCCCGTGCTGATCTTGCCGCGACCGCTCAGGTTGGGCAGGCCGATCTCCGCCAGGCCGGAGTTCGCCGATTCCGAATACACGTTGTCGCCCTGTTTCTCCAGACCGGACGGGTTGGAGAAGGAGGCGGTTGCCACCTGGCCCAGGGTCCGGGTCTGTCCATTGGAGAACGTACCGGTAATCGGGCCGCCGGGGGAGATGGTGAAGTCCTGCAGTGTGCCGACCGGGAAGCCGTCCTGGGTCGTCGCGACGACGCTGGAGGCGCCCGAGAGCTGCTCCAGAGCGCTGAAGTCTACGGTGACAGGCACGGCGGCAGCGCCGACCTTGGGCTGCAAAACGAACTTCTGCTTCTGGGTATCCAACAGTTTGCCGGAGGAATCGAAGAACAGAGGGCTATTGCCGGCTGTGGTGCTGTCGGCGACGGGATTGCCGTTCTCCGTGGCGGACCAGTTCCACTGGGAGATCGCCCCGTTCGGCGCTCCCGGCCCGACGAGGCTGCGGCTGAACTGGAAGTTGAGCGCATGCTTCACGCCCAGGCTGTCGAACACCGCGAGCGAGGTGTTCCAGACCGCCGGCGATCCGCCCTGTCCGTCCCCGTTGCTGGCGACGTTGGTGGTCGTCAGTTTGCTGAGATCGATGCTGAAGGGGAAGCCGGTCGCGGTATCCAGCCCCTGATTGAAGTTGCCTGCCGGCAGCGCACCGCCGGAGAGCTGAATGATGCTGCCCAGAGGATTGCCGGGAGTGCCGCCGTCCGCCAATACAAAGCCCGTTCCAGGAACAAAGTAGGCATTGGATTCGTTGTTGGCGGGAACGCTGCTGTCGTAGACCGTATGCGGTCCGGTTGGGGGCACGGTATCGATAACGACTTTCACATCCCACTGCTGGGTGGCGCCGGTGGGCACATTGGGACCTGCTACCGGTGTGGTAGGAGCGCTAAAGGTGGTGGTTACAGAGAAGGGATTACCGGCTGCATCGTAGACGAGGGCCTGGTTGGAGACCGGAGCGGCGCCATCCAGGTTCAGGTTGCCGTTTAGGGTTACCAGGGACGACTGGGTGGGAACCGGCGTGGACTGTCCATCGGCGGTCGAGGTGATGTTGGATTTGGCTTGCAGGCCCGAGAAGTCCACCTTGAAGGCGAAGTTCGGAGTGGTGCTGCTTTTGGGAACATTCAAGAGCAGCGCGGAACCGTTATTTCCTCCAGCGGGAGTGGCGAAGTAGAAGTTATTCCCGCCCGCGCCGTTCGGAACGCCATAGAGCTTCTGCGTTGGCTGGACCACGCCGTCCAGGGTCATCTGGACATCCCAGCGTTGGGTGGCGCCGACAGGAACGCTAGCTCCTGGGGCCGGGGCATGGACCGGGTTGGCGAGCACGATCTGCAGAGTGTGCGCATTGCCGTTGGGGTCATAGATGGTCGTATTCATGGCAGGCGGAGCAACCGACGTATCCAACTCGCCGGTCAGGGCCATCACCGTAGTCTGCAGGCCGGAGCTTGCATCCAGGTTGCCCTGAAAGGCGGACATGGAGGTCTGCTTGACGGACTGGAGGGAGCCGACCGGGACTTTGAGCACGCTGCTGTTGGTGATCTGCTGGCTGAGGTCGATGTTGCCGTTCGAATCGGCCACATAGCCGAGCAGTTTCAGCCCGTTCGAGGGATTGACCAGGACGCCATCGCTATCGAGATCGAAGGAGCCGTCTCGGGTGTAGACCACGCTCGAGCCTTCGGAGACGATGAAGAAGCCATTGCCCTGAATGGCCATATCGGTGGACTTGCCGGTCGTCTGAAGGTTGCCCTGGGTCTGCAGCGTGTCTACCGCGCCGAGCGCGACGCCCAGGCCGACCTGAGACGGGTTCTGGCCGCCGGCGTCCGCCGTGGGGGCGGAGGAGGCGCGCAGCGTCTGCGACAACTGGTCCTGGAACGTTACGCGACCGGCTTTGAAGCCGATGGTATCCACGTTGGCGATATTGTTGCCGATGACGTCGAGCGCGGTCTGGTGCGCCTGGAGCCCGCTGACCCCGGAAAACATTGCCTGAAACATTGTAAAGTGACCCTCCGTGTCGGTGTGCGGCAAGGTTGCGCCGCTTCCGTGAGATGTTCCGCCTCCTCGATCATTCGGAGTGCGGGGAGCAGGCTCCCGAGCGTTGTGTGCAACGGCGGTCCGGCCTGCGATGCGAAGTGATACTTATGCGATTACCGCGCTGTCGATGTTGGTGAAGACGTTCTGCTTGAGATTGTCTTTGTCCACCACAGTGACGACGGTACGATTGGTGACGCTGACGACCATGGCCAGGTCGTCCATGAGGACTAAGGCGTCTCGCGAACCCTTGCCGGCGGCGCGCTGTACGGCCCCCTGCAGGCGGTCGAGATGTCCTGCATCCAGTGTGATATTGCGTGAGTTGAGCCGTGTTTGCGCATGAGCAGAGAAACGAACAGGTGGTGCGTCCGAGGTGGCCGGCGCCTGAGGCGCCAACCCCTGACGGGAGCGCAGCAGTTCGGCAAAGGGCGTTCCCCCCGCATTGGCGGTAGGGTTCGCCTTTTCGACATCGCGCCGACCGGAAGGCTGTTCGACCGGAAGCGTGCGAGGCGCGATCCCCTGAAGACGTGTTGTGTCCGGCATGATGGAATCCCTGATCCCTTCTTCTGCCCCGTGCGATCAGTTGCTGATCTGGGTTACCTGATCCAGGGTGACACTCGTATTGTTGTCCAGCCCCAGATGCACCCCGTTGGCATCCCAACTTACCGAGGTGACTGTTCCGGAGGTGGGCTGCGCTACGCTGTTGTTAACGACAGTCGCGGTGATCGTCTTGCCGAGCATGTCGGCGGCCTGGAGGTGCGACTGGGCCGTCGCCATATTGTTCACGCCCTCAACGGTCGAGAACTGCGCCAACTGCGCCAGCAGTTGCGTCTGATCCTGCGGTTGGGTGGGGTCTTGATTGGTCATCTGAGTAACCAGCAGTTGCAGGAAGTCGTGCTCGCCGAGCGAGGCGTTGCCGGTTGTCTGCTGGATGGCGCTGGCGAGAGCGCTGTTGCTGGCGCCGGAAACTGCAAGGTCTGACATGGGT
>DATGIG010000597.1:0-6875 GCA_035295825.1 Chthonomonadaceae bacterium | reverse complement strand
CTGGAGGAGATGCGCCGTCAAGGGCATACGGACGAACCGATTACGGTGACCGATCCCCTGAGCCTGGTGGAGCGCTTTCGCACCGTCGCACACGGCGCTGTCGTTCCGGATCCGAAGGTCTCTCTCAGCCCCTGTGTGGCTGCCTGCCTGGCGGGCGCAGACGCTCTGTTGATCGCCACGCCGGAGCTGGCGCGCCGGCTGCAACTGCCCATCAAGGCCGACCTGCGCGGCAAGTTCAAGTCGAACTCCGACGCCCTGCACTCTCTTCGCACGACCCTCCTGCCGCGCCTGAACCCCTATCTGGCGTGCTGCCTGGACCCGACGATTTTCGATACGGGCGCGCTCGATCAGATCATTGCGGCGAAGGGAATCTGCTTCTGGATCACCGGAACGAAGGCGCAGGACTTGCCGGGCGCCGACGGCCCCAAAGAGACGAACGAAGTGAAAGCCCTGCTGGCGGCGCTGCCGCTGGGCGCGGTGGTGCGCGGGTTCTGGTGGCATGGGGAGGATATCGGCATCAACGAGGGACCGGGGGTTTCGCTGGCGAGCCGTTTTGGGAAAGTGACTGTGGTGAGCGACTATGTCGCCAACTTCTCCGTCTTCAGCGGGGTGCCGCTGAGCGAGCTGAAACAGAAGCCGCAGGCGCCGCCACCCCCGCTCGACCGCAGCAAGGTTTACCTCAGCTTCACGATGTCGGACGGCGATAACCTGTGTACATGGCGGGACTACTTCCGTACTTACTTCACCGACCCGCTGCATGGCACGATCCCCATCGGATGGGGCATGGGGCCGACCCTCCTGGATTGCGCGCCGGTCTGGGCGCGCTGGTACTACGACCACGCCACCCCGAACGACGAGTTCCTGTGCGATGTGTCGGGCGTCGGTTATATCTATGGCCCCGACTGGGCGACCGCCCTCAAGGATCGCGACGGGGCGTTTGCGGAGTTCTACCGCTGGACGGAGCAGTATATGCGTCGGCTGGATATGTGCACGATCCGCCTGATGAATGTCGGCGCTCCCGACATCGCGCAGGCGGCGCGCCTGATGCCGGACGTGCGCTTCCTGATGCCCGACTACGGCAATCCCGGCGACAAACCCTACAGCGCCCTGACCTACGATCTGCCGGGCGATCAGACCGTCTTCCGGGCGATCACCGGCGCGGACGCCGGCCCGGAGAAGCTGGCGGCTCAGATACGAGAGCGCGTCGGCTCCACGCGTCCGGCCTTCGTCAATGTCTTTATCTGGAATTGGGGGTCGAAGCTTTCCGATCTGAAGCGCCTTCTGGAACTGTTGGGGCCGGAGTATGTGGCGGTTACCCCCTCGCAACTCCACACCCTCTATCGGCAGGAACACTCAGGGACACACTAGGATCTCAGGGGGCGTCCTTGAGTGCGTTCTTTCCCAGGCGCTGTGCCACTTGCTATCGTCACTCCTGAATACGCCACTGCCCCCTCCTTGCCGAATGTCGAAAGGGGTTTCTGTATGCGCGGGGCGAACTCCTGCTCTGACCTGATTCGAGTGAAGCCCTCAACCCAAAATGTATGCACTATCGGCGTAAGCGATTCCCTTCTGGAGTGAGGCTGATCTCTTGCTGGAGGATGTGGGACGCGGCGCTTGGAGGCTCACCAAGTAACGCATACAAAAAGTGTTCGGGATCCCCCCAGTGTCCGTCCAGGCGGTTTGCCTCCCTCTCAGCCAGGTTCACCGCCCGACGGGCCGGTTCTGTGAAATCCTCCTGGAATGAACGCCCGGCAATTTGCGAGAAGTGCGTCAGGTCCACAGCATTCTCCAATCGCACCACTCCGGCGACCCCTGCGGCAAAGTAACTCGCGAGCGTGAAATCGGACGGGCTACCGGGAGAGAGGACCCAGAGCGGAATGTCCCGGGTCTTGGCGTCCGCTTTCACCTGAACGACCAGTTCCACCACCGAGCGACGACAGATCGCCTCTTCCAATAAGATGCGCCTGTATTCGGATAGATTGTTGGGAATGTACGTCAAGTCGTCCTGAGCGATGGGCTCTCCGACCCACCATTCGGCGGCCCCTCCCAGCGTCTGGATAACGCGCAGCAGTCTCTCTTTCGAAACGTTCCAGGTGTGGAGGATAATGGCGCTTCTATCCTTTGCATAGCTCTGACAGATCTCCATGGTGTCCTCTCCTTTTACGGGGTGGTTTCGGCTTTAGAGCCAGGTGGCTGTGGCGCGGAGCACCTCATCGAGCGTCGTCTCCCCCTCCACCGCTTTGTACATCCCGTCGGCGAGCAGGGTGCGCATCCCATGGGAGACGGCAATCCGGGTCATCTCCTCTCTGGAGGAGCATTTCAGGAGCTGCTCGACCAGTCTGGGATTGCAGGAGAGGATCTCGAACAGGCCGATACGCCCCTGGTAGCCGCTACGTCGACACACATCGCAACCGACGGCAGCATACCATACGGCCTTGTCGGGGATGTGGTAGCCGCCCTTCTCCGTGAGAGGGCGTGCTCTCTCCAGCAGCGCTGCAGTCTCCTCGGGGTCGGCTTCCGTCTTGCAATGGGAGCAAAGCCGGCGGACAAGACGGAGGGCGACGACGCCGCTCACGGCAGCCGCGACGTGATAGGGTTGGATCCCTAAATCCACCAGGCGATGGAGGGCCGAAGGAGCGTCCTCCGTATGCAGGGTCGTAAGGAGCAGAGGGCCGCTCAGAGCCGCTTCCATGGCAACCTCGGCGGTCTCCTGGTCCGGCAATTCCCCGCAGAGGATGACATCGGCGTCCTGGCGCGTGGCGCAACGTAGAAGATTGGCATGGTTTACGCCGATGCGCTTGTGGGTCTGAGTCTGCACGACATCCGCCAGCGTGTACTCCACGGCGTCTTCGATGGTGAATACCTTCTTCTCCGTGATGTCCATCTCGCGCAGACAGGAGTAGAGCAGCGTCGTCCTCCGCGCTCCCGTGGTTCCCGTTGCCAGAACCATGCCGCCGGTCCGATGCAACCAGTGGCGCAGCGTATCCCGCTGTTGGACGTCGGCTCCCAGTTGCGCCAGGTCCAGCCGAACCGACATCATGTCCAGATTCCGTATCACCATCGTCTCTCCGTGTATGGTCGCAAGGACGTTTGAGCGCATGTCGTAGTAGGTCCCCTCATACCGGAAACGGATGCGCCCATCTTGAGGGCGCTTCTCCAGCGGATCCATCCAGGACATCTCTTTGTAGCGGGCGATCAGGGCCTCGTGCAGGCCCAACGGCAGCCGACGGATCTCCTGCAAAACCCCATCGATACGGAAGCGCACCCGGAGCGCCTGTGCAGTCCGCTCCATATGCACGTCACTGGCTTTTGCCGTGATCGCCAGGAGCAGAATGCGATTGGACAGGGCGATGATCCTGGCCTCCGCCGTCACGACCTCCGGCGTATGCAGCTCTTCGATCTCCAGGCTCACCCCGGCGCGGTGCAGCTCCCCGGTAAAGAAATCGAGTTCGTTGTCCAGGTCGCCGAGGGCGGCAGCGGCGACTGTGATGACGACGGGGGTGCGCTCCAGATAGGCGGTCAGGTCGGCCTTGCGGAAGCGCCACTGCTTTCCGATCTTGGTCCCTCTGAGCTCGCCCAGGCTGAGGATCCGATAGATCGTGGACTTGCTGGTATCCAGAAACCGGGCGGCCTCGTCAATGGTGAGCAGTTCTTCGGCTGCGCCGGCCTCTTCGACCTCATTACGTTCTTCTACCATACCTACCTCCTTCACCAAAACGTTGATGAAGTCATAATAACACGTTTTGGCGAAAGAGTCAATCTGAGTTTTGAATATTTTTGACACATTTTGACAATATTGGAACTGGACGCAGTAGGAGACCGGGCTCACGGCGTTTTGACGTAGCTCTTCATCAGGTAGGACTGAATGTCTTCCAGCTCTTGTTTGTTCGCCTGCATTCCATTGCGGTTCATACGCTGGAGGAGCGCCTGCACCTCGGCGCCGGTTTTTGGCGGCGATTTGTCCACCTCGCTCAGCGCATGGCACTGCGCACAGACCTTCTGGAATGTCACTTTCGTTGTCGTGATGTCGCGTACAGGCGCGGACGCGGCCTGCGCCTGCGGGTTCGCCAGGATCTGTTGCGCCTGCTGTTGGCGCTCCTCCTGCTCCGTCTGCTGCTGCTTGGATTTCTGCAACTCCGGGGTGATCGCGATGAGATAGGCCGATACATTCCACTGATCCCGTTGGGTCATCGGGGCGAACAGCGCCGGCTTTTCGGCCATCCGGCCGACCGTCGCCACCCAGTCCGCCGGGGTGCGCGGGCGCTCCAGAACCGTCTTGATATCGTGGCAGCGAACGCACGTCTCCAATAAGACCGATTGCCCTGCCCGCAGACTGTGCTCTGTGGACAATTCCGGCAGAGGCGCTTCGGCGGGAAAGTTCGCCAGGGGAAGCAGGGCAGCGACACGCACACGGTTCTCCTGACTGTAGGCACTGCCCCCGACGGTATCCGTCGCCAGCGCCCGCTCTCGGAAAGCGGAGGGGAGCGAGAGGCCCAGGAGCAGCACGGTACACACCAGAAGCCCCGTGCCGAGGTAGGGCATCCACTCTTCAAGATGCCGGAAGAACCGCATGATCGAGATTTTCACCAGCAGCACGATCCCAATGAGAAAGCCCAGGATCATATGCGCGACAGTGCGCGCCGGGAACTCGACCTGATACTGCCAGAGGCGTGGGACCATCTGCGACATCATCAGAAGGTAGACTACCAGGTAGGTATAGCCGAGGTAGCGATGGAGGCGCATGAGCGACTTCGGCGCGGCGCTGGTTCGCGTCGCCTTATCGAATGGAAACCCCCATAAGTAGTACATCAAGAAGGTGACGGCAAAACTTAATACGAGGAAACAGATGCCAAGAATGGCGCTGCTGAGAACGTTCATCTGAGATCTCTCTTGCTCCTTGAGGGCCTGTTGTCCCTGCTTCTGCAAAGGAATTGGCCTCTCATGCTCAGACTCCCAAATTCCGCAGAATATTCCGCCCCGGTCCAGTTTTATGAGAAAACCTAGCCATGCCGTCTCAAGCGGCCGACGGCTTCCGAACGCTGGCCGGACGCTCCCCAGAAACTTTTTTGCGTTCGCTCTTGACAGAATTCCGCTTCTCTGATATAGTAGTAGTATTACACTACTATTATTATCCTCAAGGAGATTGAGACATGCCATTCTCGGTGACAAGTAGGCCGCAATGGGGTGCAATGCTGTGTTTAACCGCCTCTCTATGCGCGGTTCTGGCCTGCCGGCAGGCCAGAGCGCACGCCCCAAAAACCGGAGGCGATGCACCCCCTATCGAGGATAGGATCCCGATGCTGACCGGGGAGCAGGCGAGCGATCTGGAGGGCAAGATCCAACGCCTGACGGCCCGGCTCTTCCCGTCCGTGGTTCGGATATGGGAACAGGATGAGAAGGGGAGGGCCTTCGACGAGAAAGGAAATCCAACCAGGGGAGGAGGAAGCGGGGTCATTATCAGCGACGATGGGCTTGTGCTGACCTGCGCCCATCATGGCCAAGCACCGAACACTCCGGTCACCATCGAACTTGCCGACGGCAAGCGCGTGCCTGGCGTCCACCTGGGACGCTTTGCACTCTCCGACCAGCAGAATACGTACCCCGACCTCGGAATGGTGCGGATCCTGGAGAGAGGCAAGTGGCCGGTGGCCCCCATCGGCCCCGCCAACGCGCCCGAACCGGGCACACTCTGTCTGGCGATCGGTTACCCCGGCAATCTGCTCCCAGGACGCCCCCCGATGATGAGGCTGGGCCGAACCATCCCCTACACCGGAGGAATAAAAGCTACTGTCGGTTTCCTACCGGGCGATTCCGGCGGTCCTCTATTCGACCTCAGCGGGCAGGTTCTGGGCGTACTCCATGGAGAGGATTACGCAGCGGGAGAGTACCAATCGGTAGCTCCGCTTGGCAAACATCGCAAAGACCTGGAAGCCGGAAAAGTCCCCGCCGAGTCGACTCCCTCGGTCCGGGTGATGTCGAGCAGTCCGCTGTTCCAGGGCGCGTTTGCCGCCGAACCTGTTCTACGGACAAAGCTGACCGAGGCCGGTCTGTGTGCCGTTCAAATTCTGGACGGCGTTACACCTGTCGCGTGGGGAATGGCGGTGGACCCGGACGGTTGGGTAGTCACCAAACGGACGCTGGTGGACGGGAGAGAGGATCTCAACTGCCGCCTCTCGTGGACGCTCAACGGCGACGTGATCGTAAGCGCAAAGGTTGTGGCTATGTCGGTGGAACACGACCTGGCTCTGCTCCGGCTCGACCCGGCGCAGGTGCGAAGGATCAACCCGAACGGACTGCCTGTCCCGCAGTGGGCGGACACCGCCCCACGCGTCGGCCAGCTTGTCGCGACGCCGTTGGGATGGAGTGCGCTCCTCTTCGGTGTGGTTGGCGTTGAGACCAGGCGGGAAGATCCTCTCCCATTTGACCAGGCCCAGATCATGCTCGAAGTCAAGGCCGGCCCGAAGGGAGAACCGATCATCGCAGGAGTACCACGGTTCATCCTCTCCCCGGAAGCGGACGGATTTCGGCGGGCGTTCAAGCCCGGCGATGTCATGACCCAACTCAACGGCATCCCGACTCCGACCCTGGAGGAGTACGGGCGGGTGAACGACCGCCTTCTCTACGTCCTCGGCCCGGATGGAAAACCCATCACCCCGCTTACCTCGGCTCCCGGCTCCCTGGCGGGAGAGCCGGTACAGGTCACGGTGCTACGGAACGGCAAAGAGGTCACCATCCGGATGGTCCGTATCCACTCGTCCGGGATCTCCCCGGTTCTCTGGAAAATGGTCCCGCCCAGCCTGCGTCGTGACGGGTTCCCGGCGGTATTCGCCCATGATGGCAGGCTCCGCCCGGATCAGTGCGGCGGGCCGTTGCTG
>DATGIG010000596.1:0-4162 GCA_035295825.1 Chthonomonadaceae bacterium | reverse complement strand
CCAAGTACCGCCGGGACATCCGGCCAGAATGTAAATCTCTCCATTTCCGGCACCTTCACCGGTGGCAAGTTCAGCGGCACCTTGACGGTAATGCTGCCATAAACCTAACCCCTTCCCAGCCGCAGGGCGCAGCAAGCTGCGCCCTGCGAGCGTTTTCGGAGTGAGCCTCGCGGAAGGGAGAGGTTCAAAGCTCCTCCTTCCCAGCGAGGTACGAACGTTTTAGGGAAGGGGGGCTAGGGGTTAGATCAAACCACCCCTCTCCTGTATTAACATCAAAAGGTTCATATGAACTCCCAGGGTGTTGGGATGCTGAGGCCCGAGCACCTGCTCACGTATGGCCAGCGCCGACTCATACAAAGGCCTAGCCACCTCATAATCGCCCTGGTCATTGTAGAGTCCAGCCAGGTTGTTGAGGCTGGTTGCGGTATCGGGATGGTTGGGGCCGAGCCCCGATAGGACTCGAACCTATAACCGCGGGATGTGCGGTTTGATGCGTTGTCTTGCTCACAGGATATTAGCGAAACGCAGGATGTAGGGATCGTCGTGGATCAGCGCCGTCATGGTCATGTTGGCACATGGAGTGAGCAGCGCTGGAATGTCTTTCTGAACGGCAGCCTCCACAAAAAGGGGGATTGCCTCAGAGTGCGCCGCCCATTCTGCTGGATACTCCTGGCGGACAAGCGGGTGCCCATTGTCGTCCCGCTTGACCGTTATGGAGATGTCCCTTTGTATGATCTCCGGATACATCATCCGATTGAACATCAACACGTAGGGGCCGTATTGTAGTCCCTGCTCCGGGCCGCTTCCAGCGGCAGCCTGATCGTCTTTAGTGAGAATGCTGCGACCGGCAGGAACGATCTGCAACGACATGGGCAGGTGGAGTTCGATAGAGCAGGCGGCTTTCGCCAAACACAGTACGGAGACAAAACCGTTTGGCAGCAAGATCGGGCAGGGCATCCCGTTCACCCGCAGCGCTGGCGCGGCGCACCAGTAGGGTAGGCGAATCCTGACCTCGAGCTCCTTCGGAGTTCGGTTATCTATCTGAAGAGTCTGCACCATCTCATAGCGCCCCGTCCACACGCTTTGCGTCACCTGAACCTCGCCGTCCTCACGATCCAGAATAGCGTGGACTTCAAAGGGCAGGTTGACGCTCAAACCAGAGGCGTTTTGCGTGATCGTATGCAGGGCGATCTGGGCCAATCCCCAGCCTCCTGACATGGCGCAGCACTCGTTCTGGGGACAGCCACGATTTCCGTCATCTGCCCAGTGATGCCGATTCAGGCTCCGGTAGCAGGTGAAGGTTCCCCTATAGTCCTGACCAAAGGGAATCTGGTTGACTGCTGTCAGTTCGGCGCAATCGAGATAGCGCGATTCGCCGGTCAGAGCGAACAGCTTCAGCGCAAGAACCATCCAATCCACCGCAGAGCAGGTCTCGTCAATGCGCTCATAGTAGTCCCCATAGCTTTCGGGAAAGTCTCCGTTTATCCAGACGCTCGACAAGGAGTCCACAAACACTTTTGCTGCCTGCTCCACATACTTGCGCTCTCCCGTGATGACCGCCAGGTCTACCACACCGTGTGTGGTATTCAGATAGGAGTGGGTGTGGTGAAAGAAAGGCTTCTCCTCATGGGTGTGCAGACTGGTAGGTTCGACGTGTGATTTTGACAACCCGGCTTGGCCCACTTCGATGTTCTATTTTGGGCTCTGACGCTCTTTTGGTGAAGGGAAACCGGGCAGTTACTGCTTCCAGTATAAGAGAGTATGGAAGCTAGAAATCTGTTGCCCACTTTCGAAGGCGTGCGCCTCAATCATCTCAGCACGATCGGAGACACCATCGTTGTGCATATGAACGCCCTCGCGGCAAATGCCCGTTGTCGCACCTGCGGAAACACCTCCGAGCGGATCCACAGTCATTACCAGAGAACCCTGGCGGACCTGCCCTGGGCGCATTGCCCCGTGCGCATTCAGATCCAGCTTCGCAAGTTCTTCTGCGACAATTCCGACTGCAAACGCCGTATCTTCACCGAGCCCATTCCCGACGTCGCCGCCCGCTACGCCAGAAAGACCCAGAGGCTGCAGAACGAACTCTACCTCATCGGCTACTCCCTGGGCGGGCGAGCCGGAGCCCGAGAAGCCGAGGGGCTGGGAAGAGAGGTCGGACCCGACACCTTATTACGCCGCGTCCGTGCGGTCACGGTCTCCCTGAGTACTCCGACACCGAAGATAAGTGTGCTGGGCGTGGATGATTGGGCGTTTCGCAAGGGCCATCATTACGGCACAATTCTGGTCGATCTGGAGCGTCACGAACTCGTGGATCTGCTCCCCGATCGCTCTGCCGATAGCCTGGCGACCTGGCTCAAGGGACATCCCGAGATCGAAATCCTCAGTCGTGACCGCGCCGGGATGTACGCCGACGGAGCGCGTCAAGGCGCTCCTCAAGCCCAACAGGTGGCGGATCGCTGGCATGTGTTGCGCAATCTGGGCGAGGCCATGGAGCGGCTCACCGCTCAACAGACGCCGCAGTTGCGTGAAGCGGCCCAACAGATGGCACCTGCTGTGGCGGAGACCCAGACATCTGCCGTGTCGGCTCCGGCGCCACTTCCTGCCTCCCAACAGCGACAGAGGGCTCGGCAGGAGAAACGTCACGAACGCTATGACCAGATCCAGGTGTTGCGCCGCCAAGGGTGGACCCAGAAGGCGATCGCCGACCAGGTGGGCGTGAGCCTGCGAACGGTCAAACGCTTCCTGAGTGCCGCCGCCTATCCCGAACGCTCCCGCCGGCGACGCCAACCGCGCAACACGGATCGGCATGACGCCTACCTGCGGCAACGCTTGGCGGAGGGATGCCACAATGTCGCCCAATTATATCGGGAAGTGCAGCAACAGGGTTACTCGGGCAGCTACGCCAGTCTCTACAAAGCCGTGGCGTCTGTGGCTCCCGCGTTTCCTCTTCACCTGGGACGCGCTTCGCGCCGCGATCCCTCGCCGTTGCCACCGGCAGTGGCAATGCCCTCAAGCCGGAGCGTCGCCTGGTGGCTACAAGGCCATCTGTCTCCCTCGCTACCCGAGCGGGCGGCACAGCAAGCCTTTCTGGACCATCTCTATGTCGTGGCACCCGTTCTCAAAGAAGCCGGGGACATGGCTCAGGAGTTTATCGAGTTGGTTCAGGATCGCTCCTTAGTCCGTCTGGACGCCTGGTTGGAAACGGCCAGTCAGAGTGTCTGCACGGAAGTAAGACGGTTTGCCCAGGGATTACGTCAGGACTGGGCCAGCATCCAAAACGCGGTCTCTCTGGAATGGTCCAATGGGCAAGTGGAAGGCCAGGTCAACCGGTTGAAGATGCTCAAGCGTCAAATGTATGGCCGCGCCAACTTTGATTTGTTGCGCGCCCGCGTGATGCCGATGGCCCAAGCGGCCTGAGCGCGTGCGGCAGAACCGCTCGATCGGGGCGATGATGCTCTCTTCTGGCGATTCGATATCGTTTCGCGGTCGCGTCGTGGCTCGAAAGACGCGAAATGCGGCGGGACCGCGCTGCCAATCGAGTTCTGCAACGGATCGGCGGCCATGCTGGGATCGCTGAAAGCGCGGTCTCCAGATGATAAGGTCCAGGTCGATGACAATCGCGCTGCAAATCTGGTAGAAGCTACTCGTTTTTCACCAAAAGAGCGTCAGAGCCCGGTTTATTATATCAAAACCAGACGTGCGCGGTAGGGATCGGAGAGGGGCGGGCGACCTTGTGCTGAATGTTGTCGGCCATGTAACGGGCATAGGCAATATACTCATGGCGACGGGTCATTCGTCCCAGACGCGCCATCGGTCCCACCGCCGACTCGATCCCTCCGCATAGGGGTTTCGCGATTTCCCAGGCATTACGCCTGGCAACGGCATGGTCGGCGGCGGCCAGCGCTGAGGCCAGCGCAGCTTCATCGCCGGTGGCCTCATAATACTCCAGGAGATTCCAGATGCCGCGTCCCTGCCCGAACCAGCACTCGCGTAAACGTTCCGGGGTGTTCTGGAGTTGCGCGCCATAGTAGAAGCCGTTTTCGTCCTGCGCCACGCGCAGTTCGTCCACCTTCTCCCGGATAATGAGCAGGGCGGATGAATCGGCCAGCAGTTTGGCTTCCAGAATGGTGGCTCCGATCCAGCGGCCTATCTGATCCGC
>DATGIG010000595.1:0-9162 GCA_035295825.1 Chthonomonadaceae bacterium | reverse complement strand
TGGTCGCTGAGGGTAGTCGCGGTGAGCTCGGTATCGCCATCGGGCCGCGTGCGTATCACTTTCATCTGCACGACCGACCGATCGCTGGAAGTGAAGGTCCGGGCCGCGGCGGGCGGACCGGGCAGGCCGATCGCCTGCATGGTCGTGCGCAGCCGGGCTGTCGTCTGATAGCGGAAGACCTGGCCCGGCTTGAGTTTGAGGCGCAGGGCGATGGGGCCTGCCGCCTGCCGGCCAGCGGCGAGGGCCGGCGCCAGGCACAGGCCGAGCAGGCACAGCCTTCCGGTCTGCCGCAGAGAGCTATCGCAGCGGTCAGCCGCTGCGCTCCAAAAAGGAAATGATACGATCCTATCCATGGGCTTTTTGCGCGGGCGTTTCCAGGTGGGAAGGATGAAGGGCAAGCGAATCGAGCATCCGGTCCACGACCGCCTCGTAGACTTTGCGCTCCGCCTCGGTCGCCACGGTGATCGTAAACGCCATCAGGAGCAGATGGTCTTTGTCAACCGGCGCCAGGCCATAGCGCACGCGCGGCTGGTAGGGCGGCGCTTGCTGTCCATTGGATGGCGCGGAGGGCGGCGTGAACGAATCCGTCAGGAAAAGCTGGATCCTGCCGGGGCGCTCTTTCCAGGCAGGAAGGGAATCGAGCTTGAGCATCTGCTGCAGTTGAGCGGCCAGGCTGGCCTTCAACGGATCCAGCGAGAGATGGCTCGGATTGGGCAGCAGTTGCGCATCCACGTCCAGAGCCATGACATCGGTGCGGTTGTCCACGACGGCCAGCTTCGCCTGCGTCTGGAATCCGGTCGGGAACGGGCGCAGGATACGCGGTGTCTGAAGGGTCAGCAGGCCGTTGAACAATGAGAGGGGCTGCGCGGCAAACTCCAGATGCCCGGCCGGCGCCTCCGTCGGGATCCATTTCCAGCTGTGGATGAGTGCCTGCCAGGCGGCCTCCGTTTTCGCGCCCATCGCGGCGTGCATCTCCAGGACGTAGGTATGCCTGTCCCGCCTGGCGACCAGCGCCTCATGGCGCGGCATCTCCTTCGAGCCGGGAAACATCATGCGGACGGCCGGGATACCATCCAGCCGGGCATGGCCGTCCAGAATCTTGCCGCCGAACTGCCTTTGCAACTGCGCGACCCGCTCCGCGAGCGTGAGCGAGGAGGCAGGCTCGATCTCGACGAACAGGGTTGCCCGGCCCGGCGATTTCTCGTCGCCGCGCTCCCAGGAGGCGACCTGCCCCATGGTCAGCTTCGGGGCCGGGCGCCATCCGGCAGGCGGGACCACCGAGAGACCGAAGGTCGGATAAACGCTTCTTACTGGTGGCGGACCGGGCGGCCCCGCCAGAACCATTCGGGGGAACAGCAGCAGGAAAAGGCTCGCCAGCAGGCTCACCCCTTGGATTGGGAAATAAATCCGTTGGATATTGCTTACAAACACGCGGCTTACTCCTCGCCGTTCTATTCTATGCTATGCGACTACCTTCCTTGTTGGCCCACCCCCCAGGGGCATTCCGTTTTCCTTTTTGGAGTGCGGACATTGCGTGCTCCGCAACGCATCGGCTTGCCGCCGCTGTTCTGCAAGGCGGCTTGCCGCCGTCGGCGTAGTGAAAGCCATCGTCAAAAGAGAAGGGGCAGCAAGCTGCCCCTCCATGCAAAGCGGGAGCAAGCTCCCGCACTCCAAAGCGGTGGCAAGCCACCGCCCCCCAAAAGAGGCGTTCGCCGAGAACGGAATAACCCTGCCCACCCCCTCTCCCCCTCCCTGCGAGCGTAGCGAGCGAATCAGGGAGGCAAGAGACGCAAGGCTCGAGGTCGCGCAGGGGGTGGGGAAGCAGGTTCTATAAGGCTGGATGGTGAATGTAGGGCTACCGGGCTGTCGGCAGCGGCGGCGTGAAAACGAGGACAGGAAAGATCAATGACGCAGATGCGATACGGCCAGGTGCCGGGAATAGATAAACCGATCTCGCGGATCGTGCAGGGCATGATGGAGGTCCCGGAAGAAGAGGCGAAGGGATTCGCCCTGCTGGACGTGGTGTTTGAAGCGGGAATCAATACGATGGACACCGCCATCGTCTATGGCGGCAAGGATGCGTTTCTGGGCCGCTGGATGCAGAGCCGCAGCCTGCGGGATAAGATCGTGGTGCTGGGCAAAGGCGCGCATCCTAACGAGGGGCGCAAGCGCGTGACGCCCTATGACATCCAGGCGGACATCCACGAAATATTGGCCCGCATTCAGACGGATAGAATTGATCTGTTCATGCTGCATCGCGATGATCCGGAGGTTCCGGTCGAGCCGATCGTGGACGTGCTGAACCAATGCGTGCGCGAGGGCAAGGTCCTGGCGTTCGGCGGCTCGAACTGGACCCCGGAGCGCCTGGAGGCCGCCAACCGGTACGCGGCGACCAGCGGGCAGATCCCCTTTGCCGCCAGCAGCCCGCAATTCTCGCTGGCCGTGCAGGTGCAGCCACCCTGGGAGGGCTGCATCAGCATCGGCGGCCCACAGAATGAGGCCGCGCGGCGCTGGTACGCTGAGCAGAAAATGCCCCTCTTCACCTGGTCCAGCATGGCCGGAGGATTTCTGTCCGGGCGCTTCACGCCGGACAATCTGGGCAGCTTCACCGGCTATTTCGACAAGATCGCCGCCACCAGCTACGGCTCCCCAGACAATTTCCAGAGGCTGGACCGTGCGCGGCAGCTCGCTGCCGATAAGGGTCTCTCTCTGCCGCAGATCGCGCTGGCCTATGTGCTGAATTATCCTATGGATATCTTCGCCCTCGTCGGCTCCTCCACACCGGAGGAGGTTCGCGCCAATGTCCAGGCCATGAGCACCACGCTTACCGAGCAAGAGATGGCTTACCTGGATTTGAGACGAGATGGATAGCCGGTGTCAACAAAGGTGATTCTCGCAGCCATTGGCATGGCTTTCAGCATCCAGGCAATGACTTCATCCACGCCTCATAGCGCCGGCAAGCATTATCCCTCACCCGGAAACACCACCTACTACGTGGATGGGCAGACCGGCAGCGACCGAAACCCCGGCACTTCGCCTTCCCACGCCTGGATGAGTGTCGCACGGGTCAATGCTACCCGGTTCGCGCCGGGAGACCGGGTGCTCTTCGCGGGGGGACAGACGTTCCCCGGCACGATCCGGCTCACGTCCGACGACAGCGGCGATTCGGGCCATCCCCTCCTTCTCGGCTCTTTCGGTACGGAGCGGGCAACGCTGGACGCGGGTACGGGCGATGGCGTGACGCTCTCCGGCTGCGCCCATGTGGTCTTACAGAACCTGAAGGTCACCGGCTGCGGGCGCAAGAGCGGCAGCGACGGGAGCGGCATCCGCCTCACGCTCACGCGCCATGTGGAGGTGCGCGACGTTGAGGTGAGCGGCTTTCGTCTCTCTGGCGTGGAGACGCGCGGGGACGAGGGCACGCGCCTGCTGCGCGTCTTCGCCCACGACAATGGCTTTGCCGGCATTTCGACCCACGGCGGTTCCGACGGATTGCCGCGCGCGCACGATCTTCTTATCCGCGACTGCATCGCCGACAATAATCCCGGCGATCCCAAAAATCTGACCAACCACAGCGGCAACGGCATCGTGGTGGGCGGCGTGGATGGGGCGCTTATCGAATATTGCGAGGCCAGCAACAACGGCTGGGACATGCCCCGCCGGGGAAACGGCCCGGTCGGAATCTGGGGCTGGAACTGCGACCGCCTTACCATCCAGCACTGCATCTCCCATGACAACAAAAGCCCTGGCGAGGACGGCGACGGCTTCGACTTCGACGGCGGCGTCACCAACTCCGTGCTGCAGTATAACCTCTCCTACAACAACGTCGGCTGCGGCTACCTGCTGTGCCAGTACCCCAGCGCCCCACCCTGGAAGAATAACATCGTCCGGTACAATATCAGCCTCCATGACGGCGCGAAGAACTTTCAGAGCGGGATCGGCCTCTGGCTCGGTGATAAGGGCATCTCCGACGCGCAGATCTACAATAACACCATCGTCAATCCCTGGCACGCGGTCACCACCTTAGGAGACCTGCCGGGAATGGTCTACCGCAACAATCTCTTTGTCGCCGGGGAAGACCTGCTGATCGGCAACTTTACACGATCCCGCTTCGAGAACAATCTCTACTGGTCTACCGGCAAGGGGGCCACGTATCGTGATGGAGTCACCGTTTATGCAACGCTGGCGGAATGGGTGCAGGCCACCGGCCAGGAGAAGATCGGGGGCAGGCTTGCGGGCCTCACGCTAGATCCCCAACTGCTCCTACCGGACGGCCTCCAGGAGCTGCCGACCGATGCGCGCCAATTGGTGGACATGGCCTATTTTCGCCTGCGTCCCGGCTCGCCCTGCATCGGCGCGGGCGTGATCATCCCCGATAACGGTGGCCGCGATCTGTACGGCCACCGTGTTCCGGCCCGAAAGAAGCCATCCCTCGGAGCTTTCGAGCCTGCGCCGTAGCGATTTCGCGAATCAATTGCCTTCATCCGGGCTAAAGCACGCCGTATTTCGCATAGACCTCGGCCAGAAGCCGGCCCTGCTCCAACTCCTCGCGCGTGTGGTTCTCCGCCACGGTCTTCTGATACGCCAGCTCTAAAACCTCGCGCTCGACGGCGCGGGGAACGACCACTACCCCGTCCAGATCGCCCATGACCAGGTCGCCCGGCGCGATGCGCACTCCGCCGATCTCCACAGGCACGTCGTGCGCGATGACCAGTCCCCGCCCCCGGCTGTCTACCGGCTTGTAGCCTGCCGCGAAGACCGGCAGGCCGAGCGCGC
Source organism: Chthonomonadaceae bacterium (assembly GCA_035295825.1). Classification (GTDB taxonomy): domain Bacteria; phylum Armatimonadota; class Chthonomonadetes; order Chthonomonadales; family Chthonomonadaceae; genus DATGIG01. Next base: position 4,389 of record DATGIG010000595.1, on the reverse strand, counting down.
GGATGCGCCGCACGTCGCGGATCAGACCATCTGTCACGGCGCCCCGCCCGCCGCGCTGCACGCAGGCGGTACTCATCAGTTCGCCCCACGGCGCATTCCGTGTGGATGCCCCCGTCGCCATGACCACCACGTCGCCCGGCCGGATCGAGTCGACAGCGCGTATCTCGCCCTCATACGGGTTGTCCGGAATGTGGTAGGCGTCGCTCCAGAGGACCGTCTTCGCTCGTCCCACCAGCGTCAGACTCTCCTCCACGGGCCGTATTTCCGGCCCCAGCGCCTGCTGCCTACAGCCAAGCGCGTCGCAGCTATCGCTGAGAACGGCGGTATAGAGATGGGCTGCGACCCATTCGAACAGAGCAGCATCTTCCTCTGGAATCATGGCGTATCCTCCTATCTCAACGTTTGAACCGTCGCTCCCAGCCCTCCGCGAACAGGTCGAAATGGATGGGTGTGTAAGGATGCCGGCTCACCACGTCGGGATCCAGCGAGATGCCGAGGCCGGGAGCCTCTGTGAGCGTGATGGCGCTTTCGACGACTGCCGGACAGCCAGGGACCGCCTGCCGGACGTGCGGCGGCATGAAGTCGTCGAATACCTCCATGATCTTGAGGTTGGGCAGGCCGCGGGCGACGTGGGCCGTGGCCGCCGTGCAGACCGGTCCCTGGGAGTTGTGCGGCGCGACGAGCAGGCTGTAGGCGTCTGCCCAGGCGGCGATCTTGCGCATCTCGGTCAGCCCGCCGCAGTAGAGTACGTCGGGCTGCAGGATGTCCACGCAGCGGTTCTCGATGACCGTCCGAAAGCCGTAACGCGTGCAGGAGTGCTCCCCGCCCGCGATGGGCACCCCGACCTTATCCCGGACTTCCCGCCAGGCGAGCGGGTCGTCCCACGTGCAGGGTTCCTCGAACCAACCGATCTCGTAAGGCTCCAGCAGGCGACAGAGCCGGATCGCCTCCACCGGCACGAAGCGGGCGTGCGCCTCCACGAAAATCTCCACCTCCGGCCCGACCGCCTCCCGAATGGCCTCGACGATGGAAACCGACTGCTCCCGCTCCAGGCGCGTTAGCTCCCCGGCGCCCGCGCCGAACGGGTCTATCTTCAGAGCTTTATAGCCCTGCGCGACGACCTCTTCCGCCCGCTCGGCGATGGCTTCCGGATTGCGCTCGACCGTATACCAGCCATTGGCGTAGCAGGGGACGGCCTCGCGAACGGTCCCGCCCAGGAGCTGGTAGACCGGCACGCCCAACGCCTGGCCCTGAATATCGTGGCAGGCGATGTCCACGGCGGAGAGCCCCGCGCAGGCGATCATGCCACCCCGGATGAAATCGCCCGCATAGATACGCTGCCAGAGCGCTTCGGTGTCGAACGGCGAAGCGCCGATCAGATACTTCTCTTTGAGGGCGTGCAGGTAGGCGACGACGGCCTCCGTCCGGTTCGCCAGCGTCGCCTCCCCTATGCCGGTGATGCCCGCGTCCGTCTCCAGCGTGACGAAGATAAGATTGCGCCAGCCGTCTGTCATTAGATGCGTTTTGAGGTCAGTGATTTTCATAATCTCAATATTGATCTTTTTCTATCCCCAGAAGCTTCAGGCTGTCTCGATGGATGATTTCGTCGAGGGCGCTCTCGGCAACACGTGGCAGATGGGTGCCTTCCACCATGCGATTGAGGGCATAGAGGCCCGCGATGGAGTCGCCCGGAGTGGCGAACGGATAGTCGGAGCCAAACAGGATTTTGCCGGTGACGTGATACTCCTGCGCCAGGATCAGGCTGTTGTAAAGCTGCCAGGGACGATAGTAGAGCGCCGAGAGGTCCAGATAGACGTTCGGATGCTTGCGCGCGGTCACCAGCGCCTCGCCTTCGTAAGGATGGCCCAGATGCGCCAGGATCATGCGCAGGCCGGGATGCCGGATGGCGACCTCATCCCACAGAGCCGGGCGCGTGAATTTGAGCGGCGCAAGCTGGCAGAAGGTCGTTCCAGCGTGAAACAGGATCGGAAGCCCCGCCTGCGTTGCACGGCGGTAAAGCTCGTCCAGCCGGAGATCGGAGGGATCGAAATTGGCATACATGGGAGCGAGCTTGATACCCCGCATTCCCAGATCCTGATGCGCGCGCTCGAAATCCTCCAGGCAGTCCGGCTCGGTGGGATCCAGTGACATGAAAGGGATGATCTTGTCCGGCGCCTGCGCGGCAAAGGCGGCGATCCATTCGTTCGGGACGTAGAAGCCGGTGTGCCGCGCCTTCATGCCGAAGAGAATGCACCGATCCACCGGCTCCATGGCGCGCAGGTACGCCTCGAACGTGACCGTCAGGTCGAGCGGATAGCCGCGCGCCCGGTCCGCCTCCCGGACGAACTGGTCCGAGAGATGCTCCGCTGCGCGCATGGCATGCGTATGCACATCTACGATCATTCATGACCCTCTTGGCGGACCGATAAACGACCCGGCATTAAAACCGACCGTTCTCCGGACCGCGCCCCTTTTCCTGTGTTCGCTTCACGTCCGCCGCCAGCAAATCATAACACGTTACCCCTGGAGCCGTCAATCGGTCATGGTATAATGAGAGGGAGGAATGAGGAGGAAATAGCATGACACATCCACGCTACTCTGCCGATGAGATCGTAGCTCGTGGCAGAGAGATTTATGAAAAGCAACTGCGCGGCAAATTGGAACCCACAAACATGGGCAAGTTCCTTGTGATAGACATTGAGACAGGCGAGTATGAAATGGATGAGGATGATCTGGCAGCCTCGAAACGCGCCTCACGCAAGCGACCGAACGCCCCACGTTACGGAATGAGGATCGGTTACCCCACTTCAGGCACTATCGGCAATGCCTTTTCGGGCGCTGAGAGGTGATTACCGGCCAGGTGAACTCGCGAACGGAAGCGGTCATTCCGATAACTATTTATGATGCCACCGGCCAGACCGTGGTGATTGATACTGTCATCGACACAGGCTTTTCTGGCTATCTTACGCTTCCCCCCGCGACCATTACCGCTCTGCAGCTTTCTTATTCTTCATCCTGCACGTTTGCCCTCGGCGATAATTCCCAGGTTAACCTCGATCTTTATGAGGCGACGACCATCTGGGATGGAACAGACAAGGACATCCTTGTTCTTGCGTCGGAAGCACACCCCCTTGTAGGAATGTCGCTACTGAAAGGCTATCACATTTTCATAGATGCGATAGACGGCGGCGAAGTCCGTATCGAAGCGCGTCCCTGACGGTCAGCAACATCGGGCTTCGGGAGCAATATTCAGACATTATGCTCTTACCAGCGAAAATATGGAGCAGGACCTGAATACAGAGGGTTCAACGGCACTGCTGGATGATGAGGCCCTGACCCGCTCTGAGATCGTCGCCAACGCGCGCATAAACCGCGGGCGGAGCGTCGTGGGGGTCAACAGCTATGCCCGCGAACTGGGCCTCGATCCGCTCGCGTTTCTCACCGAGCGGTTGTCCGCAGGCGCACACATCGCCTGGCTGGACCTCTGCTGCGGGGCAGGTAATGCCCTCATCGAGTCGGCTCTATACTTTGCTCAGCATGAATGGGATGCCAGGGTAGCGCTCGTCGGAGTCGATCTGATAGACATGTTCTCGCCTCGCCCGCCCAACCTGTCCTGCCTGCGGCGGCACACGGTCCCGGTCTCAACATGGCAGCCGGATAGGGACTTCGATCTCATCACCTGCGTGCATGGACTGCATTACATAGGCGACAAGCTGGGATTGCTGCAAGCGGCAGTCTCCTGGCTCAAGCCGGACGGCCTGCTGCTCGCTCACCTGGACTATTCCAACCTGCGACTCACCCCACCTACAACATTGTCCACGCTCGGCAAGGATCTTCGACAGGCTGGATTTGTCTACAACCGCGCCCGGCATCTGCTGCAACGGCAGGGAAAGGCAAACATAGCGCTACCTTACCGCTATCTCGGCGCGGACGACCAGGCTGGCCCCAATTATACCGGCCAGCCGGCCGTCCACTCCTTCTATGCCCGCTCTTAAAGCATGTGCGAGAACTCGGTATTATCACCCACATCCTCGCTTTTCCGTCCGCAGGACGGTTGGCCGTCACCTTAAAGTCCCCCCTCTTCGAACCTTCGGGCCGCGAAGCGGGAATACGGGGAGAGGCACGGCCGCAATGCCTGTGGTGTGACAGGGGGTGAGGGCGGCCTGGCTATTGCCGCAGCACCAGATACAGGGTATCGGGCGGAAGAGTGAGGCGGATGCCGGCGCCGGTATGCGAGATCGGAACGGTCTTCATGGCGTTGAAATTGGCGTCGAGCTGGGTCGCGGAGGTGAGCGCCGAGTTTTTCACCGTTAGCGTCACCTGCGTGGAGACGATCTGCCAGGGGTTCTTGCCGGTCTGCACGACCTCCTTGCCGGTATAGGTGGTCTT
>DATGIG010000594.1:0-7146 GCA_035295825.1 Chthonomonadaceae bacterium | reverse complement strand
GCGGAGCAGAGCGAGGTGATCGGCCCCAGCAGCACTTCCTCATTGACCAACTCGCCGGGCAGCATGACGGCGGCCTCTTCAAAGGAGACGCGCCCCGCATGCTCCGGCAGGGTGATGCCGGCCATCGGGTCGGGCACGGCGCCCTCCGGAAGGGGAGCGGCCAGGGAGAAATCCGGTTCGCCGGAGATGGCATCCGGTGTGGCGAGCACCGGGGCGGAGAGGAGGGGGGTCCTTTCGTCCTGCTGACGCAGTTCAATCGCGGTCAGCTCCCGGCGGATCGCTACATAGAGCGGGGTGCTGTCCATATTTTTGTCTGCAGAGACGCCATAGTCATTGCGATTGATCCCATAGAACATCGGATCCGTCGTGGCATAGTTGACGAACATGACCGCAATGAACTTCTGGAACACATGTTTGTCGAACTGATACTTGCCCGAATAGTTCTTATCATCGCGCACGCTGTAGATGATCTCATCGAAGAGGGAGACGATGAATTCGCGCGGAGGCATCTCGGCGAGGCCTTCCGATTTCATATAGGCGAACTGAAGGTAGTAGAGCAGCGTGGTGGTGTCCTGGTGCCCTTCGGCTTCGGCGACCGAACAGAAGACGTTGAGCTTCATCAGGCTGTCGAGATTACGGCGCGGGTAGCCCCGTTTGATGATATCCATCGCGTAGGATTTGAATTCGTTATAGTCGGTGCCCAGAAAATGCGCCCGGTTGTGCTGGATCTTGTCGTGCAATTCGTTCAGGCGGCGCAGCAGGTTGCTGCGTGCATCGTGGACGATCTCCATCATCTCCTCGCGGATGGGGTCATCCTCCGGAAAGAGATCCAGCGTTTCAAAGGTGGTGCGGATGACAGCGAAGTCGTTGAGTCCGTCCTCCAGGCAGGGATAGGCGATACCCAGCAGCAGATCGTCGGGGATATGGGCCACCGTATCGGCGTTCCGAATGCCGCGTTCCGGGTCAATCAGCGCATAGAAGCGATTGTTGGTGGCAAGGCTTTTGATGAGCGCCACGCGCCGGGGATCATTTTCAGGATGCATCGTCATTTTTATATAGTGCCTCACTTTGTAGCGGAGCAGCATGCAAGAGCAACCGGGGTGTTACTGCTCCGCGGTCTTCCTGAACGGTCTGCTCTCAAAGCGTCCAACTAAGGGCCAGGCCATAGTAGATGTCGCCATCCAGACTATAGGCTTTCGCCTGCAGGTTGCGTCCCACCGGAAGCGCGATCCCGACATTGGGCCGTTGCCGATAGAGTTCTGTCGCGAGGCGAATGCCGCCAGGGAGATACGCCTCGACACTGAAAAAAATTCCATCCATGCGCCCTGTGCCCACGCCGGCATTGAGGCGCAATTTCTTTAAGAACGGCTTATGTCCATAAAATCGAATCGGCGCCATCGCCGCGGCATAAATCGCCCCATGCTCCATTCCGGTTCCCGTTACGTCCCGCACTCCATAGGAGATGGACAGATAGTTTCCGAACGCTATCTGCGGATACTCGATATTTAGTGAATACTGCTGTTTCGTCGTAGATGTCACTTCCGCCCGTTGCAACTCCAGTTCGATACCGCTGCTCGAAGAGATGGTAAACCAGGCGAGATCTCTCGGTAAGCTGCCCCTGCCGGTAATATACTCGGCTTTGAAGCTCTCAATCGGCAGGGTATCGCCCAGGGGCGATAGGATGACCCGGTCAGCATACGCCCTATGAGGGGCGAACAGAGAGCAGGCAGCGAGCGTCAGGCAGAAAGCATAGGCTCGGATACGACAGTATTTCCCCTGGGTTTTATTCCACATTGTCTTCCATCTTTAGCCTAGGGTGCTTCGCTTTCTTTTCCCGTTCGACGCAAAAAACGCTCCATTCGTTCCAGAGCTGTCTCCAGCAGCGGCAGCGCCGTGGCATAGGAGCAGCGGACATGGCCCTCCCCGGCGGGGCCGAACGCCGTTCCGGGCACCACGGCGACCCCCTCTTCCATCAGCAGCCGCTCCGCGAACTCCTCGGAACTCAGGCCGGAAGCGCGGATGGAGGGAAAGGCGTAGAATGCGCCCTGGGGCTCATAGCAGGTCAGGCCGATGGCATTGAGGCCGGTGACAAAGCAGCGGCGACGATGGTCATAGTCGGCGATCATCGCCGCGACGTCCTCTTCGGCGTGCTGCAGCGCCTCGATGGCCGCGATCTGCGAGATATGGGGGGCGCAGAGCATGGTGTACTGATGCACGCGCGTCATCAGCGTCGTAATCGGCTCCGGGGCGCAGGCATAGCCGACGCGCCAGCCCGTCATGGCATAGGCTTTCGAGAACCCGTTCAGCACCACGGTACGCTCGAAGGCGCCGGGCAGCGACCCCAGGCAGGTGTGCTCTCCTACGTAGGTGAGGCGAGCGTAGATCTCATCGGAGAGCAGGTAGAAGTCGTGCCGGTTGGCGAGTTCGACCAGACGCTCCAGGTCGGCGCGAGACTGGGTGGCGCCGGTCGGATTGGCGGGGGAGCCCAGCAGGAGCGCCTTGGTGCGCGGCGTGATCGCCGCCTCGACGCGCTCGGCATGGAGGCGGAAGCCATCGGCGGCATCCGTTTTGACCGCTACAGGGGTTCCCCCGGCAAACGCAACGCAAGGCCCATAGGCGACATAGCAGGGATCGGGGACCAGCACCTCATCGCCGGGGTTGAGGAGGACGCGCAGCGCCAGGTCGAGCGCCTCGGAGACTCCGACGGTAATCAGGCATTCGGTTGTGGGGCTGTACTCCACGCCATAAAGGCGCGCCAGCATGGCGCAGATCTCCCGGCGCAGCTCCGGCAGGCCGCTGTTGGAAGTATACGAGGTGAGGCCCTGGTTCAGCGACTGGATGCCGGCCTCGCAGACCCGACGAGGCGTCACATAATCCGGCTCTCCGATGCCCAGGGAGATCACATTCTCCATCTGCTGGGCGATATCGAAGAAGCGCCGAATACCCGAAGGAGGGCATTGGGAGATGACGGTATTGAGGGCTTTAGCCATGGAACCCGCTCCTTCGGCGCTCTCCCCGAGGACCGGGAGCAAGGGATTGCATGCGGAGGCGAAGAGAGGAAGAGAGTGCGGCTGCGCACGGGACGAAGGGAATGCGGATTGCCTCTGGACGGATGTGATCTGTATTGCGGTATTTCGGTTCTGACATTGTCATGAAGTGACCATCGTACGCGGTGGAAACCTTCGCGTGGGGCGAAAAGACGCGCCTTGCCATGCCGTATTCCGGATAGCCTGCCGCCCATCGGCGACGGGGACCGGAAGCGGCGCTTGTGTGAGATTGTGCCTAGTATAGCAAACCCTCTCCCGCTTTGTCAACGCGGGAACTTTTTCTCAAAAGTCGGACCGGAGTTGGACAGGAATCTCTACCCGTGGGGTAGAATTCCTGCAGTATGTTTTTCGGGGACGCGTGACCGTCCCGCTGTAGCTATAAGCGGCAGGACGCTGCTACTTGTTTTCGGACGCAAGGACACGTATGGATGCCCCCAACCCACAGATCGTGAGCCAGGTCATACCGACGAGCGAACCCGCAACGTTCGATAAGCTGACTGTGTTGTTTCGCGCTCGCATTGTCCGCTATCTTGCCCGTCGTGTTCCCCCCGATGTCGCCGAGGAACTGGCCCAGGATGTCTTTCTTGCCGCCTACCAGAATTTCGATTCGTTTCGGGATCATCGCGCCATCGAACACTGGCTCTTCCGCATTGCGACCAATCGCCTGACCGATTACTATCGCAGTCGGGCCAGGCGGGCCGCCGTTATCTCTCTGGATCAACTGAACAGTGACTATTTGCCTGGAGTGCAACAGAACCAGGGCAACGGACGTCCTTCTCAGGTAGAGGATCAAGTCTGGGTCGAACAAGTGCTGGCGATTGCGCGCCGCGTCTGCAGCGCGATCCAATTCACCGTCCTGTGCCTGTACTATCAATCCGGCTCGTTGGACGAGGTCGCCGCGCTTCTGAACATGCCCAGCGCTACGGTACGGAGCCACTTTCTGCGGGGGCGCGGCGAACTGCTGAGCCATCTGATCGCACAAGAACCGGAGTTTGTCGGCGGGCGGGACGCGATTGAGCAAACCATTGAGAAACTGAAGCGTGAGGCCGATTCCCCCGAAACGTTCAGTTCGCTGGAATTACAGGCGCTGGCGGAACCCCGCCGTTGGGCCAAAGCATTCCGCTCCGCATGTGTCAAGATCGCACGCCATCTCCCCAACCCGCATCAAACTGCCTGAGACGCCAGCGCGGTCGTCCGTATCCCTCTTTTGCGCATACTTTCGGCTTCATTCGTTGTTGTGACCCGGCGACGAATGGCATAAAGGTCCAATTCGGCTCCGTAGAAATAGCGCATGGAAGACCCAGAACTACCCACCCCGTTTGAGCAAGCTTTGATCCAAATGTTGGGTGAATACAAGCCGGGTTCGTGCTTGTCTCCGGAAGAGCTGATCGAACTGGCGGAATCAGGTCGTCATTGTCCGGGCTACGAGGCTCGCATGCTCCATGTCGCGACCTGTTCGGGCTGTTTCGCCCTGTTCCGCGAAGTGCGACAGATGGAGCAGGCGCGCACGCTTACGGAAGAGCCATCGGACGCCCCGAGCAGGCGGCGGCAATGGACGTGGTTTCTACTTGCTGCCCTGGCTCTGGCGGCTGTCTGCGGCCTGACGCTCTACACCATACGACGCCGTGATGCGCCCAACCCTGTCCCACCCACATCTACCGGAGTTCCAAAAAACTGATCGGCAGCCTTATGCCGCTTTTTTAGGGCATCCTTATGCTATGCCGTAAACAGGAACCATCGAAAGGAATTAGAGGAGGATATGCACATGTCAAACGACGCGGCCCGAAGGGCCACAGGAAGACGCAAAGCCTGCGGCTTCGGAGCGGCGCTGGCAGCGGTGGCTGCGCTGGGAGGCCTGGCCTCGAAAGCTTCCGCTGACAACAACTCGACCGCGATTCTGCCCGCCGATAAGTTCCACCTGGAGTTTATTGCGGTCGGTCAGCAGGAGACGTTCAATGGGCATACGGCCATCGGCTTGCTCTATGGGCTAGGACCGGATAAGCCTGTTCCCTTCGGACGCTGGGAGATCGGTTTCGACTACGTCTTGAGCGCCGGCCCCTTCGGCGGCTCTTTCATTCCGAGCGCCAACAACCCGGAAACGACCCAACCGAGCGGGGCTTTCAAGGTCCTTTCGTCTCAAGAGCGGCTCTTCGGTTCCATCAAAACCCAACTCTACGAGAATGTCAAACAGGGCATTCGTGTCTCTTTGGGGGGCTATCTGCTCGGCGCCGGCGATGCGGAGGCCGGAAACCTGCTCTTCCTGGCGGTCTCCAAGCAGACCCAGAAGTACGGCTACTTTCATACCGGCTGGGTACACTCCCTGGCCTCGCGCTTTGCCCGCGCCACCCCGTCCGGCAACGCCGACCAGGACTATTTCCAGTTGGACTGGGCCAAGCCGCTGACGCCGCGCCTCATTGGGGGTTTCAACTACTACACTGGCAAATCGCGCAGCAGCGTGTTCTTCCCGGCGGTCATCTACTTCCTCACGCCCACCTATGAGGCCAGTGTCACGGCAGGGCTGTTCCACTACAACGATTCCTCCGTCAAGCCCTCGCGCGATCAGTTCTACCTCCAGTTCGACTACTACTGGGATCGCGTGCCGCACAAGCCCAAGATGACCATGCCGCCGTCCCCCGCGCCGGCGGGTCTGGCGGGCTTCTAAACGTAGCTTCGCATACATTGCACGGCACAATCATGCATCCCGCCTCTTGCCACCGGAGGTGTTCCTTCCCGGTTGCAAGAGGCGGGATGGCTTGTTGCTTGAGGGCGCGTGGACAAATTGGGAAAAATAGGCGGGGCGTGCAACGCTGGAGAGAGGGCAGGCGTCCTTTGAAACGCGGGAAGCGTGTCTGCAGGCGGTATGCGCCGACACCCCTCCAGATTTGCATTCCATTACGCCGGCGCGGTCCGGTAGAGAGCCGCTCGCCATGGCGCGAGCGAGAGGAGTAACGCAAGATGGCACATCCGAATGTCGATATCGTTGTGAGAATGTACGACTGCTTCAACAAGGCTGACCTGGATACGATCCGCAAGGAGATTTTCGCTCCCGACCTGGTCTGGAACCTGCCTGGTCGTCATCCGCTGGGCGGCTCCAAGAAGGGTCCTGAAGAGGTTCTCTCCTTCTTCCATGAACTCAACAAGTCCAACATTCAGGTCACCCTCGTCAACATAGATTCCTGGGGGGATGAAACCGTCGTTGAAGTACACCGTGGCCAGGGGAGATCCGGCGACGCGGTTCTGGATGCCCTGAACTGCACCCACTACCATATTAAGGATGGCAAAATTGACCATGTGCAGGTCTACATGAGCGACCAGTACGCGGCGGACAACTTCTTCTGGGCGATCTATAACCTCAAGCCGATTCCGGATCGCCTCGGCTGATCTATGCCTCCCTCCTTCGGTTCCGGGGTGCGCCCTGCGGTTACCCTCCGCGGCCTGCCCGGAACCGATTGTCGAAAACGCACCGCTATGATCCCACCAGGAGGAACCTATGCCTACCCCCGATCTCGTCAAGCAGGCCTATGGAGCGCTTGCTACCGGCAATATCGAAGAGATACGCAAATACTGGGCCGAAGACCTGCGCTGGCTCGTCCCCGGCCATAATATCCTTTCCGGTTGGAAAGAGGGATTGCCCGCCTTTGTAGACTTCATGGTGCAGGTGGGAGCTATGTCGGAGAACAGCTTCCACATGGACCTGATTACCATCACGGTCAATGACGAGTACTCGACCGATATTACCCGGAACCGCGGCCACCGCACCGGAAACCCCGACAAGAAGCTCGATATCACCGTCGGCCATACGCTGCGCTGGCGTGACAATAAGGTTATCGAAGGCAAGGGCGGCATCTTCGGCGATGGCACGGCTCAGTACGATCAGTTCTGGTCGCCTGTCACGCCGGGCCTGTCGGAATAACCGAAATCCCTTTGCAGGCGACCACGCCGGAGATGGGAGGCTGCCGGATTGCGCTGCCTTTTGCTCCGGCGTCTGTATGGCTGCCCACGCAAAATCTACCTACCCCTGACCTGAAAATTGGAGGAAAACTACTATGCCTATCATCACCATGAAGTTCATCAAGGATGTCGTTGCGACCCCGGATCA
>DATGIG010000593.1:0-3154 GCA_035295825.1 Chthonomonadaceae bacterium | reverse complement strand
AATCTTTTTGTTGGGGAGACGGGCAACCCCTCGCCGCCGATCAAGCTGCAGAAAGCGCGCTCCCGGCCGGCTGCGGCGCCGGTCGGAAGCAAAAATCCCGATTCTCGCGCTACAGCGATCGAGCCGGCCGGCGGCGCCGTGCCGCTCGGATCGCCCTTCTATATCGAGCGGCGCGCCGATGCCCAGTTCAAGACCGCCCTCGCCCGGCAGGACAGTCTCGTGCTGGTGAAGGGTCCGCGCCAGGTCGGCAAGACAAGCCTGCTGGCGCGCGGCCTGCAGCAGGCGCGGGAGGCGGGGGACCGGATCGTGCTGACGGACCTGCAGAAGCTGACCGCGGCGCAGCTGGCCTCGGCAGAGGCGCTGTTCAATCACCTGGCCGAGCGCATTGCCGATCAGTTAGATCTGGACATCTCCCTCGACGTCGTCTGGAACCCGCGCCGAAGCTGGAACGTCAACTTCGAGCGGTTCCTGCGCCGCGAAGTGCTGGATGCCGCCGCTTCTCCCGTCGTGTGGGCACTGGATGAGGTGGATCGGCTCTTCGCCTGCCCCTTCGGCAGTGAAGTCTTCGGCATGTTCCGCTCCTGGCACAACGAGCGCTCCCTCAATCCTGAGGGTCCCTGGGGGCGACTGACCTTAGCCATCGCCTACGCCACGGAAGCGCATCTGTTCATCACCGATCTCAACCAGTCCCCCTTCAATGTCGGTACCCGCCTGGCATTGGAAGACTTCACGCAAGGGGAGGTCCAGGAGCTGAACCGCCGCTACGGCTCGCCGTTGAAGAACGATGCCGAAAGGGAACGCTTCTACAGTCTCCTTGGCGGCCATCCGTATCTGACGCGGCGCGGGCTGGAAGAGATGGTGGCGGACGAGATTGATCTGTCCGCGCTGGAGGCGCGGGCAGATCGGGAGGAAGGGCCGTTTGCCGATCATCTGCGCCGCATCGTCCACGCTCTCCAGCAAGACGACCGCCTGGCCGACTTCGTTCGTGGATTGCTGCATGGAATTCCGCGCAACGATCCAGACAGCTTCTATCGTCTGCGCAGCGCGGGTATTCTGGCCGGCGAGACGGTTCAGGACGCCCGCCTGCGCTGCCGGCTCTACGCCCTCTACCTGGACCGGCATCTCTCCAGCCCGCTCTCCTGACTCTTTTTCTCGCAATCCTAAAATTTGACGTTTGTTTTGCGGTGCTCTTGCGCTTCTTTTACGCAAGAGCCTTATTTTATGAGCAGGAGGATGTAGGAAGATGCAAGCCACTATATACGACAGTTATCGCGCCTACCACCCCTGCATCAAGGTAACGACGCCGTCTCGGAGCCGGACCGGAACCGCGCGCCGTCATCACGCCGTTTGCGCCAGAGAAAGCTGGGTGATCGCCGCCATCGGGCTGGCCGATCTCGTGACGACGCTGGTCTGGATGCGCTGCTATGGAGCAGACGAGGCCAATCCGCTCTTCGCGTTTTTCTGGCAGCATGGCGCATGGGCGTTCATTGCCGCCAAGGGGTTCTTTCTGTTGGGGCCGCTCCTGGTGCTGGAGTGGGCGCGCAGAAGAGACCCGCGCTTCGTCCTGCTCGCATCCCGCGTGGTGATCGTTGCCTATCTGCTGCTCTACATCGTAGGTGTCGCGCGGTTGAATGCGGACGATATCATGACGCACCCATCTTCCCATGCGCAGATAGCGTGCAAGTAGCAAGTAGCTAGAAGCGCGTGAATGGATAATCATTCCAGGAGACCGCCGCGGGCTGCGATCATGGCAGCTTCCGTGCGGTCATTGGCGTTGAGCTTGGCGAGGATCGAGGAGATATGGTTCTTGATGGTTTTTTCGGAGACGAACAGGCTTTCGGCGATCTCGCGATTGCGCTTGCCGGTCGCCAGCTCCTTCAGCACTTCCATTTCACGGGCGGTCAGCTCGGAGAACAGTTTCAGGTCGGCAGCGCGCTGGGTGCTGATCCGGTTGAACTCGGCCAGGACCCGCGCGGCGATGGAAGGATGCAGGACGCCGTCTCCGTGCGCGATGGCCCGAATCGCGGCCACCGAGTCCTCGGGCGGGCTGTCTTTGAGGACATAGCCCAGCGCCCCCGCCTTGATGGCCTGGAAGACGCTGGCGTCGTCGTGGTAGATAGTCAGGATGCAGACGCCGACGCTGGGCAGCTCCTGCTTGACCTTCTGTGTCAACGCGATGCCATCCATTTTGGGCATGTTGATGTCCGTAAGCAGCACGTCCGGCAGCGTCTCCCGCACGACCCGGAGCGCCATCTCGCCGTCTGCCGCCCGCCCGACGACCTCGATGTCCTCCTCCAGGGCCAGCAGGCGCGCCAATGCCTCCCGTGTCAGCCGCTCATCCTCTGCCACCACCACCCGGATCTTCTCCATGCCTGCCGCTCCTGTAACTATGACCCTCTGGGAATCTTCTCTACTCAGCTCACATTCATTTCACTTGCCTCTTCTCTATCAGTATACCGCTCTTCAGAAATTCGGGCCGTTAAAACGGCGGCCCCTGGAGACCCCTACTCGAACCTCCCTGGGGGCCCTCCCCCATGCCCGAAGTCCCCTCCGGGGACTCAAACTGTCAGGTTTTTTCCTTCCTGTTAGCCTGAATAGGCTGGAAGGTAGAGGTACAACCTGGCAACTGCAGTCCCCGCAGGGGACTTTGTGCCTTTGTTGCCGCAGTTTTAACGGCCTGCTTCTCTATGCTCGACTTCGGGAGCGCATAGCCGCGAATCCAGCATATTTACTGAAGGGGCAACCCGAAAAGAAGCGGAAATGAGGAACAAATGCTTGCGTGCCTTCGTCTTGGATACGTTCACAACGTTCCCGGGTAAACCTCGGAAGCGAATCTGATAAGGGCGCCATAGGCACGAATCCGCGCGAGGAGCCGTTCCAAAACGAGGAGACAACCCATGACCCTGCCGCTCCTTCCGAGCTTTGTTATCGCAGGCTTCGAGTGCTCGACCCCGATCAATCAGAACCTTTCCCGAATCGATGAACTCGCTCTCACCCAGCACGACCGTTATGTCCGCGAGGACTATCGGATGCTGCGCGAGGTCGGTATCTGCGCCGCGCGGGACGGCATTCGCTGGCCGCTTATAGACCGGCGCGGGCGCCTGGACTTCTCTTCCGCGCTGCCCTTCTTGAAGGCGGCGGAGGCGGAGGGGAT
>DATGIG010000592.1:0-6143 GCA_035295825.1 Chthonomonadaceae bacterium | reverse complement strand
ACCGGCACGGTCTCCTGCACCATGTTCCCCTCCACTTTCGCCCAGCAGGGCCAGAACCTGGAGAAGGACCGCATCGTCCTGCTGAAGGGCAAAGCGAACCATCGCGACCGCGTCCGCGATGACGACGAGGGCAGCCACATCGTCGAGGTCCTGGCCGAACAGATCACCATTCTCGCGGAGAACGGCGCCAACGGCTCCAACGCCCCCAAGAAGATCGTCATCCGCGTCGATCCCTCCAAGCGTGATGTCCTGCGCTTCGTCAAAGAGACCGTCGAGCAGCACCCCGGCAACGGCAACGCCCAGGAGATTTACCTGCATGTCCCCGACCACGGCCGCCTGCACGTCATCCGCACGCCGCTCCTGGCCGAGTTCACCGAGCCGTTCCGCGCCGCCATCGAGCGCCTCCTCGGCAAGCAAACTATCTGGGTGGAATGACGCCTTTCCAACGCGGACGGCGAAGCGGGCAGTTAAAACTGCGGCAACAAGAGCCCGAAGTCCCCTGCGGGGACTGACAATTCAAGAAAAGCCACAAGCGAGAATGAGGCGTTGAGATTGCCGCTGGTGGACGAATATGCGTGAACCCTATACCCAACTCTATCTCCATTTAGCCTGGTCTACCTGGGAGCGGCTGCCCCTTCTGAAAGGAGACATCCGAGATGCCGTCTACGCCTGCCTCCAATCGGAATGTGTCGCCCTCAAAGCCGAAGCGATCGCCATTGGCGGCGTGGAAGACCATGTGCATCTGCTTGTGCGGATTCCAGCAACTATCTCGGTCGCGGCGCTCGTCAAGCAGATCAAGGGAGCCTCTTCCCACATGATTACCCATAAAGTGGGCTACGATGGCCTGTTTCAATGGCAGGAAGGCTATGGGGCTTTTACCATCACCAAATCCGACATACCCCGTATCCGCCACTACATCCTCAACCAGGAAGCCCATCATCACGGCAATACCCAGCAGGCAGAGTGGGAGATTATGGCAAGAGGTGTAGGAGGGATGCCGGAGGGATAGGAATTTAGGTGTTGAGTCCCCGCAGGGGACTTCGGGCCTTTGTTGCCGCAGTTTTAACTGCCCGACTCAAGTCCCGCTCACTAGCTGGCCTACATCGCCTCCAAAGGCGCGCTTCAGCAACTCATCCTCAATCTCTCCGCCCATCTCATCCCGCGCGGCATCACCGTCAACCCCGTCAAACCCGGCGGCACCAACACCGGCTATGCCACCGAGGAGCAGCGCGAAACTGTTCGCGCCCTGGAACCTCTGGGCCGGTGGGGGCAGCCCGAAGATGCGGCCCGCCTCATCGCCTGGCTGGCCACCGATGACGCTTGCTGGATCACCGGGCAGACCGTCAACTCCACCGGCGGCGGTCCCTGATCGTCCTTTTAGAGACCATTCGGACCGAGTTTCCCCTCCCTGCGAGCGCAGCGAGCGAACCAGGGAGGGGGAAGGGGGTGGGCAAGGTGAGGGGCAATGCGGCGTTGCATGCGCCTGGCCGGATTTGGCGCTCTCCCCCACAGGGTTGACGCCGGTGACCACGTAGAAGTACGTTCGTCCGGATGTCACCGACGTATCGGTAAAGCCGGGACCGGAGCGGGCGACACCTACGGTCGTATACGGCCCGCCGCTGGTCGTGGAGCGCTTGATGTTGTAAGAAAGCGCCTCGGCGCTCGGTGACCAGGTGAGCGTCACCTGGCGCGTGCCTGCCGTGGCGACCAGGCCTTTTGGCGCAGCCGGCCGGGTCGCCGGGGTGTGCGGTGACAGCAGATAGGCATGGTAAACGAAGTTGATCTGGCCGTTCGCGATGATGTCCCCGGCGCTATCGATCCCCTCCCCCGTGCTGAGCGTGTTGCCGGGATTGCCATAGATCATGGTGTTGAGGTCGCTGAGAACGCCATTGCTGGTGACGAAGGCGTGCTGGATACCCGGAAAACCCGACGTGCTTACCATACCGACGATCTGGCCGCCCGCATTGATGCCCTGCGCGGTCCCATAGCTGAAGCCAGGCAGGACCCCCAGATCGGTCATCCCGCCGTTTTGCCACAGGACCGGGTGCTCCGCGCCCGTGCTGGTCAACGACCACCCGGCGATCTGGCCGTTATTGTTGATGGCGGTAGCCTGGCTGATGGTCCCGCCCAGGGTCCCGAGATCGGTCATCACCCCGCTCTGCCAGAGGAAGGCATGCTCTATTCCAGAGCTGGCGATGGCCTGGCCGACGACCTGCCCCAGATCGTTGATGCCGTAGGCGCCGCTGCTGGTAAAGCCGGGCAGCATCCCCAGGTCTGTAAAGACGCCGTTTTGCCAGAGGTAGGCGCGCGACTGGGATGAGGAGCGTCCGGCGTTTATCATGTTTACGGTGACCTGACCAGGTGCGTTGATGCCGGAGGCGTTACTCTGGTTGAAGCCTGGCAGGATGCCCAGGTCCGTAAAGGCGCCGTTGCTGAAAAGAAAACCGTGCGGGATGAAGCTGTTGTTGCTATCCACGATGACCGTGCCGGCGATCTGTCCGGAGTTGTTGATGGAGTTCCCGATCGTGATATAGTGGAAAAAGCCCAGGCTATGCATCGCGCCGCCGCTATAGAGAAAGACGCGAGACTGGTTGATCCCGTCTGTAGACACTCCGGTCACCAGTCCCGAAGGACTGATGCCGAGCGCCTGACTGTAGCCGACGCCGGGAGGTCCCAGGGTCCCCAGATCGACGATCTTATATCCCTGTGCGGCGGCAGGCGAAGTCAGAGCGGGCGAAAGGACAATCATGGTGCTGAGCAAGCACAAGAGGGTGATCTTATGTAGCATCGTCGTTCCTTTTCAGGTGAGTAATTGGACTACACGCTTATACTCCTTACCCGAGAAGGCTGTCACGGCGCCTGCTCGCACCGGACGATAGGGCCTGGTAACCACCAGGTGATCGCGCTCGTCCCATAGGAGGAAACGCTTCTGCTGCCGGAGAGCGAGATGAAGCCTTGCTACCGAGTCGCCATTCGCCTGATGATCCTGAGTGGGATAGGGAGCCTCGGCATTTCATTCCCTGTAAACGCCGATGCGCCACCTCTCCCTCGCTATACCATCGCCGATCTGGGTATCTCCATGCGTACTTCCGAGGACGGGGCGCGCGCCCTCAATGACGCGGGCGACGTAGCCGGCACGATGGATAATCCGGACGGCAGCCATGTCGCCTTTCTGTATCGTCGCGGCAAGATCATCGAGCTGGGGACGCTCGGAGGGAAGAACAGCCAGGCCAGCGGCATCAACGCGAAAAGGCAGATCGTCGGAACCACGCTGCGGGCGACCGGCGGCCCTGTTCCCTTCCTCTGGGAAAAGGGACGCATGCGCGCCATAGCGCCCTTAACGACCACCTTCGGCGCGGCCTCCGGCGACATCACCGTGGCCGGCATCAACAATCAGGGCCTGGCAGCCGGCTGCGCGTTCTGGCTGGATGGCGTTCACCGGCCGTTTCTCTGGCAGAACGGGCACGCGCCATCGCTGCCGCATGGTTCTGTGGGGTTGCGGTTCGTGCCGAGAGGACTCAGCGACCGGGGCGAGGTCGTGGGCGTGACAGGTGGCTGGTACAAGATTCACGCTATGCTCTGGGATGGCGTAACGGAACGCGACCTGGGCACACTCGTATCCAGGGGTACGAGCTGCGCCAACGCTATCAATGACCGGGGCCAGATCGTCGGTCGCGCTTCCAGCCAGGGATTCTATCAAGACCATGCCGTGCTCTGGGACCAGGGCGTTCTGCGCGACCTAGGGACCGCAGGCGGCTCCCGCAGCGAGGCGCTGGCCATCAACGCGAAAGGCCAGATCGTCGGGACGGCGGCGCTCTCCTATGAAGAGACCGAGGGCCTGTCTCATACGCAGTGGGGCGGAGATCGGGCGATCCTGTGGCAGAACGGCCAGACTTATAACCTGAACGATCTTCTTCCTGCGGACTCCGGCTGGGTGCTGGAGAGGGCGGTCGCCATCAACGATCGGGGCCAGATCGTGGCGATCGGCTACCGAAGCCATGATCTGGGCAAAAGCCGCATCGGGGGTATGCGCAGCGTTCTGCTCTCTCCTGTTACCTTTTGAGGACAAGATTCCTTTTGAGCACTTTGATAATGTCGGCGGCGTTTTCTTTATCCGGCAAAGCCTCCGCCAGGGTCAACGCCGTCTTGTTGTCCTGATTCCGCAATCTCGGGTCAGCGCCGTATCGGAGCAGCAGCTTGACAACATCCAGTTGAGAGCCAGGAGAATCGCTTTGCCGGGACACGGCTGCCATGAGCGCAGTCGTCCCTACCGGGTAGTTAGCTATGTCATTGACAATGCTGCCCTTCGTGAGCAGGAGAGGCTTGCGGATGCGCGCGTTGGCATCGGCGCCCCCCTCCAGCAAGGCATGCACGATTTCCCGCCGTCCTCGTCCCTCCAAAATGAGGGTGATGGCGAGAAAGAGCAGGGGGTACTCATAGGCGGCGTGCGTATTGGGATCGGCACCTTTGTTGAGGAGAACCTGAACGCCATCGAGGTCATCTTGTCTGACCGCCAGCGCCAGGTAGCGATTAAGTGTTTTGTGAATGACCGCCGGTGAGAGGTATGGTTTCCTCCGGACCTGGGCCGGTTTCGCGGACACGCGGCCCAGCGCATAGGTTCGAAGTGTGCCGCGCTCGTCCAGCAGGAAGAGCTGGTGACCGTTTACAAGGAGCGCATCACCGGGTGCAACGCGCGCCAGCAAGCGTGCCCGGCCGCTCCGCGCGTTCACGAACTCCAGGATGTCGGCCGGCTGCCGGCTGCCGGAGGAGTTGAGAGGCCTGGTGCGCGCCAGAGCGCCCTCCTCGAACGCCGCCATATCTATCGGCATACCTGCTAGGCGCCGGCGCCAGAGCAACTTTCCGTTGCCGGCCTCGATGCCATAGAGAGCGCCGCGGATGTCTTCCGTGAGAATGATCCCACCGCTCACCGGCAGGGCGCGCACCAGCCAGCTCGCATCGGCGGCTTCGAGCTGGCTGCGATCCCGGTATGTGATCGTGGTCGGAAACTGCCAGAGCTTATGACCGCTCCTATCCCCGCACCAGAGATATTTGGGCCAGGGAGAATGCCCCACGCCCCCGTCATCGGTATCTACGTAAGCGACGATTCGGCCCGCCATGCAATAGACCTGAATGCTCTGTGGAAGGCGCGTGCCGGGAGCCGTTGGATGGAGAGCGAGCGGGACAAGACGGCCGGTCCGCAGGTCCAGGAGAGAGGGATGACCGGGCAGGCTGATCGGCAGAAGGGAAGCGCCCTGCCGGGCTGCGGCACGCATCATCGCCTCCCGGCCCGCCGTCGAAGCTGGATCCAATCGCGCGCCGGTAGCGGCGTCACAAAACTCCGCGCGCGGCGCCGGGCCACCGTTGACCAGAAGCAGGATACCGCCGTACACGCCGACGGGAGTAAGTTCGGGCTGGAGCGATCCCGTAGCCGCCGGCAAATCCTCCTGCCACAACAGCTTTCCTGTCCCGGCCTCCACGGCTTGTAGGTCATGCTCGACTTGGAAATGGAGTTGAATGGGATCGGCGGTATCCGGTGTCGCCTTCGAGCGCAGATGCCAGAGGATAGCGATCTCCTGGCCGGCCTGATCGGAGGCTGTTCCAATCGGTCGCCACTGCTCGTAGTCCAGGATCCCGTGATAGTCGGCGGCTTTGACGAAGGCGACCTTGCTCCAGAGTTCATGTCCGGTGGGGCGGTCGAAGGCAGCTATTCCATAAGCTCCCCTGGACGCCACGAGCAGGACGTGCGGTGTTGCCATCAGGCTCTGATAGGAAGCGTTCGGCACGCCTTTCGCCCTATCGCCCGTACCACGGGACCACTGCGCCACCGGCTCCGGAATCCGTTGCGCCTTTCCGCCCGCCGCGCCTGACAGCAGCAGGACGGACAGAAGTAGAAAGAAAACCCTCGCCTGTTCGTACCTCACCGGGTCCAGCCCTTTCCTGACCCATCCGCCGGCTTTAGACGGCATTTCCCCTCATTCGCCAGTGCGCGCCCTGCCATCAATGCCGTCCATATACGCCAGGAACTTCCGCGCGCAGGCATCCAGGTTCTCGATGGAGCCGCCGCCGGTCAGTTCCGAGCACATCTCGTAGGCGACGCAGCCGTCGTACCCATGGCGCTGCAGGACCGCAAAGAAGGTCTTATA
>DATGIG010000591.1:0-19761 GCA_035295825.1 Chthonomonadaceae bacterium | reverse complement strand
GCCCAGAACGCCCCTACAGGCAGCGCCCTTCCCGACGGATGCGCCGCTGCCGCCGATGCCCTGGAAAACCCGGCCCCGTTCCGGCGACCTCAAGGGTTTTGTCCTGACACCTGAGCTGAACCCGATAGATGGCGCAACGGTCACGGTGAAGCGCCACGGGAAGACATGGACCCATCGCACCGACGGGACCGGGTTCTATGCCTTTGTGGATCTGCCGCCGGGCGACATCGTCGTGACGCTCTCCGCCCCCGGCTATGAGCAACAGCAGGCGAAGGCGACCGTCGCTGCGGGTAAGGTAACCACGGTTCCCTTTACCCTTGGGAGCGCTTCCGTTCCGCTCAGCCCCTCTCTCGCCGTGTTGCAGCACGCCTTGCCGGAACTGGGCGCTACCGAGAAGGATCTTCCGGTGCGCCTGCAGAACCTGATAGTACGGATCGGCACGGATACTTTCCCCGGCAACCTCTATGTGCAGGATAGGCAGGGCGTCCTGATGCGCGTCCGGTTGGCGAACCCGCCCCTGCTGCCCTTCCAGCCCGGCGATGTGGTCTCCGTCAATGGGACCCTGCTCTCAGTGGACGGTGAAACGACCATTGACCACGCCGTCGCCCGCTTGACCGATATCCTGCCGATGAGCGCGCTGCCCGCCTCGAAAGTCGTCACGGAAGCCGACCTGAAATCCGGTGACCTGCCGCGCTGCGCCTGCGCCCGTATCCAGGGCTTCGTTACGAAAGCCAGCGCGGACAGCCTGACGCTGGAGGCGGAGGGGACACAGATTGTGGTTCCCCTGGCCGGTCGCAAGGAGTTCGGGGTCGAGGCGACCGGGTTGGACGCCGCGCTGCCGGCGCGCGGCGCACGCGTCCTGGTGGAGGGCGTGTTGACGGCGACGGGCGGCCTACAGGATAGCAAAGCACCGCCGTTCCGCCTGTATCTCTATGAGGGTAGCAACGTCAAGATGCTCGCTCCCCCCTCGGCTCTCTGGAAGACCCCGATCCTGATCGGGGTGGCTTCGTGCTGCTTCGTGCTGCTGGCGCTTCCCATTGCCCGGAAACAGCGCCTGGCGCGCCGCAGGGAGCGCTCCTGAGAGCCGTCCTCGAACTGCAAGGATCCCATCGAGGCAATCAGCAATTAACATTACAGGGCCGATGGTGTCCTCGTGCCATCGGAAGGAGTGACTATGCGACGGATTGGATTGTGGAGCGCGCTCACCGTTTCGGCGATCCTGTGGACAGGCAGCGCGACGCTTGCGCAAAAGCCGAAAACAGTCGTCCTACGGCAGAACGAAGTGGCGAAGGTGCGGGTGGAGAAAGAGGTCGATTATGACATGGTGGACGGAGGGAGCCTGAAGCTGGATCTCTACCGTCCGGCGACAGACGGCGCAATCCCCCATCCCGGCCTGATCTTTGTCCATGGCGGCGGCTGGAGCGGCGGCGACAAGAGCGAGTATATGGGAAAAGCGCAAGAGATGGCGGAGCATGGGTATGTGGCGATCACCGTCAACTATCGGTTGGCCCCAAAGTACCACTACCCGGCGGCAGTGGAAGACGTGCAGGCGGCGGTACGCTGGCTGCGCAGCCATGCAATCGAATACCATCTGGATCCCAACCGCATCGGGGCCGTGGGCAGTTCGGCAGGCGGGCACCTGGTCTCCATGCTCGGCGTGACGGATACCCGGTCCGAACCGCAACTGGCGGGGCAACCCTCCTCCCGCGTCAACTGCGTGGTGGACTACTTTGGCCGCATGGATTTGACGCTGGAGCCGACCAACCATAAATTTACCGAGTATCGCATCGCCTTTATCGGTAAGCCGAAGATGGAGGCCATGGATCTCTATGAAGAGGCCTCCCCGGTCCGCCATGTGGATGCGCAGACCGTGCCGTTCCTCCTCATTCATGGCTGGCAGGATACACAGGTCGAGCCGGTACAGTCTTTCCGTATGTTCGAAGCGCTTCAGAAGGCCAAAATCGAGTGCTCGCTGCTCGTGCTCGGCAATGCGGGGCATGGGTTCGGCGGCGTGCCGGGAGAGGACGCCTGGAGCGCTGCCAGAGCCTTCCTCGACCGCCATCTCCACCCAACCGGCCAATGAATTCGCTGTCATGCTGTAGGTGGGGAAGGAAAATGCGCGGCATCCGGTGAAGGTATTTGCAACCATCTATAATCCCTCAGCCCATCACGAAATCGTGGCAGGCTCTCGAATTCGAGGAAAGGTAAATCATGAACCCTGACGAGAAAACACTCACTTCGCGACGCCAGTTTCTTAAAGCGGCGGGAGGCGTCGTCGCCGCTTCGACCCTGACGGCGGCCAGCGCGCCGATGGTCCACGCCGCCGGAAGCGATCTGATCCAGGTCGCGCTGGTCGGCTGCGGCGGACGCGGCAGCGGCGCCGCCGTGAATGCGCTAAGCACCAAGAGCGGCCCGATCAAACTCGTTGCCATGGCCGACGTCTTTGAGGATCGCCTCAAGAGCAGTTATGGCGGCCTCACCGGCGCCGTGGGAGAGAAGATGGATGTCCCCCAGGAGCGCCGCTTCCTCGGCTTCGACGCCTACCGGAAGGCCATGGATAGCCTCAAACCCGGCGATGTCGTGATCCTCACGACGCCCCTGGCGTTCCGCTGGGTCCACTTCACCTACGCCATCGAGAAGAAGCTCAACGTCTTCATGGAGAAGCCGCTCACGGCGGACGGCCCGACCAGCAAGAAGATGTTCAAGCTGGCGGACGATTCCATCGCGAAGAACCTCAAGGTGGGCGTGGGGCTGATGTCCCGCCACTCCCGCCCGCTCCAGGAGCTGCACGACCGGATCCAGAACGGAGAAGTCGGCGACATCATCGCGATGCGCGGCTACCGCATGCAGGGCCTCATCGGCCACTTCGCCTCCCGACCCAAGCCGGAGAATATGACCGACCTGGAGTACCAGATCCGGCGCTTCCATAGCTTCCTGTGGGCCGGCGGCGGCGGCTTCAGCGACTACAACATCCACATCATCGACCACCTGAGCTGGATGAAAAACGCCTGGCCGGTCAAGGCCCAGTCGGTAGGCGGACGCCACTATCGGCAAGCTCCGGACGGTACGACGTATGTAGATCAGAACTTCGACAGCTACGGCGTGGAGTACACCTTCCCGGATGGCAGCAAGTTCTTCTACGACGGCCGTTGCATGGAGGGCGCGGCGACCTTCTACGCCAGCTACGTGCATGGGACCAAGGGCCTGGCCATCGCCTCCCGGTTCGCCGACTGCGGAGCCCCCTCCTCCATCTACAAGGGGCAGAATGAGGACCGCGCGAACATGCTCTGGGAATCCAAGGATCGGAGCGACCCGTACCAGAACGAGTGGGATGAACTCATCGATGCGATCCGCAATGACAAGCCCTACAACGAGGTCAAGCGCGGAGTGGAGGCGAGCCTGACCACCAGCATGGGCCGCATGGCCGCGCACACCGGCCAGGAGATCAGCTTCCAGGACATGCTCAACTGCCCGCATGAGTTTGCCCCCGGAGTAGACAAGCTGATGACGCGCGAGTCGCCGGCGCCCCTGCAGCCGGACGCCAAGGGGCGCTATCCCGTGCCCCAGCCGGGGATCGTCACCACACGCGAGTACTGATCTCCGTGTCGACCTAAAAACACGAGCCGTCTGACATGAACATGAAGCTCTTGTTCATTCTGATACTCCTCTGTCTCTTGGGAGAACGCGGTTGGACCCAGGGGAACTTGCTGCCGCAGGGTTCCTTTGAGAACCCCAGTGCCAACACGGAGTGGGCCCACGCTACCGGAGTGTTCGAGATCGCCGATCTCACCGTCACGCCCCACCTGGTCACGACGACGACACGGGGCGACGCCGTTCTGCCCGCCGGCATGTCCCTGAATTGGGACCGCATTCGGGTCGAGGCGGTCAACCGGAAACGGGCGCAGGTCTCCCTCGATGGCATCTGGCGTTTTATTCCGGCGCCGGAAGGGACCGTGGCTCCTCCCCAGGTGGGCTGGGCGTACATTAAGGTTCCGGGCGACTGGCAGTTGCATAAGGATAAGGCGGCGGATATCGTAGCCCGAGGTTCCGGCCCGCAGTGGGATCTTTATGACGGCTCCGCCGTGTCGCGCGCCTGGTATGAGCGCCAGGCGCCGATCCCGGCAGAGTGGCAGGGGCGCGCCATCAGCCTCCGGTTCGAACGCGTCAGCACGGATGCCATGGTATATGTCAACGGGCAAGAGTGCGGCACGGTCCGTTGGCCCTGGGGTACGGTGGACATCACCCAGGCCGTGACGCCCGGCAGGATGGCGGATATCCGGATCCTGGTAGCCGCCGTCGCCGACCAGGATAAGGTGGGAAGTTTCTGGCAAAATGCCTTTCAAGCCGTCACCTACGCCTCGGCTGCATTGGCGACGCGCGGCCTGACACGCAGTGTCTTCCTCGAAAGCCGCTCCTCGGAGCCCAGAGTGACGGATGTCTTTGTGCGCCCGTCCACCCGGCAAAAGAAGATCTCTCTGGATGTGGAGCTCACCGGCGTCAAGCAGGCCGGCCAGGTTCGGTTCAGCGCCGAGATGTGCGATGCAAAGGGCGCCGTGGAGCAGCGCTTCACCGCCGCCGCGACCGTAGAGGCCAGGGAGACCCAGACGATCACCCTGAGTTGGCCCTGGGCCAATCCGCGCCTGTGGGATGTCGGCCAACCCAACCTCTATACGCTCCGGCTCGATGCGCAGGGAGCGGGAGTGGACGATGCGTACGATCAGGAGTTCGGTTTTCGGGAGTTCTGGGTGGAGGGCCGGAAGTTCTTCCTCAATGGGACCGAGATCCGGCTGCGGCAGGGCTGCTTCTACTATGGAGAGGCCCCGCAGGTCGGGGAAAACTTCTGGGAAAACGGGCCTACGACCGTGGATACGCGCGGCGATGTCGCCGACTCGGGGCCGGCCCTTGCCGCGGCCGACCGCAAAGCCTACCTGGTAGCCGAGTATATCCTCAACGCCAACCGGTATATCATGGATTCGCACTACCGGTTTGTGTGGGATTCGAACAACTATCTGCGCGCCATGGAGCGCGCGGCGGTCTGGATGCGTCACTATCGCAATCATCCCTCCGTGGTCATGTGGATCGCCGGCTTCAATTTCTTTGGCAGCCCGGTCGATGAAGACCCGCGCCACCTGGGCCGCCCTGGCTGGGACCTGTCGAAAACGTCCTGGCAGCGCCACCTGTCGGCAGCCACAGAGATGTTCGCCGGACTGAAGAAGCTCGACCCGACGCGGGTCTATTACAGCCACGCGGGGGCCTACACCGGCGATGTCTACACGATCAACTGCTACCTGGACCTCATCCCGATCCAGGAGCGCGAAGACTGGCTGAGCGAGTGGGCGAAAAGCGGCGAGATGCCGGTCTCCATGGTCGAGTTCGGCACGCCTATGGACTGCACCTTCCGGCGCGGGCGCGATGGCTTCGGCTCCAATATCACCAGCGAGCCGCTGTTGACGGAATACAGCGCCATCTACTTCGGCATGGAGGCCTATTCTCTGGAGGAGCCCAAATACCGAGAGTATCTACGCAGCCTCTTTGTCGGCGGAATGCTCTACAAAAGCTCCGAGAATCAACTGGATGAGTATGCCAACATGCACAAAATCCAGCAACTCTACCGCGTCAATACCTGGCGAAGCTGGCGCACTGCGGGCCTGCCGGGCGGTCTGCGTACATGGTCCTGGATTCAGGATGGCCTCAAAGAGAATAACGGCCCGACGCTGGCATGGATCGCCGGCCCGGCGGGCGCCTACACCGCCAAGGATCATCACTTCCACTCCGGCCAGAAGATCGAGAAGCAGGCCGCACTTCTCAACGATACACGCCAACCCCAGGGCTTCATGGCCACCTGGACGGCCACGGTCGGCGGGAGAGTCGTGGGCCGGGGCGTGCTGCACGGCACGCTGGCGGTTTCCGAGACGCGCCTGGTGCCTTTCCGAGTGACCGCGCCTCTCCTGGCAGCCGGTCAAAAGGCCGAGGGACAGATCGTCCTGACCGCCGTCATCGGGAAGGTCCCGCAGGACGATGTCTTTCCCTTCCGCGTGTTTGGCGGCGAGCCTGCGGCCCCGAAAGCCGGCAAAGGCCCGATCTCTATGGTCGATCCGGGAGGTGAGACCACGGCCCTGCTGGCCGGCCTGGGGTATCCTACGCGCCCATGGGGGGGCGCGGCGGCGCGCCTGGTCGTCGTCGGACGCAACGCCCTGAAGCACGACCTGACCGTGCTTACCCGGCTGGAACCTTACGTGCGCAGTGGCGGTCGGGCATTGATCTGTACGCAGGACCCGGAGTGGTTGACACGGGCGCTCGGGTGGCGGGTATGTCCGCAGCTCAGCCGTCGGGTCTTTCCCATGAACTCCCCGGTCGCGGAGGGACTCGACGCCTCCGACCTGCGCGACTGGACCGGCGACAGCACGCTGACCGAGGCGTACCCCCAGTATGTCGGAAACTACCTCAAAGGGAACGAAGGAGATCAGCCCTATGCCGGATGGCACTGGGGAAATCGCGGCGCGGTCACAAGCGCTGCCATCGAGAAGCCCCACCGCAGTGGCTGGCGCCCTCTGCTAGAGTGCGAGTTCGACCTGGCCTATACCCCGCTGATGGAGCTGGACTACGGCAAAGGCCGGCTGATCGTCAGCACCCTGGACCTGGAAGATCACGCGACGCTGGATCCCGCAGCGCGGCGACTGGCAGCGCGCGTTGTGGATTACGCACTCCACTCCCCGCTCTCTCCGCGGATCGGGAAGGTCGTCTATCTCGGCGGTTCTGCGGGTGCGGCATGGTTGGACAAGATCGGGGTGAGCTACCAGCCCACGGCGGCGCTGGACCCTGACGCCGGTCTCCTCCTCATTGGCCCGGACGCCACCCTGGACGATGTCACGCTCCGCTCCTATCTGGAGAGAGGCGGCAGAGCCTTCTTTTTGCCGCGCGCACAGGCGGATGCCGGGTTCGGAGTCGCATTAAAGCCGGCTCCGTCGGATTTCGCAGGATCGCTTTCCGTGCCTGCCTGGCCGGAGGCACGGGGCCTCAGCGCATCCGACCTGCGCTGGCGAACCCATCTGGATACGGCCCCCTGGGTGGTGAGTGCAGGCGCGGAGATTGGGGCGAACGGCCTGATCGGTCGCAAGACGGTCGGCAAGGGCGTGGTTGTTTTCTGTCAGGTGGATCCGGATCGCTTCCCGGCCGATGAGAAGACCTACTTCCGCTATACGCGCTGGCGGTCCACCCGCGCCGTGGCGCAACTCCTGGCGAACCTGGGTGCCGGCTTTCCCGCCGATAGCCATCTCTTTCATCCCCTCGACATGACGTTCATCAACCTGGATGGCGAGTGGAGAATGCAAGTCACCCTCTCGCTGCCTCCCGCTCAGAGTGATGCAACCGCGCATACGGATCCCGGCATCACCCTGGCCGCACGGAAGTTAGTCGGTGAGGCCGCGCCGACCGAAGGCTGGACGCCTATCCGCCTACCGCAGATGGCGCCGTTCTTCGATGACCACGATGGCGAGGCGGTCTTCCGTAAAGAGATCGTCGTGCCGCCAGGCGAGGCCGGCAAGGAGATGGTGCTGTCGCTCGGCGCGCTGGATGATTTCGATACGAGCTACTTCAACGGAGTAGAGGTCGGCCATACCGACATAAAGACGCCTGGCTGGTGGCTTGCGCCGCGGAACTATGTCGTGCCCGGAAAGCTGATCAAGGCCGGGCGAAACGTGATCGCCGTGCGGCTCTTCGATCGCTTTAATCAGGGGGGCTTTGCAGGCAACTCCGGTCTGCCGATGTCCCTGCATCCCGATACCCGGGGGATGAGGGCCACGGACTACTATCATGCCGATTATCGTACGGATTTTATCATGGGGGATAATCCGTACCGATACTACCGGTGGTAAAAGGATCGGCGGCTAGGACCCTTGTTGTAACCGGGGATTGAAAATCCCCGTCTGGAGAGCCTTCGGCTAAGTGTCCGTTGGATGCCTCCCAACATTGGCGGCTTTTCCGTCCGGAGGACGGTTGGCCGAAGGCCCTTTAGACGGGTACGTTCTGTACCCGGCCCTTGCAAAGCGTGACGGAGAGGCTTGCTTATGCGCATCATCACGGGCGGGATTCTGCACGAGACCAGCACGTTTGCGGCGGGGACGACCACCCTCCGCGACTTCGAGGCGGGCAAGGGCCTGCTGCGTGGGGCGATGCTGTTGGAGACCTTTCGCGGCGCGAACTTCTGTCCCGGCGGGTTTCTGGACGGTGCGGAGCGGCATGGATTTGAACTGATCCCGCTGCTCTGGACGTTTGCGACCCCCAGCGGCCTGGTGGAGCGTGCCTGCTATGATACGTTGAAGCAGGAGTTTCTCGCCGATCTGCGGCGCGAGCGCGACCGGGGCATGGATGGCGTGCTGCTGGATCTGCACGGCGCGATGGTGGTCGAGGGCATCGAGGACGCCGACGCCGATCTGCTGGCTGCGGTCCGCGCGACCGTCGGTGAAGGCATGCCCGTGATGGTGACGACCGACCTCCACGCCAACCACAGCGCGGCGCGCCTGGCGGCCTGCAACGCGATTATAGGCTACGATACCTTTCCCCATGTGGATATGGCGGAGCGGGGCCGCGAGGCCGCCGACCTGATCGTGCGGACGATCAGGGGCGAGATCCGGCCGGTGAGCGCTATTCGGAAGATCCCGCTCATCTGGAGCGCGGAGCACCAGGTGACGGCGCATCACCCGATGGATGAGGTGATGCAGCGGGTGTTTGAGGCGGAACGGCGGCCCGGCATGCTGGCGGTGACGCTGGCGACCGGCTTTCCCTGGGCCGATGTGCCGAATATGGGGCCTTCGGTGATTGCGATTGCGGACGGAGACCCAGCCCTGGCGCAGCGGATCGCCGACGAACTGGGCGATTGGATCTGGAAACAGCGCGAACGCTGGTACATAAAGCCGCTCACGGTGCAGGAGGGGCTGACTGCAGGGCAGGAGACAGGCCGCTATCCCATCCTGCTGGCGGATATGGCGGACAATACAGGCGGCGGCGCGCCCGGCGATTCGACGTTTGTGCTGCGGACCCTGGTCGAACAGGATGTGCAGGACGCGCTGCTGCTCTATATGGTAGATCCCGAAGTTGCACAGCAGGCCCACACTGCAGGTGCAGGCGCGCAACTATCGGTTGCGGTCGGCGGCAAGTCCGACCCCCGGCAGGGTCCTCCAGTGCCGTTGGAAGTGGAAGTCGTCGCCCTCTCGGATGGTCGCTTCCGTTATGATGGGCCGATGTATTCGGGGACCGATGGGAACCTGGGCGTGTCCGCATGGCTGCGGCATCGCGGCGTCAACATCGTGGTGGTGAGCGTGCGCATGCAGCCCCTCGATCAGGCGTTCGCCCGGTCCCTGAGAATAGACTGCGCGGCGATGAAGGTCATCGTCGTTAAATCCGCCGCCCATTTCCGCTCCGGCTTCGAGCGGCTTGGGGGACCGATCTTCAATGTGAACGCCCCGGCCATGCACTCGCACGACTACACGCAGCTCACCTACCTCCGCCGCCCTCCGGTGTACCCCGTCGAATTGTCCTGAATGCAAACGATGTTATCGTCTCCTTACGGCGCTCCGCAGATTACTCGGTCACCACGTCCTGATCGGTAACAAGGCCGTCGGCCGTCAGATAGACCAGGACAAACCGCGTCCCCCGATCCGTGTGCAGTTGGTAGTAGAGCACGCGGCTCACCTTCGCTCCATGCCGCTCGATGCCTTGGGGCGCTACCTCCTGTGCGGCGATGTAAGAGAGACTCCGGGTACCCGCCAGCTCCACGGCAGGGCTGTGAGCGTAATCCTGGCGCGCCAGGGACGCCAGTTGAGGCACGCTTTCGACCTCCTTCCCTCCCAGCGCGAACGCTTTCAATACCGCCTCGATCTTCCGGGTCAACGCCGGATCGGGATCGGAGTGCGCCGTCACCAGGTGGGCCAGCGGACCGATGCGCTGGACGGCCATCTCATCCTTGCCGAGACGCAGCATCGCGCCGGTTACGTCGCCCCTGGTATCTCGGGTCACAGCGAACCCCCGGTCGGCCTCCGCCGCGAGAAACCGCGTGTCCGAGAGGGGCATAAAATCGTTGTTCACCCCGCCCCCATCGTCCAACACCAGAGCGGTCTTAGCGCGTGTCACCTTGAGGAGCTGGGAGCCGTAGGCGTTATAATAACCGGTGCAGGCAGCGAGCTGTTCGGGGCGCAGGCGCACCTCCGCGCTCGGCAGCAGATCGGGAATGTAGTGCCGGGCGACGCCTAGGTCCAGCTCCTGCATAAACGCATTCTCGCAGTTGGCGAGCAGGATGACGGTCAGATGATCGTTGGGATAGCGGGAGAGCATGGCGCTTGTTCCGGGCGCGCCCCCCGGATGCGAAATCTGCCGGTGACCGTGAATCGTTTTGATAAACCATCCCAACCCATATGCGGAGGGAAAGCTGGAACCGGCGTCACACGGGATAACGGGCGTCCACATCGCCTGCCGGGTAGTGGCCGTCAGGAGCGTGTCATCGGAGAGGGCGGCATCCCATTTCGCCAGGTCGCGCACGGTGGAGAGGATGCCCCGGTCGCCGTGGTTGGTCATCAGAAACTTGAGAAACTCGCCATTGTGGTAGGCGCCCCCGAACCATAAGTACCCGACGGCGCGGTTGGGAACCACTTCATCGGGCGTGTCGCGCCGCGTGTGGGTCATGCCATAGGGCCGGAAGACACGCTCCTGCAGCAGGGCATCATAGGTCTCTCCGCTGACTTTTTGGACAATCATCCCGAGCAGGACATACCCTGTGTTGCTGTAAGCCCACTTTGTGCCCGGCGCAAAGTTGAGCGGAGCCTCCATGGCGGCTCGGACAATCTGCTCCGGCGGTGTGTCCTGGGGAAAGTCTCTCCGCAGATCGCTGGAGTAGTCTTTGATGCCGGAAGTGTGCGAAAGCAGATGGCGAACGGTGATGTCTCTCCAGGAGTCAGGGGTATTGGCGATGAATTGGCTCAGCTTCGCGTCGAGGGATAGTTTGCCCTCCTGTACCATCAGCAGGACGGCGGTTGCCATCAGAGGCTTGGTCGTGGAGGCCAACTCATAGACGGCCTCCGGGCTGGCCGGGACCTTGAACTCCAGGCTGGCATAACCGTATCCCTGTTCTTTGATTACCTTGCCATCGCGGAGGACTGCCAGGGAGAGGCCGGGAATATGCTCTTTCTGCATCCGAGCCCGGATATAATCATCCACCGCATCGGCGTGCGCAACATAAGCCTGTGTAGCCAGAGACAGCAGAATTAGCCCGTAGCGGAGATAATAACGCCCTCTGGGGTTGGAATAGAATGCCCACATTTCCTGATCTTGCTCCTTCTTGCCGGTATCGGCGTGTGCTTGGAGCTATTCTACCTTCCGAAAAGAGGGCGTTCTTGGATCAGGATTGCACTTTTTGTCTGGGGCTTGCACACGCGGAGATCCTCAGAAACTCTCTCGGACTGATGCCCACCTGACGCTTAAAAGTCCGATTGAAATGGCTCTGATCGGAGAAACCCACCTCGAGTGCAATCTGTCCCAGCGGGGCTTGAGACGTCAATAGCAGGTGACAGGCGTACTCCACCCGAAGCGTGCGGACATACTCCCCGATTGTGCTCCGATGGTATTGGCGAAAGGCACGCATCAGATGCGCAGGGTGAACGCCAACCGCCGAGGCGATACTTTCTGCCGATAGGTTCTGCGTAAAGTGCGCGTGGAGAAAATCGGTCGCCTGTCCGATCCAGCGAGGCGCCCTGTTCTCAGGCAGACTTACAGGGTCGCGCGCCATCTCCGCCAGCAGCTCCAGCAGCATACCTTCCAATGTCAGGAGCGTCAGCCCGTCCCGGTGTTGAAACTCCCGATACATGCGCGCAGCAATCCATGTGGCGCGGCCTCCTCGACAGCATCGCGGGACTTCGATGAGAGGAGCGATCTGGGGAAACGGTTCGATCCACTCTGCGTTCCATACCATCAGAAAGGTACGCGCGCCCTTCGGAAAACAGTTGGCATGGGCAACACCCCTCGGCATCAGCGTCAGCGTGGTAGGCTCCTGGACAAACGTCCTGCGGTCCCGGATTTCGTAGGGGGCGCCTTCCAGGCAAAAGTCCAGGCTGGTCGCGTCCGCGTGGCAGTGGAGCGGCATCCGGAACTCGGAGGGGTATTCGATCTGGGCGAAACGCAGCCCTCGGGAACTCTCCAGACGATCAACAATCGGGCAAGTAGAACTCATTTTGCTTCCTGTGGAACCGTTTCATCCGCCCAATCTTCCCATTGGGCACGGAAGCGGCAAGGGAGCAGAATGGAGTTTCCTCGAAACGGCATGAATTGGGATAGAGCTATATTACCTGACGAGAGCGTCTTTCCCTACCGGACCTGCCAGAGCGCTGTCCGCAAGTCAGTTCGCAGCCAACAAAAAATGTTGATTTTTCAACACTTACCCCCTTGACAAGCGCCGAAAGATGTGTTAATCTTTCAACATCAACATGTTGAACTTTCCGCACATTCTGTCGAAAGGGGTATTTGACCTATGCCACGCATGATCGGGAGTGGGCTGAGCCGCCGGGAACGGGAGATCATGGAGATCCTGCACCGCGTCGGCAAGGCGACGGCGACGGAGGTCATGGAGGCCATGCCGGACCCGCCCACCTATTCGGCGGTGCGCTCTATTCTGCGGGTGCTGCAGGAGAAGGGGCACATCCGTCATGAAGAGGAGGGGAAGCGCTACCTCTACCTGCCCGTCGAAGCGCAGAATACGGCTGCCCGCAGCGCCCTGCGCAGTGTCCTACAGAACTTTTTCGGCGGCAGCCTGGAGAGCGCCGTCAAGACGTTTCTCTCCGATACCGATGTCAGCATGTCCCAGGAGGAGCTGGCCCGCATGGCGGAGGTTATCGAGCAAGCCCGCAAGAGTGAAGAGGAGTGACCACGATGTCGAACGCATTCGCCTCTCTGATCGCCGACCCGCGCCTGTCGTCTCTGCTGGGCGTGGTGGTCCGTAGTCTGATCGTTCCCGTACTGGGAGCGTTGATCCTGCTTCTGATGGGCCGGCGGGCCTCCGCCTCCGCACGCTATACGGTGATGCTGGTCTGTATGCTGGGGTTGTTGGGGCTGCCCCTGCTCTCCGCGGTGACGCCCGCCTGGCATGTGCCGCTCCTACCGGCTTCCCCAGTTCCGGTCGCAGCAAATGTCTCCACCCCAGAAGGTTCTATGGACGATACGGAAACCTCCGCCGCGTCGGAGACAAGCGACTCCGTGCGCCTGAAGCCGCTTGCGGAGGGGCAGGGAATCTCCGCCCCCGTGCGGACGCCAGTGAAAAGCGGCTCGCCTGCCGGCCCCGTGTCTCTATCGGCAGCCGGATGGCTCACCCTCCTGTGGCTGGGCGGCGGCGTGGCCTATGGCGGCTGGCTGCTCCTGGGCCGGCTGCGGCTCTGGCGGCTGGCACAGCGCTGCCCTGTGGTCACCGAGGGACCGCTGGTGACGCTGATCCATGCGTTGGCGGCGCAGTGCGGCGTGCATACGCCCCTCGTCATACGCCAGGCAGCGCGAGAAGACGGCGCTTTTGTGACCCCCATGACCTGGGGCTGGCTGCGCCCGGTACTGCTGATGCCTGGCGACGTGCTGGAGGAGTGGCCTACGGAGCGGCTCCAGGCGGTGCTGCTGCATGAACTGGCCCATATCGCCCGCCTGGACTGGCTGACCCAGGTCGTCACACAACTGGCCTGCGCGCTCTACTGGTTCAATCCGCTGGTCTGGAAGATGGCGCATGCGATGGAGCGCGAGGCGGAGCAGGCCTGCGATGATCGGGTGCTTCTGGCTGGAATGCAGGCGTCGGACTATGCCAATCATCTGCTGGAGGTGGTGAAATCGCTCCGGATGCTGCATGGGGCCGTACTGCAGGGCGGCGCACAGACCATGGCTGCACCCCGCTCCAATGTCCAGGCGCGACTGATCTCCATTCTGGCGGCGGATCGCAACCGGGCGCAGACCACCCGCCGTTCGGCGCTGTTGGCGCTTGGCCTGAGCGTCCTGGTGCTGGCGCCCCTGGCGGCCCTGAATCCGGCCCGTGCGGCGGATGGGGAGCAGGGCAAAACCGCACGGGTCCGGGAGGACGCCGCTCCGAGCAACCAGGCCGTAAACTGGAGCTGGCGAGGCGACTGGGCGAAGGCGGCGAAGGCGGCCGATGCCATCCTGCAGATGCCTAGCATCCCGGAAAGTGCACGTGCCAACGCCTACTGGATCAAATTCGAGAGCGCCTGGTGGATGGACGATCCGGAGGAATCGGAAAAGAACTTCCAGCTCTTCGCGGCCATCGCCAAAAAGAACCCTAACGATAAAGTCCTGCAGGCGAACCTGCAGATCGCCAAGCGCTATCGGGATTCCCCGGCTCCGAAGACCCAATCCAATGACCAGATCCTGGATACGATCCGGGAGTGCTTCCAGAGCCAGGCCTATGCCGACGCCCTGCACTACGCCCGCTATCTGTTGAACCGCCCCGACGTGCCGAGTCGGATGCGCACGGAGGCGCTGGTGATGGGGTATGCCGGCGCCCGCTACTGGGACTATAAGGACACTCAGGATCTCCTGAGCGGGCAATTCCAGACGGAATTGAAGCAGTTACCGCAGGAGGATCGCAAGGCGATGGAGGACGCCTGGGATGGAGTAACGCGGCATATCCAGGCCGTCGGAGCGAAGAGCGGAGCCAATCCGGTATCGGGTGTGGTATGGAAGAGCGTCGGACTGGATAAGCCGACCAACCTGGACTTCCGGAAAGGGGTGACCGACTGGAAGGTAGGCGCGGAAGAGGGAACGGGTACGGACTACCGGATGGGAGTAGATCCCCATGGTGCGCCGGATGGCCCCGCCGCCTACCTGACCGCTGCAAACGCTCATCCCTCCGGAGATGCCTCGCTGTCGCAGATCTGTCGCGCCGATGCCTACCGGGGCAAGCGCATCCGCTACAGCGCCCTGGTCCGCACCGAGGGCGTGGAGACGAGCGGTGACCTCTATCTCCATCTGGACGCTCCGGACCGGGTACGCACCTGGAACATGCTCGATAAGCCGATTCTGGGCACCACGGATTGGAAGCGCTATGAGTATGTGGTGGATGTAGCGAAGAACAACCAGGGCTTTATCTTCGGCATCGCCCTGGAGGGTAAGGGCAAAATCTGGGTGAGAGACATCCGCTTCGAGGTGGTGGATCAGACCGTGCCCCTGTCTCCGGTCAGCAACGACTTTCCCATCAACGACGGCAAGGGGAGCTAGGACACTCCGAGTTCTCGGTCATCGGAGGGTGGCGAATCGAGCGCCGCCCTCCGATCCGACTCAATCGGGCGGCGTTGAACGAGCGCTCAGGCCGGTCCCTCCTCCGGCTTGGGACCGACGTCGAACAACGCCTCCATCGGCTGCGCGATGACGCCATACACGTCAGGCCGGCGGTCCCGGAACAGGGGAAAACGACGGCGCGCATCTATCACCTGCTCACGGTCGATCTCCGCCACGATAACCTGCTCTTCGGTCCCGCTGGCTTGATGCAAAATCTTGCCGTAGGGGGAGATGAGCATGCTCTTGCCCGACATCCGCCACTCCCCCTCCTGTCCCACATGATTGCATGCCGCCAGGAAGACGCCGTTCTCTAAAGCCCGTGTGGTGAGAAAGTTCTCCCACGGGTCGTCAATCGGCGTTGCGTAGGGGGCGATAATCAGTTCGGCGCCCCGGATCGCCAGGCACCGGCACGACTCCGGAAAGAGATTGTCGTAGCAGATCGAAAACCCGATGGTCCACTCTCCCACACGAAACACCGGAAAAGAGGAGCCGCCGCGAAAGTAGATCTTCTCCAGGCTGAGCAGCGCTGCCGGGTGCACTTTGCGGTACTTGCCGATGATCTCGCCGGTGGGCGCGATCAGCATAGCGGTGTCGTAGTAGAGCCCAGGACGCTCCAGCTCGAAGATAGTAGAGACCAGCCAGACCTGATTCTCTCTTGCCGCCTCCCGCATGCGGGTCGTGGTGACGCCCTCTTGCGTCTCCGCATAATCCATGTAGCGATAGTCCCGGTACTGGGGGAAGTATTCGTAGTTGAAGAACTCCGGCAGCACGATGAGTTGCGCACCCTCCTGCGCGGCGCTCGAGATGAACTCACAGGCGCGGTTGACATTCTCGTCACGCGCCCCGATACGGCTGTTCATCTGGATCAGAGCTATTTTCATACGACGCTCCTCTGAAATCCCCTACTCCGCATTCAGCACCTCGCGCACTCTCTTCACCAGTCCGGAGGAGGTGAAGGGCTTGGTGATCAGCGCGACATCCGGTTTCAGGATACCCTGGTGGAGAATCACATTGTGCGTGTAGCCGGACATATACAAGACTTTGATGCCAGGACACAATTGCTGAAGACGCTGCGACAGCTCCTTACCTCCCATCAACGGCATCACCACATCGGTCAATAGCAGATCGATGGCGCCTTCCCACTTGTCCTGGACGTGCAGAGCCTCCGCTGCATTGCTCGCTTCCAGAACTCGATACCCCTGCGAACGCAGCACCCGCGCCGCAATGTCGCGCACCATCGGCTCATCATCTACCAGCAAAATCGTCTCCGTGCCCGAAGGAAGGTGTTCCGGCGCAAGGACCTCCTCGATGATAGGCGTTGCCAGAAAACGCGGCAGGTAGACCTTGAAGCTCGTTCCCTGTCCCAACTCGCTGTAGATCCAGATGTTGCCGCTGCTCTGCTTGACGATGCCATAACAGGTCGCCAGTCCCAACCCGGTCCCCTTGCCCATCTCCTTGGTGGTGAAGAACGGCTCGAAGATGCGCGCCTGCATCTCCTTGGTGATGCCGGGACCGTTGTCGCTCACCGCGAACATGGCGAACTCGCCGGGAGTGACGCCGGGATGGAACTCGGCATAGTCGGCATCGAGGGTGACATTGGCGGTCTCCACCAGGATACGCCCTCCGTTGGGCATGGCGTCGCGAGCGTTGACGACCAGGTTCATCAGCACCTGCTCCATCTGTGCGGCATTGGCGCTCACGTTCCAGAGCCGCTCATCGAGGGCCAGCACCAATTCATAGGGTTCGCCGATGGTGCGGCGCAACAGGGGGTCCATGCCCAGGATGACCTTGTTGAGGTTGAGAGGAGCAAACTCGACCATCTGGCGGCGCGCATACATCAGCAGTTGGCTCGTCAACGCCGCGGCGCGCTGTGCCGCTGTTTGAACGTTGGTCAGGAACTTTGCAACCTCCGACTCGGAGGAAACCTCCATCTGGGCCAGTTCGGTATACCCCGTGATCGCGGTCAGCAGATTGTTGAAGTCGTGCGCGACCCCACCCGCCAGCCTGCCCAGGCTCTCCAGTTTCTGAGACTCGAAGAGGCGCTCTTGCATCGCCTTCTGCTCCGTGACGTCTACGCAGGAGCCGATATAC
The DNA here is from genome assembly GCA_035295825.1 of Chthonomonadaceae bacterium. Classification (GTDB taxonomy): domain Bacteria; phylum Armatimonadota; class Chthonomonadetes; order Chthonomonadales; family Chthonomonadaceae; genus DATGIG01. The sequence goes on along the minus strand of DATGIG010000591.1, from coordinate 2,364 downwards.
CCCAGCAGGTTCCCATCTTCTGTAAAGACGGGCACTCCATTGTCCAGGACATAGCGATATTGCCCATCATGGCGGCGGAGCCGGAACTCAGAACGGATGGGTTGACGCGCCATGAAGAGCCGCAAGGCTTCCTCCATTTTGGTCTTTCTATCATCGGGATGAATGTCTTCGCTCCAGCCAAAAGCCAATCCCTCTTCCAGCGTGCGTCCTGTAAACTCCAGCCAGAGTTTGTTCAGGTAGGTGCAGCCTCCCTTTTCATCCGTCATCCAGATCATGACGGGAGCGCTGTCGGCGAGCAAGCGGAACCGTGCCTCACTCTCCTTGAGCGCCTTCTCTGCCTGACGCCGCACGGTAATATCCGCAAAGGTCGCGATGGCAGCAAACGGCTTTCCCTCGTGTAGCAGCGGAACCGAGTTGACGGAGACCCAGACCAACTCGCCGGAGGGCTTGCTGACGCCTATGATGACATTGCTCTGTGCGACGCCCTGCCTCAGCGCCACCACGATCGGACGGGTTTCTGCGGGGTAGTCGGAGCCATCTTCGTGGATAGCCTTCCAGCGCGGATCCAGAGAAGTGAGTCCTCTCATCTGTTCCGCCGTCAGGCCCAGTATCCGCTCGGCGCTCTGATTGCTGATCACGATCTCGCCGGCCTGGTTTTGCATGACGAAGCCCTCTTGCATGGCATCGATGGCCGTACGGAACTGCTCCTCGCTCTCCTTGAGCGCTATTGCATCACGCTGACGCTCCGTGATGTCGCGCACGAAGCCAAGCATATGCCCGTCCGACAGCATAATGCCACTGACCTCGCCAGGAAACGTGGAGTTGTCTTTGCGTCGAAACTGCCATTCACCCAGGTGGGTCTGGCCCTGTTTCATCGCTTCCAGCGCCGGGACGATCCGTTCGATCTCTTCGGACGTGACAACGTCGGCGATGCTCCTCTGAAGGATTTCGACGCGGGAATACCCTATCATACGGCAGCCGCTCGCATTGACATCCACGTATCGCCCGGACGGATCCGCGATAAAGATGCCGTCTGCGGCCTGCTCCACCAGAGACCGGTAGCGCTCTTCGCTGGCGCGCAGGGCCGCTTCCGCCCGTTTGCGCTCAGTAACATCGCGAATAGCGGCGACGACGAGGACGCCTGCTTCGGTTTCCAGGGGGCTTAAACTGATCTCCACAGGGACCTCGCAACCGTCCTTGCGGCGGCCCTGGAGTTCCAGCCCGGCTCCCATGGAACGCACGTGCGGATCGGAGATGTAACCTGTTCGGTGTTGGGCGTGTATTTTCCGGAAGCGTTCAGGGAGCAGTATCTCTAAAGGCCGGCCATAGAGTTCTTCGCGCGTGTAGCCGAAGAGCCTGAGCATCTGTGCATTCACCTGGAGGATGCGGCCATGCCGGCTGACGATCACCATGGCGTCAGGTACCGCCTCCAGGAAATCTTGAAACCTGGCTATCCGTACGTCTTTGCCGCTCTCTGTTGACGAAGGATGCGGCGGGAGAGAAGTACCCTGTTCCGGATCGTGGTCGGCAGCGCGCCTGGCCCGATACGGCTTACTGTTGTCTCTCATGGCAATCTCCGGAAAGTCCGTGATATCCACCTGTCACAACCAATAGGATGCTGGCGCGTCGCGCATTCACGTGGACGTGGACATGCATCGTATTTTTGAACCAGATTCCTATTCTATCAGAGTTCAAGGTGTAAGGCATCCTCCAAATGGCGGATTGTTCCGGATAAGGGCGCCATGGGAGTAGCATGATAGATTCACAATGTAAAAGCCTGCCTGGCATTATACTCTACCCTACTTTATCCTCTACTGTACTTTTTCCGAGCCCGGACAGAACGCAAACCTATGATTATAGACCCTCGTTGAATATGAGGTAAGATAACAACGGGCTGAATCGGAAGGCTTTTGAGAGATTCTTGTGCCATCCGAAATCGGAATGCCGGGAGGGGAGAGACGCATGTGGAAGCTGGGTTTGCACTCCGTCAGTTACGCCGGGGTCTGGGAGGGACAGGCCTCCCTCACGCTCGAAGCCTTTGTGGACCATGCCGCCGAGTTGGGCTATGACGGCGTGATGCTGATGGCCAAGCGCGGCCATGCTTCGCTCCTCGACCTCCAGGCCGACCGCCGACGCGAGCTGCAGCGGCACATGCAGAATCTGGGCATCGAGCTGGCGGCGATGGCGGCGTATACGGACTTTACCGCCGGCGCCGACCGTCCCGACATCCCCTGGCTGGAGATGCAGGTGCTCTATGTGCGCGAATGCGCGCGCCTGGCCCACGACCTCGGCGGGAAGATCGTGCGGATCTTTACCGGCTATGAGCGCGAGGGAGTGTCCGCTGTGCTGGGGTGGTCACGATGT
>DATGIG010000590.1:0-15582 GCA_035295825.1 Chthonomonadaceae bacterium | reverse complement strand
CTTACGGTAGTACCAGTTATGCCCTGCTTCCGCCTTCCAGGTCTCATGCGTAACGGGATCTTCCACGTCCACGCGATCCAGAATGTAGTTGTCGAAGTGGCGATGGATATCGTCGAGCGTATGGTTGCGGTAGTCGGTAGAGCTTTTCCAGATTTTCATGATCTCGTCATTGGTCTTGGTGACGATCTGCGAAACATTGGCTGCGATCTGGGCATTTCGATTGGCCCAATCCGGATCGATGCGGTAGGTCGCGACCATCCGCTGCATCACCGCCTGTGCCTCGGCCTCCCGCCCTTGCGGGGCGAGATAGGTGCAGAGGTGAGGCACCTGCCATAAGCCGCCGAACGATCCCTGCACCTGCGTGGAGAGCGTTCCGGCGAAGCAGTAGCCCTGCATCGGAAGTCCATGGTTGCTGTATTGGAAAGCCGTCTCTCCGGCATCCAGGTGTACGGCGGTTCCCGCCTGGCCGAACTGCGCATAGATCCGGTTCAGGGCATAGGTCGTATCGGCGCGATCCTGTTGCCGGGTGAAGCGCACGTCCGTTGCGCCCTGCAGCATCGCGTGCTGTGCGTGGTAGCGGGCGAACTGGGCGCCCGGCTGATACCGCATTACCAGAAGATTGACGCCGTAACCGGGCGAGTACCAGCTTCCCTCCCGGAAGCCTCCCTGCGCCAGCACGACATTCGGCATGGTAAAGGTGGGGATACGCGCATCCCCCAACTGCACCCGGATGGCGCCATCCGGCGAGGTGGCCTCGACCTCCGAGCGCACATCCACCGCAGCCAAGCGCTTCACGCCGCCCTGCACATTCCAGTTGCGCGGCACCTCCAGCGAGAACCCGCCCTCCATCGGATCTTTCCAGGTCACATACTCCTGCGCATTCGCGGCCTGGGACTTCTCCTTCGGCTCGGAAGGTACGGTGAAGCGGAAACTGTCCAGGATATGCAGCAGGCTGCCCCGGTCCCTCTCGAAGCGGGCGGTCGGCGCAGCGATCGCATATAGCATGACGCTCCGTTGTTGGATCCAGCAGAGCGCCTTGCCACGCATGGGCTGTCCCTCCTGCGTGAAGGTCAAGTCTGCGACGGCTTCGTCGGGGACCTGGCGTCCCTGGTGTATCCCCTCGATATGCGCCTTCGGAAAGAGGGAGGCGAAGCGCTGTGGTACTTGTTGGACCCAGGATTGCGCCGTTTCGCCCTCCTCGGCGATAGACGGCTGCACAACGACAAAGGAGCGCTTATCCGCGCTTGCAATGAGGATCGGCTTGCCTGTCGGCATTTCAACCGTCCAGCCAGCAGGGTGTTCCAGGGTGAACCCGCGCGGATTGTTGTGCTTGACCCAATCCGTCGCGCCGCTGGCGACCTGACAGCCGGGAACGGTAAGCAGGGCGACCGCCGCCGGAGCGATCCACCAGCCTTCTCTGCCGGAGTTGCGATACATAGACATCTCCTCTCTTGCGATATCCTGTGATACCGAATAGACATCTTGCAGATCTGCCAGGAAGGAAACGGCTTCGCCCCGGCAGTTCCGATTGTATCCGCATTGTCGGCTTGTCAGGGCATCCGCGATAACCGTAAAAAGAGGGGAATTTGCGCCAAATAACACAATCGCCTTCCGCAGCGGTATTGCCAGGCGCGGAAGGCGAACGAGGGTGAAACCGTATGGTTGTATTATCGTTTGAGGTCAGTGCCGCATTTCCAACTGGTGGAACGCCTTTGCGACCGCTTCCACGCTACTCCCTTGGAAGTGGTAGCCGTGGTCGCCCGGATAGGTGTCGAGTTGGGTCGTTGCCCCCTCCCGCTTCAACAGGGTGACGGCTGCCGAGGCCAGAAAGTAGGGAGTGATTCTGTCAGTCTGGCTATGCTGAATGTAGTAGCGCCGCCCCTTCGCCTGCGTCAACGGCGGCAATTGGACGGTATGGAAAGGCGCGGAGAGCAGATAGAAGCCTTGAAACGGCGTCTGCTGCTGCAGCGAGCAGGCATAGGCCGCCATTCCCGCCTCTCCTTCGCCATGCAGGAAGATACGGTTCGGGTCCAGAGGAATGCGCGCTTTTACGTGATTGACTACATCGGCGACCAGGCTTTCGGTGGTGAAGGTCGCCTGCGGCACTTGCTTCCGGTTCTGGCTGGTGACCCACAAAACCGGCTGGCTCTCGCTCCACTGCGCCCTGCGTACCAGCGCGATCACATACCTGCCCCCAAGCGCGCGGGCGACCTGCCGCCAGAAAACGCGCACCGGCAGCATATCGCCGTCCTCGTCGCTCAAGACCACCAGCAGACCGGAATCATCTAAAAGCAGCGGGTTGATGTTCTGGGCAGGAATAACCCCGTTCGCATCTTTAGCCTGCGTTCCCGCTGAGATCAGCCAATAGGTGCGATGTGGGTCCTCTCCTATTTGAAACAGTTCCCGCTTCCTCCGAGATGTTCGCTGATCCGGGTCAGTGTCACGGTGTATTCCGGAGATCTCCTTGTAAACCGGGAAGGGCTGTGCGCGTACCTCTGCAGGAAGCTTTGCGCTCTCCCACCATTTCAGCCATCCCTCCACGTCCTTCGGTACTCCCACGGTCGTTCCGCGCATACCTGATACATCAATCAGCGTAGAGGAGATCATCGCGGAGATACTATCTCCCTCACAGGCATCCAGCAGAGCGATCAACGCCGGAATGGCGCGCCGTTCGTAATGTGTCTCCACTCCCATCAAAACCGGGAAGATGTCCTTTTCCACCAGGTCGCTGGAAAGTATATGCAATAATAGATCGTTCGCCCAGCGTGCTTCCACCCGGCTCAACAGCAGGATCATTTGTGAATTATTGCCATGTTGGGCAATGAGGGGAGGGATCATGCGGTGCAGTTGGGCCTCGTATTTCGTAACCACCTCTTCACTGGGGGAGAGGCGTGCAAAGAGCATCAAGGCCCTGCTTTGTACTTCCGGCCTGGTATCGGCTGTGAATAACCTGCTTAAGATATCCGGCAGGTTCTCCTCCAACGCGATACGATGGAGAAGGCGGTTGCGTCCAGCCGATCTGTTGCCGACCTCGATCGAATAGTTGTCCCGCTTCTGGACAAAATATCCATCTGCGCCGAACGAGCCCTGCGACAGACGGTCGAGCAGAGCGATCTTCTGCATATCGTCGGCATGCGTCAGTTGGGCGAACAGAGCCCGATAATTCTCCTGTAGGATCGCAATGGGAGACTTATCCCCTATCTTCTGCCGCCAGTCCAGGTAAGCGGCGGTATCGGCGCAATGCTGCCCCAGGTTGTCTTCCAGCAAGGCGAGGGCCGCGGCCTGCACCTTCGGCGAGGGATCCTGCACGCCTAGATCAATGGCATCGAACAGGTGCGGATAGGTTTGCACACCGGAATCGAACTCCTGGTGAACCACCAGGGAGATCATCTGGATCTTGGTGGAATCCAGCGCGATGTCCTGCCAGTTATTTTGCAGGATACGGTAGCAGAGACCCAACTCGCGCCCACTCTTCACCTGTTCGGTGATCTTCAGGTCCTTCTCATAGGCGCTTTGGGCATCGGGCGTCTGCATCTGGGCTTTGTCTTGCGGCGCCGTCTGCGCCGCGCCTACTCCCGAGAGAGCCATCAGGCAGCCCAACAGAAGCACGACCGTGTACGTTCGCCGGAACATGCGCGTCTCCCTGATATGGGTCAAGAATGAGACATCAATCCCATCGCCGTGGCAAGCGATTGTAGATCGGGAACCTCCAGGTCGGGCTGGATCGCATCGGCATCGGTCGCCCCGGATGCCGTTTTGCCTTTGCGTCGGGTGACCCACACATTCGCCAACCCCAATTCCCGTGCGGGCGCAATATCATGGTGGAGGCTCTGCGCTACATGCAGGATCTGCTCTCGCGGCAGGCCGATCCGGGAGAAAGCCGTTTCGAAATTCCTGTGCGAGGGTTTGTAGCTGCCTACCTGTTGCGCGGTGATCACTTCGTCGAATGGAACTTGCAAATATTGCGCCGTGATGGCAAAGAGATCATCATCCACGTTCGAGATGATTACCAGTTTGTACCGCGTCTTCAGCGCTTGCAACGCCGCAACCGTATCAGGGAAGGGCTTCCACTCCGCAAACGAATCCACCAGGGCATTGGTTTCGGCCTCCGTTGGAGAGAAGTGCATCGCTTTGCCAAACTGCTTCATCACCTTCTGCAGAACCTGACGATAGGGCATGAAGAACGGCGCGCTCTCCATGTTGCGTTCCATAATCGCATAGCCCGCGAGAATATCCTCATCCGGAATACCGATGCGCCGCCGTGCAAACAAGGGCCTCAACGCCGCGAGAATGCCGGTCTCCCAATCCACCAGCGTACCATAGCAATCGAAGGTCAACACTTTAAAGTTATCGAAGTTCATGTTACCTGCCTGTACAAAGAGTGTGAATACTCTGTGAGCGCCTACCAAAACCTGCTCCCTGTCAATATGGGAGGAACGCTTGCACCCTTGCTCCCTTCTCCCTAGCGACGAAGGAGCGGTATAGGGAGAAGGGCGGGGGGTTGAGGGTCCAACCTCCCAGTCTACACCAGGTTTTATGAGGGATACTCATTGTACCGCAGGCAGGACCGTTATGTCATGGCAATGCGAGCCTGACGCTCGGCTTGAGCGCGGCGATACTCCAGCGAGACCACCTTGACAAACTGCGCCAGACTGGTCTCCCAATCCTGAAGCAGGGTGGACGCACGCTTGCTGCCGGTGCAACGAGCATGGTTCTCAATCAGGGTGCGGAGCGTTTCGAAATCGCCCGGCTCGTGGACGGGTTCGAGTTGCGTCAGGCCATGGTTGTCGTTGAACTGCTGCGCGAACGCGCCCTCCGGGTTCCAGACATAGGCGACCCCGCCGCTCATGCCCGCCGCAAAGTTGCGCCCCGTATTGCCCAGTACCACCACCGTGCCCCCGGTCATGTACTCGCAGCCGTGATCGCCCGTGCCCTCGACGACCGCAATGGCCCCGGAGTTGCGGACAGCGAAGCGCTCGCCCACCACACCGCACAGATAGACCTCGCCGCTCGTCGCGCCATAGAGCAGGGTGTTGCCTGCGATGATGTTCTCCGCCGGATCGAAGTGGGCTCCCTTCGGCGGGTAGACCGCGATACGCCCGCCCGAAAGCCCCTTGCCCAGATAGTCGTTGGCGTCGCCCTCCAACAGCATCGTGACGCCCTTCGCCAGAAACGCCCCGAACGACTGGCCCGCGGAGCCATAGAACCGGAGGCAGATCGTATCGTCCGGCAATCCCTCCGCCCCATACTTCTGCGCGATCCGCCCGGAGAGCATCGTCCCCACGGTGCGGTTGCGATTGTAGATCGGCAGGTCGAGGCAGACCGGTGTGCCATGTTCCAATGCACTCCGGGTCTTGGCGATCAGCTCCCGGTCCAGCGCCTCCTCCAGGCCATGGTCCTGCGTCGTCACGCACCGTCGCGCGACCTCCCTCGGGCCGGACTTCAGGTTCGGCAGATGCGGGTCCGGCGTCGGTGGGGTCAGGATGGGCGTCAGGTCCAGGCCACTCGTCTTGTAGTGGGAGAGGACCCGCGCTGTATCCAGCATGTCCATGCGCCCGATCATCTCGTCCATGGTGCGGAAGCCCAACTCCGCCATGATCTCGCGCACCTCCTGGGCCAGGAAAAAGAAGAAGGCGACCACGTTCTCCGGCTGCCCCGCAAACCGCGACCGCAGCACGGGGTCCTGGGTGGCGATGCCTACCGGGCAGGTATTGAGATGGCAGACCCGCATCATGATGCAGCCCATTGCCACCAGCGGCGCGCTGGAGAGGCCGAACTCCTCCGCACCCAGCAGGGCGGCGATCACCACGTCGCGCCCCGTCTTGATCTGCCCGTCGGTCTGGACCCGGATCCGCCCGCGCAGGTCGTTCTTCACCAGCACCTGCTGCGTTTCGGCCAGCCCCATCTCCCACGGGATGCCGCGTGCTTGATGCTGGAGACCGGAGACGCGCCCGTGCCGCCATCGTAGCCGCTGATGAGCACATGGTCGGCGTGGGCCTTGGCGACGCCCGCCGCCACGGTGCCGACGCCCACCTCCGCCACCAACTTGACCGAGATCCGCGCTGTGGGATTGACGTTCTTGAGGTCGAAGATGAGCTGCGCCAGATCCTCGATGGAGTAGATGTCGTGGTGCGGCGGCGGCGAGATCAGCGTGACGCCGGGCGTGGAGTGGCGGATCTGCGCGATGTACTCGTCCACCTTATGGCCGGGCAGTTCCCCCCCCTCGCCGGGTTTCGCGCCCTGCGCCATCTTGATCTGCAGTTCGTCCGCGTTCACCAGATAGTGAGTGGTAACCCCGAAACGGGCCGAGGCGACCTGCTTGATGGCGCTTCGGCGGCTGTCTCCATTGGCGTCGGGCACATAGCGCACGGGGTCCTCGCCGCCCTCGCCCGTGTTGGAGCGTCCGCCGATGCGGTTCATGGCGATAGCGAGCGTCTCGTGCGCCTCCCGGCTGATGGAGCCGAGCGACATGGCCCCGGTGGCGAAGCGCTTCAGGATCTCCGTGGCGGGTTCGACCTCGGAGAGAGGTATGGATCGCCCCGGCTTGAACTTCAGCAGGCCGCGCAGGGTCGCCAGGTGCTCGCTGGCATCGTCGGCGGCGGCTGTGAACGCCTTGAAGCTCTGGTAGTCGTGGGATTGCACCGCCATCTGCAGCGCCTGGACCGTCTCATGCATCTCCTGAGCCGCCTTCAGGTTGGCGATCAGCGCGGGCGACCGGACCGCCTGCTGCAGCTTGGAGATGGTGTCCGGATTGTATTGGTGGTGCTCGCCGAAGCGCCGCCACTGGTACTGCCCGCCCGGATCGAGGTCCAGGCTCTCGGGAATATGGATGGGCGGATAGGCGAACTGATGCCGCGCCAGCGCCTCCCGCTGGATCACGTCCAGCCCGACGCCCCCCAGGCGCGAGGGCGTCCCGGTGAAGTACTTCTCCACCAGGTCCTTCGCCAGCCCGATGGCCTCGAAGATCTGTGCGCCACGATAGCTCTGCAGCGTGGAGATGCCCATCTTGGCGAACGTCTTGAGCAGGCCCTTGTTGACCGCCTTGATGTAGTTCTTAATGGACTTCTCGACCGGTTGCTCCGCAGGCAGGATGCCGCGCACATGCATATCCTCGATGCTCTCGAAGGCCAGGTAGGGGTTGATGGCGCTGGCCCCGTAGCCGATGAGCAGGGCAAAGTGCATCACCTCGCGGGCCTCGCCGGATTCGACGATGAGGCCCACCTGTGTGCGCGTCCCCTCCCGTACCAGGTGGTGGTGGACGGCGGACATGGCGAGCAGACTGGGGATGGGCGCGGTGTGGCGGTCCACGCCCCGGTCGGAGAGGATGATAAAGGAGCACTTCTCGGCCACGGCGCGGGAGGCGGCCCGGCAGAGCGTCTCGACCGCGTATTTCAGGGCGTCCTCGCCGCCATCCACCGGGAAGCGAGCCGGCAGGCGGCGGGCATGGAAGTAGCCGGTCCGGATCTGCACCAGCTTCTCCAGGTCGGTGTTGGTGAGGATCGGGCTCTCCAGCTTGAGCTGGCGGCAGTGGGTCTCCAGCTCATCCAGCAGGTTGCCGTCGCGCCCGATGTAATCCATGAGGGACATGACCAGCTCCTCGCGGATGGGGTCGATGGGCGGGTTGGTGACCTGGGCAAACAACTGTTTGAAGTAGTTGTAGAGCAGTTGCGGTCGGTCGGAGAGGACCGCGAGGGGCGTGTCCGTGCCCATCGAGCCGAGCGGCTGCTCGCCGTTCAGGGCCATCGGCTGCAGGATGATGCGAATATCTTCCAGCGTGTAGCCGAACGCCTGCTGCCGGAGCATCAGCGGCTCGGCGTCCGGCGCGATGGAGGTGGTGGGTTCGGGCAGCTTCTCCAGTTCCAGCCGATACTTCTGCACCCACTCCCGATAAGGCTTCTGGGTACAGACGGTCCGCTTGATCTCCTCATCGCTGATGATCCGCCCCTGTTCGGTGTCCACCAGGAAGAGCTTGCCCGGCTGCAGCCGACCCTTCTGCCGGATCGTGGCCGGATCGATCTCCAGCACGCCGGTCTCGGAGGCCATCACCACCAGGTCGTCTTCGGTGACCAGGTAGCGGGCGGGACGCAGGCCGTTGCGATCCAGGGTCGCGCCGATGCTGCGGCCATCCGTGAAGACCACGGCGGCGGGGCCGTCCCAGGGCTCCATGAGGCAGGCGTGGTACGCGTAGAAGGCGCGACGGTCGGGGTCCATCTGTGGGTCTTTGTCCCAGGCTTCGGGGATCAGCATCATCATGACATGGGGCAGGCTGCGCCCGCCCAGAACCAGCAGTTCGACGGCGTTGTCCAGCGTGGCGCTGTCGCTGCCGGAGCGGTTGACCAGCGGGAAGAGCTTCTCCAGGTCGCTGCCGAAGAGGTCGGAGTGGAGCGCTTTTTGGCGGGCGAACATCCAGTTGCGGTTGCCGCGCAGAGTATTGATCTCGCCGTTGTGGGCGATATAACGGAAGGGGTGGGCCAGGTCCCAGGTGGGAAACGTATTGGTGGAGAAGCGCTGGTGGACCAGGGCGATGGCCGACATCATCTCCGGGTCGATGAGATCCCGGTAGTAGGGGGCGATCTGCTCCGCCATGAGCAGGCCCTTGTAGATGAGGGTGCGGCAGGAGAGGCTGTTGACGTAGAAGAAGCCCTCCTCCGGGAGGTCCAGCTTCGCAATGGCGTTCTGGACCCGGCGGCGGATGAGGTAGAGCTTGCGCTCGAAGGCATCCGTATCGGCCACCGCTGCGCCGCGCCCGATGAAAACCTGCCGGATGACCGGCTCGACGCTCCGCGCCAGCGGGCCGAGCTTGCTGCTGTCCACGGGCACATCGCGCCAGCCGAGCAGCGTCTGCCCCTCCGCGGCGATCATCTGGGCGAAGATGCCCTCGCACTGCGCCCGCTCCTCCGTGCTGCGGGGCAGGAACAGCATCCCGACGCCGTAGTGGCCGGGGGCGGGCAGCGTGATGCCCTGGGTCTGCAATTGGGTGCGGAGAAATGCGTAGGGGATCTGGATGAGGATGCCCGCGCCGTCGCCGGTTTCGGGGTCGCAGCCGCACGCGCCGCGATGCGCCAGGTTCGCCAGGACGCGCAACGCCTTGGTGATAATGTCGTGGGAGGGGACGCCCTTGATATGGGCCACAAAGCCGACGCCGCAGGCATCGTGCTCATTTTGAGGGTCGTAGAGACCGTGCGCTGTGGGCAGTTGGCCCGGCTTGGAGTATCCAGTTGTTTCCACGAGGTATGCATCTCCCATTCGCGTGAGGCTCGGTTGCGCTCCTTGCAGCCGAAACGGTTCATAATCGGGCCGAACCGCAGACGCGAATAGCCTGCGTCCCTGATGGAACGCAGGAGAATGCTATCGAGGTCGAAAACGGATATTCGGCGCGTTGTCTCCTCTCACGACATTGTGAAATGGGGATACAGGATAGCACATCCGAAGGTGATTCGTCAACCAAGGCGAAACACTTTTTCCGCGTTAAACTATCGTCGCCCTAGAGCTCGGGTTTCATCCAGAGTTCGAAAGTTTTCCTCCGTCGCTCTCCTCGCTTCCATCCAAATTTGGGTTTATGGAGGAAATATAACCGATTCTGGATGATCTGTCATGAGGCGAATGACCTGTTTTCGGTTCGAGGAACCGATTGAGGAATGGCTATGAACCTTAAAACAAAATGGACAGGCTCTCTCAGCTTGCTGCTTGGATTGGCTCTGTTCGGCGCCTGGAGCGGAGGATACGGCGTTGGCGGCGCTTCTTCCGCGCATGCCGGCGGTTTCTCCCCTATGGGCGGTCCCTCGGAGGGGGATGGCGGGGACGGCTCCGGCAACGAGAATGCAAAGCTGCGCAGAGTGGCGAAACTGATCCTCAAACCGGGAGAGGGGTCTCTCTACTCGGGCGTCATAGACCCGATCCATGGGTACGCCTACTTTGCCACCTCCGGCAGCGTGCATCCGGGCTATATCATCAAGGTGGCGCTGGGAGCCGGAAACGCGGCTCCGGTCGAAGTCGGCGCGATCCCCTTGCCCGCAGGGCAGGAGGGGGTGGCTACTTCCGTCATCGATCCGGTGCATGGCTACGCCTATTTCGGCAACCTCCAACAGCCGGCAAGGATCTTCAAGGTGGCGCTCGAAGCCGGGAACGCGCTGCCCCGATTGGTCGGCTCGACCGTACTGAATGCGAGCGAGCGAGCCCTCTTCGGATCCGGCATCGACATTGCCAGGGGGTATGCTTACTTCGTCTGTGCAGCCAATCCGGGCATCGTCGTCAAAGTGGCACTGGGGGAGGGGGATGCGCTTCCCAGGCGGGTGAGCGCCGCCGCTCTGAACCCTGGGACCGGGTTTCCACGCCGCCTGCTGGTGGATCCGGCGAGCGGCTATGGGTATGTGGTCTGCAACGGCGCGGACGCCTCCAGCCAGTGGGTCAAACTCTCCCTCGGCGCAGGCGATGCCGCGCCCAGACAGGTGAGCAGCGTCGCCTTCCCGGCAGGGGAGAATAACTTCCATTTTGCCGCCCTGGATACAGAGGCAGGCTATGCCTATCTGGGGACGTACAACCCGAGAGGGGCCTTCGACGATACCACCCCCGGCAAGATCGTCAAAGTGCGCCTGAATCCGGGAGACGCAGCCCCCGTCCGCATCGGCGCCATCACGGTTCCCCAAAAATACTTCACGGCGGGCGGGCTCGATCCCAAAACGCACTCCCTCTACCTGGCCAACGACCTCACTTTCCCGGTATCGAGCGTCCTCCAGGTCGCCACCGGGCAGGGCGACCAACTGCCGCACCTGGTCAACACCCTCCCACTCCAGCAGGGAACGACACCCTTCACGTTTGCAACCCGTCCGAAAGGAGTAGATCCGCTCTCTGGGGGCGAAATCTACATCCAGAGCGGCGTCATCGACCCTGCGGCAGGCTACCTCTATTTCGGGACCGATACCCATCCGGGACAGATCATCAAGGTAGCCATTCCCGCGAAATGATGCAAGCTCCGGCAAGGAGGCGTGCGTTGACACCCCTGGAACTCAAACAGAAACTGCTCACCCTGACCCCGGCGCACATCGACCTCCTGGCGGTCTCGCTTCCCGATGCCTATTACGAGGATTTGCCATTCGTGGGTGGCTCCGTAGGAGTTACCCCGCTGATCCAGTGGGCGCAGGAGGATGGCCGCAAGTGGCAAACGGTCGTGGACACCCTGCAGGCGCTGTTCCCCCACCTCTTTCAGCCTACATCTCCCGCGCCGGACCAAAGGGCGCTGCCCTACGGGCGCAATGCCTACTTCATCGAAAGGGAAGAGGATTTAGAGCGTCTGGACCGCTTTTTCACTGCCAACCGGGATACCGCGCTTATCCTGGCTATCACCGGCCCCTCCGGAATCGGCAAGACCCAGACCGCTCTCGAATATGCGTATCGCCATTGGGACGATTATAGAGCCATTTTCTGGTGTTCCGCAGACAGCGCCGCCGGCTTGAATGCCGCCTACCGCAACATCGCCGCCCGCCTCGGCCTGCCCGAGAAAGATGCTCAAGCCCTGGAAGAGACCAACGAGGCAATTCGGACCTGGCTTGCTGCGAATACAGACTACCTTCTGATCCTGGACGACGTGGAAGATCCGGCCTTCGTAAGCGCTTACCTACCTCCCGACCCTGCGGGGCATATCCTCGTTACCACCGACGCCCATGATTACGCGGATCTTCCTCTGCATGGCCGCTTCCATCTCGGTCGCCTCCCTGATTATGCGGCGCTCGAGCTCCTGCTGAAGCGCTCGCATCAGGAGAGCGCTACCAGGGAGGAGCGCTCGTATGCCGCCGTCCTCTGCCGGGAGCTCGACGGCATCCCTCTCGCCCTCGAACTGGCGGCAGCCTACATCGCGCATACCCAAACCTCGTTCTCCGCATACCTCGCCGAATATCTCAACCTTCAGGCGGAACTTCGGGAGCCGCAAGGGCTGGTCCCCTACCAGCACTCTGATGCGGTGCGCATTGCCTGTACCCTGAGCATGGCCGCCGTGCGCGCCAGGTCGGAAGCCGCCGCCGAAGCATTGATGCTCCGCGCCTGTTTTGCCCCGGATGCTCTCCCTCGCACCCTCCTGGACCTCAATACGGCCGAGGAGGAGACCGAAGCAGCTCAGGCTCACTCCGATCCCTTGGAGGATAGGAAGCCCATCGAGGAACCGATCGCTCTCCTCCACGCCCTTGCGCTCCTTCACGGCCCCTCCGAGGAGGATGCCGGCACGCTGCATCGCGCAGTACAGGCTGTCATTCGCGCCGGAATGGATAGCGCTACGCGACGTTCCTACACCGAGCGCGCCGTGCGGGCGTTGAATCGCGCCTTCCCTGCGGCGTCGCTGCCTTTCTGGCTGTTTCCGGAGCCTCTCCTGGTCCACGCGCTTCCACTCGCGATGGAGATTGCGGAGAGGAACCTGGAATCCCTCGAGGCCGCTAGCTTGCTCAACCGGATCGGGATCTATCTGCACAAACGGTGTCAGTATACGGTCGCGGAGCCACTGTTCACTTGGGCGCTCACGCTGACGGAGAAGCTTTCTGGGGCAGACCCGCTAATCGCCATCCTGCTCAACAATCTGGCCTGCCTCTATGAGAGCCAGGGCCTGCTCCAGCAAGCCGAAGCCCACTATCTACGCGCTATAGACCGCTATACGCAGGCTATCCCCTCCGAGCCTCTCGGGTCAGGGCCGCCCCGCAGCCAGCCGGGAGCGCTCTGTGGGAAGCACGAGGGATACGCACCGGCGGCGCTGCTGTCTCCCCCCTCGATGCTGCCCGGCGAGAAAGAAGCATGGGCGGAGCCGCCGGATATTGTGGGGATCCTCACCAATCTGGCACAGTTGTATATCAGCCAGGGCCGCTCCGATCAGGCGGAAGCGCTCTACCGGAGCGCGCTGACCATCACGGAGCAGACACTGGGGAGTGCCAACCCTCATACCGCACTGTATGGTCTCAATCTGGTGGCACTGTATGCCATCCAGTCGCTCTATCCCAGGGCCGAATCCCTGGCCCTCCAAGCCCTGGCGATCATGGAGGCTACCCTGGGTCGGGAGCACCCCCTCGCCGCCCACTGTCTTCTCCGTCTGGCTTATCTCTATGCGATGCAGCGGAAGAATAAGGAGGAACTCGAGCGCTTGCTGCAGCGGGCGCGAAAGATCCTTACGATCCTGACAAAGCCCATGGATTTCTCCTCCTGACACCGCCTCAACAGCCAGGATGCGTTCCGTTTTTTCATTGACAGATGGCTCGTACGATGTATAGAGCCCGAACTCTTATCTGTCCGGCGTTCTCACGCTCAAAGCAGAACGGGATGAACATTCCTTTGAATGGCTTGCTCCCTCCGGAGGTGGGACACGCCTATCCGCTGGGCCTCAACGATGCCGGGCAGATCATCGCAGAGATCAATACCCTTCCGGATGGCGCCAATGGTTCGGTCTTTCATGCCGCCATCCTTACGCCGAAATAGCAGAAGGCCTATTGGGGTGTCTGTAGCCGACAACTTTCCTGCGAGACCGGTTGTTACTGGGAAGATCAAAGTTTCCGGAACATAAGCACCGACCATTTTGGCAAGTTGATAGAGATCGTATCCGCTGCTACTCCCTTCGTCTGGCTGTAGTTGCCGGAATCGGACCACCCTCCATATTGGGGGGACTGCGAATTGAAGATCTCTTCCCAGAAACCGGTCTCCCCTCCCATCGAGACGCCATAATCCCCGAATTGCCACTGACCATCCCCAAGGTTCACGATAATCACCACGATATTGCCTTCGTTGTTCCAGCGCTTAAATGCGATCACATGGTTTGTATCATCCTCATGGATAATCTGCAGGGTATCGCTTCGGAGGGCCGGATTGTTCCATCGTACCTGGTTTGCATCGGCAACCAGGTTGCGCATGCCCATACCAATAGGGTCTCCGGCAATCGCCCAATCGAACCGATGATCGCCGAACGCATCCGGATCCGGCTGCCAATAGCCCCACATATGGCACTCGCTGCCCATAAACAGCATGGGGGTGCCGGGAATAGCGACATTCAGCGCCCAGCCCAGGCGCGCCTTCGCGCGGGCAAACCAGTTATCCCGCCCTCCGTAGAGTTCGACGAAGTAGCGGTTGTGGGTCTTGCCATTCTGAAGGTCGTCGATCTGATCGTGAGAGCCCAGCAGATAGCGCATGTAGTTCCAGGCATGGTCGAACCCTCCCCATCCCAGAAACGATTTGACCTTATCGAGCGGATCGTTCCCCTGGGCGGCGTCCCGGAAGGCGAAGGGCGCATCTCCATCCCATATCGCATCGAAACCTAAGCTGCGAATGGGGTCGGGAGATACCTTAAAGTATTCTGCTACCAGGTATTTGTTGGGAAACTCCTGGTGAAGCCCGTTCATCACAATATGCCGCACGCTCTCATCCTGAATGTAGTGCACCGCATCGAAGCGCAGTCCGTCTACGTTGTATTCTCGAAACCACATGCGGGCATTATCGAGAAAGAAGTTGCGGATCTCCTCTTTCCAGTGCGCCGGGCTTCGTCCGAAGGGAGTATCGCCCCCATTTTCAAAGTAGATCCCGCCATCGAAGAACATACCATCATAATCCCAGTAACGATTGTCCTCTGTGGACGCATGATTATAAACCACATCGAGAAGGACAGATAATCCGTGCTGGTGGGCTGCTTCGACGAATTGTCTTAACAGCTTCGGCCCTCCATACTCTTCGTCGGGAGAGAACCAATTCGTCGGAGCATAGCCCAATCCGATATCCGCCAGCGTTTGTTCGACCGGCATAAGCAGCACCGCATTGAAACCCAGTTCGCGTATATAGCCCAGTTTGGGAATGATGTCTGCAAACGTCGCCGTGTGGTTGTCGCCGACGGAAATATCATCGTGATAACCCGCAAAGGAGCCTACGTGCAGCTCATAAACCAGAAAGTTTTCAAACCCCGGCGTTGTAAACGATGAGAAGGGAAAGCCGGGATCCACCACAAAACCATTGGCCTCCTCGCCGGAGTTTGCAACCTCGCGGGCATACGCATCTACACGCCAGATACGCCAACTCTGATTAAAATCCGACCCTCCGCGATTTTGTATGATGAACTTATACGCCTGACCGGCCTGAGCCCCCGTAACATCGGCAGACCAGTATCCATTCTGCTCCGAAGTCAGAGGAAGGCCATTGGTCTCCCACTGCGTAAAATCCCCCACTAACAGCACGTTACTGGCATTGGGAGCCCAAAGTCGAAACGAACATACACCGCCCTGCAAGATAGCGCCCATACCGCCGTGAACGCTCGGACCTGTCGCAGTTGCCATTTCTTCCTCCTCTTCTGTCATGTACCAATTCTGCCGTAAAGGTGAGGTTGCGCCTCCTTAAGTTTGACATAAAGCCTTGTTATAAACCGCACACACGATGAATTTCGCTATCTGCCCAGGATTCTCCTTCTCTTCCTTCTTCCAAAATGTCCAGAACTGGCAAAATACCGTCTACATGGTATAATAACCCCATGGAGGGAAATTATCCATGAATGCTTATTCGCGTCTCAGGCGTATTCTCGCGCAACAAAAACTGTCCGTTCCTGAACTGCACCGACGCATTCGCAGTCAGGGATTG
>DATGIG010000589.1:0-16455 GCA_035295825.1 Chthonomonadaceae bacterium | reverse complement strand
AGCGATCGGTATCCTGGCTTATCTGGTCGCGGCGCTGATCCATGAGGGCGGCCATGCGGTGACAGGCATCGCCTTCGGGATCCGCACGCTGAAACTGACCAGTTTCGATGTCGATTTTGACAGCAGCCTGCTCATGCCCCTGCAACGGCGCGGCGTCAGCGCCGCGGGCATCCTCTGCAATTTCCTGCTGGCTACGCTGATCCTCATACTGTTCCGAAAGGCTCTCCTGCGTGCGGGGGCAAATCTGCGCTATTTTCTCTGGCTGTTGGGGTATATCAACCTCTTTGTGGGCGGAGGATACATGATGGCCCTCTCGTTTGTCCCCTTCGGCGATATGAACAGCCTCCTCTCCGGCCTGCCTGCGGAGTTTCTGCTCCGGCTGGGCACGACCGCGCTGGGAGTGCTCATTATGCTCTTTGCCCTGGTGCATGGCGCGTATGCGCTGAATAGCTTTCTGGGCACGGACCCGGTCGAGCGCAAAAAGCGGACCCTGCAGCTCTCGGTGGTTCCCTATCTTGCCGGCTGCTTTGTGAATACCTTCTCGGCAGTTTTTGCGGGCGCCGGGGGCTTCCTAATCCTGTGTTCCGCTGCCGCCGCGTCCTTCGGAGGCACCTCCTGGATGCTGATGATGGTGTTTCCCATAGAGGGTGGTCGGCGTCTGGCCTCCGACCCGCCGCTGACGCCGCACCGCAGCCTCCTCTGGATCGTACTCGGGCTGGTCGCTGCCGCGCTGAATTTCGGGGTCTTCGGGCGTGGGGTTCGGATTACCTTTTAACCGAAGGGGCGCTCAGGGCGCAGCAAGCAGCGCCCCTACACCTGCGCCTTGAGCGCCCCTACATTGTGCCCTGCAGTTTCCGGTCTCTATGCCGGTAAGGGAGTGCGCATAATGAAGCCGCAGAGAGCGGGCGGCTCACTCTACACGATAAGGGGAACGGAAGATGGCTGGAGACGTTACGTTTAAGGGCGTGTATCCGATTGGGGATACGGATACAAAAGCCTTGCCGGTAAAAGAGTTGGGGCCTGCCATCGGGTACTACACCCAGGTGCTCGGCTTCACGCTGGTGTCGAAGGAGGCCGATAAAGCGATCCTGCGCCGCGACGATGCCGAAATCGGGCTGGCACAGAATGGGAAGGATCCGGAACAGGCCAGTTGCTACTTCTCGGTCAGCGATGTGACAGCGTTGCGAGCGGAACTGGATGCAAAGGGCATTGAGCCGTCGCCGATCGGTCAGGATACCCACGACGGCAAGAACTATATCATCTGTTTCGCTAAGGAGCCTTATGGGGTCTGCTTCTGCTTCGGCCAACCTGCATAGCAAGAGCGGAAGGCAGGACGGGAAGACGCTGCCGGAGCGCAACTGGCTACGCGTTATAGCGCCAGGCGCCGCGATAGGTATAGAGGCGGCTGTAGTAGGGATCGTCGAAGGGGGTAATGATGACGCCGTCTTTGCTGACGGCGTGGATGAAGCGCTCCGCGTCCAGGGCCATGCCGACATGGGTGATGCCCCGTTTGCGCGGATCCTTGGGGCCGAGGAAGAAGACCAGATCTCCTTTTTGAGGCGTCTCTTCCGGAGGGAGATCGCGGCCCAGCGGCGACTGCGCCTGAAGATAGGCGTCTCGCGGCAGGGTCACCCCGCACATAGCATAGAGATGCTGGACAAAGCCGGAGCAGTCGAAACCGAAAGGAGTGCTGCCTCCCCAGAGGTAAGGCGTGCCGATAAAGCGATAGGAGATGGCGCAGATTTTGGGAATCCCGAACGTGTTCTCTTCGCGCTCTCGAACCACATCATCATCATGGACATAGGCGGTGGTGTAGCCGCTCCGGTCGGAGGAGGGAACGCGCACCAGATGACAGATGCCGTACCACCCGGAGAGGGTGCGGATAGGTTGGAGCCAGGTACCGTAGACGCATTGGGTCCGGAGGGTGGAGACTTCACAGGGTATGGTGCACAACTGTGCGGCGTCGGCGGAAACGCGCCAGGCGGATGGAGAGCGACGGGAAAACGGCCAGAGCGCATCGTAGGGGTTGGCGGGGTCCAGAGGGCGTAGATGTCGCCGCCAGACCCAGCCTTCGTAAGCGTCGCCGGTGCGGATACGCGCGAAATCGCCCCGCTCTTCCAGAATCAGGACGCGATCACCCAGGATGCCCTGGCTGACCTGCTCGCTGTCACCCTGCGGTTCCGCCCTTAGGGAGACGACGTTATGGATGAGAATAGCTGGGATCATGGTCATCGGGAAATCAGGCACGGAGGGCTTCCACCCGCTCTCCCGCTCCTACGTCCCCCATCAGGACATTGGCGAGGCGTGGTATCCGATGCATGTCGCATAGGCGCAGCAGCCTGCCGACAGGCGTTTCGTTCCAGGTCTGCCAGCACTCCGTGCGGAACTCATAGAGGTAGACGACCTGGTCCTTCCGGCGGGTGCGCCGATAGGCTTTGCGCACCAGGGGCGGGCCAGGCGAGGTGAGTACGACGAGCAGGCCCGCCGCCAGCAAGGCGGGCAGATAGAGGACAATCACGATAAGGGCGAGCAGGCGCGAAGCGAAGGCGAGCCCGGCGAGCGCGGTCTTCCGGATGGCTTTGCCCCTGGGCGGCGTGGGGCAGGCTTCGTCTCCGATAGGGTGCATGCGGCAGAATCTCCTTGCAGGGGCGTTTCAACCACCCGTTCCGGAGCGCGGAAGGCGGGGGCGAAACGCAGGGTAGTTGGAAATGCTACGAGAGCGTGGCAAGGGGCGGGCTGCAGCGTCAGGGCGCAGGCTTACGAACGGTGGCGACGGCCCAGCAGGCGATACCCTCCTGCCGTCCCACAAACCCCATCTTTTCGGACGTGGTCGCCTTCACGCTGATGCGAGAAGCGTCCAGTCCCAGGCAGGCGGCGATGGCCTGCCCGATCTTCTCCCGGTGCGGCATCAGTTTCGGCGCTTCCGCCACCACCGTCGCATCCAGGTTGACCGTCTCCCAACCCGCCTCCGCCAGCCGCTGGCCCACAATGGAGAGCAGTTTCAGGCTGGAGATGCCTTTATAGGCCGGATCGGTGTTGGGAAAGAGGATGCCGATATCGCCCAGCGAGACCGCGCCTAACAGCGCATCGCAGACGGCATGGAGCAGGACATCGGCGTCGGAGTGGCCGTCAAGGCCCCGGTCGTGCGGGATTTCGACGCCGCCAAGAAAGAGTTTGCGCCCCGTTTCGGGCGCAGCAAACCGATGCACATCATATCCGAAACCGGTGCGGGTGTCAAAAGATTTTTCCATGGCAGGGCTGCGACGTGCGGCGAGGAGGGCTTCCGCCAGGGCGATGTCTTCCGCCCGCGTGATCTTGATATTGGTAGGGTCGCCGGGAACGACGACCACGGGCGCGCCATAAGCCTCCAGCAGGGAGGCTTCGTCGGTCGGTTCGGCATGGGCGAAGTCGAAGGCGGCGTAGGCGGCGCGCAGCAGTTCTACCCGAGCCCCCTGCGGCGTCTGTACGGCGGTCAGTCCCGCCACAGTCTCCCCGTCCACCACTGCACTGCGCGGGATCGTCGCGCGCACCCTTCCACCGCTATCCATGCGCTTGACCGTGTCGGAGAGCGGCAGGCCGGGGACCGCCGCGCCGTGTTCCGCGGTCGCCGCCAGCACCCGTGAAAGGACCTCGGCGGAGAGGAGCGGTCGCGCCGCGTCGTGAACCAGCGCCAGGTCGTAGTCCGGAGGCAGCGCCTCCAACCCGTTCTGTACGGAAGCCGCCCGCGTCGCACCGCCCGCCACCACCGCAATCACCTTGGGAAAGGCGGAGGCGACGGAGCGCACCCGCTCCATCTCCTCCGCCCCCGCTGCCAGTACGATCCCCTCGATATCGGGATGGGCCGCGAACGCGGCCAGCGTCCACTCCAGAACGCTGTGCCCCGCCATTGCGGCCCAGATCTTATTTTCGCCGCTACCGAATCTTCTTGCCTGTCCCGCGGCGGGGATAACCGCCCCCGCTCGGATCCGGGCCGTGGCCGTTGCCGCCATCGCGCGATCCTCTGCCTCCGTTGGTGTCAAACCCGTCTCCCTCATCGTCGGAACGGACGCGAGCGAAGATCATTTTGCCCGCCACCGTCTGCAGGACGCTGGTCACGATGACGCTGAGCGTGGAGTTCAGGTAGCGCCGCCCGTCTTCGACCACGATCATGGTCCCGTCGTCCAGATAGGCCACGCCCTGGTTCGGCTCCTTGCCCTCTTTGACGATGCCGACCATCATGGCCTCTCCCGGCAATACCACCGGCTTGACCGCGTTGGCCAGTTCGTTGACATTGAGCACCTGCACTCCCTGGAGCGCCGCCACCTTATTGAGATTGAAATCGTTGGTGACAATCGTTCCCTTGAGCGCCTTCGCCAGTTTGACCAGGCGGGTATCCACCTCATCGTCCATAGCGGCTCGATCCAGCGCCTTGTCCCAACTACGGACGATCAGGGGCAGCTCCTTCTGCATGCCGTTGAGGATGTCGAGGCCGCGCCGCCCCCTGGCCCGTTTCAGGCCGTCGCCCGAATCGGCGATGTGCTGCAACTCCTCCAGCACAAACCCCGGTACATAGAGCGGCCCCTCGACAAACCCTGTCCGGCAGATGTCGGCGATACGCCCGTCAATGATGACGTTGGTATCCAGGATCTTGCAGTTCGCCATCGGATGGGTGTCCTCCGCCTCCTTGGGGGGCGTCACCGGTCCGCCGCGCGATAGAATCGTTACCAGCTCGTTTTTCATGCTCATCATCGCCACGATGCCCAGATAGATCAAAATCACGTTGATCAAAACGAGCAAGACGATTTTGAAGAAGGTAGGAATCTGCGATAGTTGGGATGATAGCTGGTAAAAAGGCAGCGTTACCACGATGCCCAGTGCGACGCCCACTCCAACAGCAATTTTGTCGGTGGGGGAACTGCGTTCAAGAGTTTTCCCTGCCTGAATGATCTGATCGCCGATGCGCGGGCCGCTCCAGACACCGAGCAGCACGCCCACGACACAGAGCATCACGGCGACCTGGGTCTCATAGCCCGAATGGTTTGCAATCAGGTCCTGACCGCTGGGAAACCACCAGAAGCCGGGCATGTGGGGCAGTTGAGAGCCGAGCCAGTAGCCTAAGCCGCCAAGCAGCAAGCAGAGAATCAACGTGAAGAGCGTTCTAAAGTTAAGCAGTCGCATTCTGTCGTCACCTCCTTTCTTAATGGATTTAGATGCGTTGAGATTCTTTTCCGGTCTGCTGTTTTCAGATACGGCGTAAACGAAGGGTCCGTTACCGGAAAGAGTGCCTATTTTATCTCAAGGTATGGTTTTGCAGGCAGAGCGAACATCACCTGGAACGAAGGCCTGATTCCTGGCAGAAAGGGAGGAAAATACGCGAGGCAACCGCACGGGATGATGCGCCGAAATTGCAGCTTATTATACCATGCTCGGAAGGAATGTGCAAAAACGTGATATCATAGAATAACACAGAATCGAGAAACAGAGGCAGGGAGAGGTACGTGGAAGAGATCGGCAACAGCAAACATCCGGAGTACAAGTATGCGCAGAGCCTGCTTCGGGAGGGGGAGCGCAGTCGGTTGGGCTACTACCTCGTCGAGACGGCGAACTTCGTCCAGCAGGCGCTCGCCTCCAGGGCCGAAGTCTCCGGCGTATTTGCCCTGGCCAAAGAGGCGGAACGCTTTGCAGCACGATGCGTCGAGCGCGGCGTTCCACTCTATGTGTTGAGCGCGGGGTTGATGAACAAACTCGTGGGGACAAGTTATGAAACGGCAGTAACCGCCATTGCCACGGTCAAGCAGGGGGTCTTGACCCCGGAGCAGCTTCCTCTGCAGAACGAGACGCTGCTACTGGCAGGGGAGCGTATCCAGGACCCGCGCAATGTCGGCGTGCTGGTGCGCACCGCCGAAGCTGCAGGATGCACGGCCCTGCTGTTATCCCAGGATTCGGCGGACCCCTTCTCGCGCGCCTCTGTCCGGTCCTCGACCGGCTCCATCGTGCGCCTGCCGATCTGCCAGGTTCCGGATCTGCCGGCTGTGTTGCGGCAACTTCAGGAGCAGGGCGTGCAGGTCGTCGCCAGCTCTGCCCGCGCACCTCATACCCTGTATGAGGCCCCTCTGGCTCAGCGGCCTCTGCTGCTCCTCGTTGGCAACGAAACGGAAGGGCTGACGGAGCAGGCGCGGGTAGCTGCTTCCGAATTTGTACGGGTGCCCATGTCTGAGGACGGGCCCTCCTCCCTGAATGTCACCGTCGCCACAGGGGTTCTCCTGTTTGAAGCCATACGGCAATTTCAGGCACGGAACGACCCATCCTGACCGGCAGGCGGGCGGGCGCAGGATCAGGCCTCTATCCGGACGTATTCGCACGCCTCCAGGAGGGCTTCGTCCGAGGAGGTATCCGGCGCAGTGCCCTTCTGGAGGACGTCCAGGTAGGTGGTGAGAATTGCGGCCACCTTCGGTTCGCGCAGGAGCGTGTTGTGATCTCCAGGGACATCGTGCATAACCACACCCTCCGTGGTCCATGCACTCCAACCCATATCCTGGCTCCGTATCCGGTAAAATTGCTGGCTCTTCACCCGAAACACGGTGATCTTCCCAGGGAAACGCTCCGGAACGAACTT
Source organism: Chthonomonadaceae bacterium (assembly GCA_035295825.1). Classification (GTDB taxonomy): domain Bacteria; phylum Armatimonadota; class Chthonomonadetes; order Chthonomonadales; family Chthonomonadaceae; genus DATGIG01. Next base: position 9,860 of record DATGIG010000589.1, on the reverse strand, counting down.
CCGCCCCGGCCAGTAGAGGGCTTCCCAACTATCGGGAGCCGGGGGCCGAAATGGCAGGAGCGCCCACTCGCGCAGGCACCGATAGGCCAGGCCGGCTGCATGGTGGACGACCCACTTCCACCCGACAGAGGGGTCCTTTTCCCGATGCCGCACCGCGCGCTGCACACCGGTGATCCACCACTTCAAGCGGGTGCGGGTGTTCTCTTCGGGCCAGGTGTCGAAACTGATCAGCAGGGGCACCTCTTCACCGGCTTCCTGGAGCTGGCGCGCCATCTCGAAGGCGATATAGGTTCCGGTACACTGCCCCGCAAGGCAGTAGGGGCCATGCGGGCGTTGGAGGCGCACCTCTCGCAGGTTCTCGGCAGCCAGCGCCTTGATCTCGTCTCGCGTGTACGGTTTTAGCCGGGCATTGCTGTAGTGCGCCTGAAGCACGTACAGAGGCTGATCCTTCCCCAGACTGCGTCCCAGAGCGGCATAACCGAGCGCGTTGACGCCGGCCGCCGCGACACAGAAGAGAGGAATGCGCGTTGGGACCGATGAGGCGTCGTTCGCCGGGACCGGCAAGGGGGCGTTGATGGTCTTGAGGTTCGACCAGCTCTTCGTTTCGGGATCTACGCCCAGCTCGTGGGCCAGGCCCGCGACCGTGGCGGACTCGAAGAGCACCTGCAGAGGCAGTTTGCGCCCGAAAGCCTTCTCGATCTCGGCCATAAGCCGCACGGCCAGCAGGGAGTGCCCGTGCAGATCGAAAAAGTTGTCTTCCACCCCGACCGCCTCGACCCCCAGCAGACGCTGCCATATCTCCGCCAGCTTCTGCTCCGTCTCGTTGCGTGGGGCGATATAGTCGTTCCGCAAGCCGTTTCGCGCGGCGTGCTTTTCGGGCACGGCCTGCGCCGCAGGCTCCGGTGCAGTGCTTTTACTCGGAGCTTCATGGTAGAGCCAGGTGCGCATGCGCGCGGCAAGATCCATCGCGGAGACCACAATGGGGCCGGCTGGAGCGCTCCCCAGGATCCGCTCCAGCGCCGCAAAGCCCTCCGGCAGTGTGATCATCGAGCGGTCATGGACCTTTTCCGGCAGACGCCCCGATCCCTGGGTCTCCCCCATCCACCAGCCATCCCAGTTGATGCTGAACCAGGGGATGGAAGCGCGCCGGGAGCGGTCCGCCGCAAACGCATTCAGGAAGGCGTTGGCTGCGGCATAAGCGCCCCTTCCGAACCCGCCCAGCACCGCCGCATTCGATCCGAAGAGGGCGCAAAAGTCCAGATTGCGTCCCTTTAGCGCCCGCTCCAGGGCATAGACCCCATACGCTTTCGGCTGGAAGTGCTGCTCGACAATCCGCGCGTCGATGTCTCCCAGCGACGTTTGCGCTCCCGCTCCCGTGATCCCGGCGGCATGAAACACCCCATGGAGCGCGCCGAAGCGCGCCTCGATCTCCGCAAGCATCCGCTTCATCTGCGGCTCGTCCGCGACATCCACAGCAGTCACAGAGACAACGCTTCCCAGCGCTTCCAGGGCCATCAACTTGCGTATCTTCGTGCTGACCGGGTCCTTCTCCTCATGAGCCGCCAACCAGGCGTCCCACTGTGCTCTAGCGGGCAAATCCGTGCGGCCCAGCAGGATCAACTTAGCGCGTACCGATCTGGCGAGGTGTTCGGCCAGGGCGAGCCCGATCCGGCCAAGCCCTCCGGTAATGAGGTAGACGCCTTCGGACCGGAGACGCCTTACCGGCGTACCCTGATCTTCGAGCGAAAGCGGCTGGTACTCCAGCGTCAACCGGCTCCTGCCACGGTAGGCGACCAGCGGCTCAACGCGCTCCTGAACGGTTTCGGCCAGCAACTGGTCCATGAGCCAGGCAGCCTGTTGCTTCTGCTGAGGGACGCGGATGTCGATACAACGGCATCGGATCTCAGCATGCTCCTGCGGGATCACCGCACATAATCCGAGGAGCGTCGACTTATCGGGCGCGAGATCCTCCTCGCCGCTCACATCGCACAGGCCGCTTCCCACCACGGTGAGCGAGACCTTCGCCTGTTGTGTCTGTGTCAGCGCCTGGGCCAGGTAGAGCAGGCTGTAGTAGCCCTGCTCCTGGGCGCGCGCAAAGTCCTGCTGAGGCTCTCCCGAAGCGGTGAACGCCGATACACTCCAGAGATGCAGGATATTCCAGGGCGCCTGGAATCGCTCGGCAAGCTCCGTAACCAGGCGCAGGTAATCGTCCGGAGATTGCGGCTGGATCGTAACATGACTCTTGGTGGTCCACTGGAATCCGGCAGCGGCGCGCACCACAATGCAACGTTCGGCTTGCTCCAGGCGCGAGATCAGTTGTGCGCTAAGATCCGAGGCATCCGCAAACACGATCCATACGCCAGCCATGCTCTTGTTGGCATCCGGCGCATAGGTTGGCAATAAACGCGAATGTTTCCAGGCCGGTGCGTAGAACCAGTCCGCGATGTTGTCACGTCGGTCCGTGGGAGACGCGCTCGCCTGCCTGGCCGCACGGTCGCTCTTGCGCGGCAGATCGATCCAGTGGCGCAGGCGCTGGAAGGGATAGGTGGGCAGGACGACGCGATGCCTGGGCTGCCCCGCAGTGAACGGGTTCCAGGCGATGGGCACGCCCGATATCCAGAGGTTGCCGACCGCCTCCAGGATCCGCTTCACCTCCGGATACGCCTCCTCGACCGGCTCCTGGGCCTCGGCTTTTACGGCTTTGGAGGACTTGCCCGGTAGGGAGCTGACCACCACGCCCCCATGCTGATGCGCCGTCGCGCTGGAAAGCCGGCTCAGGATGGAGCCGGGGCCGATCTCCAACAGCGCCGGGTGCTTCAGATCCTTACACGCCTGCTCCAACCCCTGCCCGAAACGCACGGCCTGACGCATATGCCGCGCCCAGTAGGCGACATCCGTGGCTTCATGAGGCTGGATCCAGGCGCCCGTCACGTTGGAGATATAGGGGATCTGCGGCGGGCTCAGCGTAATGCGGCGCAGGGTGTCGAGAAACGGCTCCAGGATCGCGTCCATCAAGCCGGAGTGGAAGGCGTGAGAGGTGGTGAGCCGGGTACAGCCGATGCTCTGCTCCTTGAGCGCCGCTTCCACACGCTCGATGGCCTCCGGAGTTCCCGCTAACGTGCAGTGCTGGGGGCCGTTTACGGCGGCGAGCCACACGCCCTCACCAAGCCACTCCTGGATCTCTTCTTCCGACAGGGTGACTGCGGTCATGGCCCCGAGCGGCGTCTGCTGCTGCAGCCTGCCCCGCTCCGACACCAGCCACAGCGCCGATTCCAGGGAGAACACACCGGCAAGACATGCCGCCGTATACTCGCCCAGGCTATGTCCCAGCAGCGCCTGCGGCGTTACGCCCCAGGAGCGCCATAACTGCGCCAGCGCATACTCCAGCACAAACAGCGTGGGCTGAACCAGCGCCGTCTTCTTCAGTTGCTCCTGTGCCCACTCCTGGCAGTCGGGTTCCGGATAGAGGAGCTTGCGGATATCCATGCCCAGGCGCGCTTCCAACATCAGCGCGCACTGATCCACGGTTTCGCGAAATACGGGATAGTGCTGATAAATCTCTCGCCCCTCATTCAACAGGCGCGCTCCCTGCCCCGGCAGCAGAAAGAGGACCGGCCGCTTCTCCGGCGCGTCATGTGCGGTTTTTACAGCATCCGAAGTCGGGGCTTCCAGCTTCTCAGCGGCCTCTGCAAGGTTCCGGCCCACCAGCACGCGCCGGGTCGCAAAGGGGTGACGCCCCACCTGCAGCGTATAGGCGACATCGGCGGGAGAGAGCTCCGGGTGCCGGCGCAGGTGCGCCGCCAGCCCGGAGGTCGCGGCCTCCAGCGCCTCCTCGGTACGGGCGGATAGGGGAAACAGGAACCAGGGATCGCTGGAAGCGGACGGCGCGCCGAGAGGAGCTTCCGCAACGATCACATGGGCGTTGGTGCCCCCGATGCCCAGGCTGCTGACGCCGGCAAGGCGTTCGCCGCCTCTGTCCTCCCAGGGCGTGAGCGCCGTGTTGACATAGAACGGGCTATTGGCAAAATCGATACGCGGGTTCGGCTGATGGTAGTGGAGGCTGGGCGGCAGTTGGCGGTGTTGCAGCATCAGGACGGTCTTGATCAGCCCGGTCACGCCGGCTGCCGTATTGAGGTGGCCGACATTCGTCTTGACGGAGCCGAGCGCGCAGTACCCCTTGCGCTGGGTCTGCGTCCGAAACGCCTGCGTGAGCGCGGCGACTTCGATGGGGTCCCCGACGGGTGTGCCGGTCCCGTGCGCCTCCACATACTGGAGGGAATCGAACGAGACGCCGGCGATCCCCGCCGCCGCGACGATCACCTCCGATTGGCCCTGCACGCCGGGCGCGGTGTAGCCGACTTTGCCGGAGCCATCGTTGTTGATGGCGGAGCCTTTGATGATCGCCAGGACGTTGTCGCCGTCGGCCACGGCATCCGCCAGGCGCTTGAGCACGACCATGCCCGCGCCGCTGCCCGCTACCGTCCCCTTCGCCTCCGCATCGAACGCGCGGCAGTGGCCGTCGGGAGAGAGGATGCTCCCCTCCTGATACCGGTAGCCGACCTTTTGGGGGAACATGAGCGAGACGCCGCCGGCGAGCACCATATCGCACTCATAGTTGAGCAGGCTCTGGCAGCCCAGGTGGACGGCGACCAGGGAGGTGGAGCAGAGGGTCTGTACGGTCAGGCTCGGCCCGCGTAAGTTCAATTTGTAGGAGATGCGCGGGGCGAGATGGTCCTTCTCGTTATTCAGCATGATCTGGTGCGGACCGAAGGTCTCCCAGCACTCACGGTTCTGCATCAGGTGCGTGTACAGGTAAACATTCGACCCCGAGCCAGCGAAGACGCCGACCGACACCGGGATCGCCAGGGGATCGTACCCGGCGGATTCCAGCGCCTCCCAGGCGCACTCGAGCATGACGCGCTGCTGGGGGTCCATGATTGACGCTTCGCGGGGAGAGATGCCGAAGAACGCCGCATCGAAGTTCTCTATATCGTTCAGGACCGTGCCCGCTTTGACATAGTTCGGATCGTTCAGCAGCGAAGCTTTGGCCCCCGCCGCCAGCATCTCCTCATCCGAGAAACGCTCGATCCCTTCGACGCCCTGTTTTAAGTTTTCCCAAAACTCTGCAACATTCCTGGCTTTCGGAAAGCGCCCCGCCATGCCAACTACAGCGATCCCTTCCAGGTCAGCAGCGACTGCTGAATCGCTCATCGTGTTTCTCCCTAACTAGGACGCCTGTTTGCACGCTGACGCGCCTCCCTCTGCCTCTCGACGCGCGCATTCACACTCGCAAAACCCTCACCCTCCCTGGTGGGAGCATCCAGATGCTTTGCCAATGCATGGACACTGGGATATGTAAAGAGATCCACCAGCGGGAAGTCCCGCTGGAGCGCCTGCCGCAGGGCGGTATGGACCTGCAGGGCGAGCAGCGAGTTGCCGCCGAGATCGAAAAAGTTGTCGTGGATGCCGATCTTCTCCGCGCCCAATACCTGGCTCCAGATACCGGTCAACATCGTCTCGACCGGGGTCTGCGGCCCCACATATGCCTGCTTCTCCACCACCTCTTCCAGGCTCGGCAATGCCTTGCGGTCGATCTTCCCGTTCGAGGTCAACGGCATGCGCTTCAGGTTCACCAGGTTCGCGGGGATCATATAGGCCGGAAGTCGCGTCTGCAGGTATTCCCTCAAGGTGCCAGGGTCCACCGCTTCGCTTTCGCCCACCACATAGCCTACCAACCGCTTCTCACCGGAAGCCTCCTCACGTACAACCACCACCGATTCGCGGATACGAGGATGCCCGTTCAGGGCGCTCTCGATCTCTCCCAACTCGATGCGATACCCGCGCACCTTCACCTGATGATCCACACGCCCGAGAAACTCCAGGTTTCCGTCGGGCAGGTACTTCACCTGGTCGCCCGTCCGGTACATCCGGGCGCTCGGATCCGGGACAAAGGGGTCCCGGACAAACTTCTCGGCAGTGAGCGCCTCCCGGTTCAGGTACCCGCGCCCCACGCCTGCGCCCCCGATATACAGCTCTCCCGGAACCCCGACCGGAACCGGTTGCTGAGAGCGGTTCAGCACATACATCCGGCTATTGGGCAGCGGGCGCCCCAACGGGACGATGGCGGCGCCCACGGCTTCCACTCCGCGCTGCGCTCCAACGGCATAGGTGAGCACGCCGACGGTGGTCTCCGTCGGCCCATAGTGGTTGAAAACGCGCAGAGACGGCGAGGCTGCTAATAGTCGCTCCACAAACTCCCAACGGCTCGCCTCGCCTCCCAATACCAGCGCCCGACGGGGCAGCATCGCCGCGTCCACCGTCCCGCTGCCCAGCAGCGCCGAGAGGTGCGAGGGCACGATCTTAAGGCAGTCGATGGCATGCCGGGAGAAGTACTCCCGCCAGCCGGCTTGATCCATCGCCCGCTCCGCTGAGATCACATGCAGGCAGCCCCCGAAACACAGCGCGGGGAACAGGCTCGTGTTGCCCAGGTCGGCGGAGAGTGTGGAGACCGTGGCATAGCTGGCCTGAGCGGGAAGCTCCAGCCGCTGCGTGACCCCGTAAATGTAGTTCAGCAACTGGCGGTGTTCGATCCCCACGCCCTTGGGCTGGCCGGTCGAACCCGAGGTGTAGATCACATACGCCAGGTGCTGCGGTTGGGTGACGCTTTCGGGGTTCCGATCGCGGCTCTGCGCGATCTGCGCCGCGTCTCGATCCAGCAGCACACAGGTGAGAGCCGGCGGCGCAAGCGGCGCAAAGGCGGAGTGGGTCACCAGCAGCTTCGCGCCGCTGTCGGTAAGCATGCCGGCCAGGCGCTCCGGAGGCAGCGTGGGATCGAGAGGCAGATAGGCGCCGCCCGCCTTGAGGATGGCGAGCAGTCCCACGATCATCTCCGCGGAGCGCTCCAGGCAGAGCCCGATGGGCTGATCCGCGCCGGCTCCTCGCGCGCGCAGGAAGTGGGCGAGCCGGTTGGCTCGCGCGTTGAGTTCGCTATAGGTGAATTGCTGCGCCTCAAACACCAGCGCCGGGGCGTCGGGAGTGCGCTGTACCGCCTCCTCGAAAAGGGGATGCAGCCCCGCCGTGGCAGGAAACGGACACTCCGTTCGGTTCCACTCCACCAGAACCTGCTCCCGCTCTGCGGGAGGTAGGAGGGGCAGGGCGTCCAGCGCCGTCTCCGGGCTCGCCAGCGCGCTCTCCAGCAACACCTGATAGTACCGGGCGATCCGACAAATGTCACGCTCCCGGTAACGCTGTACGTCATAGCTGAACCGCAGCATAATGCCTGCCTGGCTATGATGGCAGATGAGGCTCAACTCGAAGGCATCCGTGCAGCAGTGCCGGTCATAGAGGGAGAACGGGGCGGGCAAGCCTGGCTGGGGGGCCTCCGTATACTCGAAGCGATAGGGAAGCGAAATCTCTTCCCCCTCCCCCTCCGGGCTGTAGTACTCCTCCCAGGCCCCGGCCTCGGTGCGGGCGGTGGTGACCTCTTGGAGGAGAAGCGACAGCGGCGTGGTCCCCTCCGCGCGCAGGCGCAAAGGCAGCGTCTTGGCGACCGGTCCGAAGACGCTCTCCAACTCGGCATAGGAGCGCCCATGCGAGCCATGCCCCAGCGTGAGAGGCGAGGCCTCCGTAAGCCGGAAGAGCAGCGCCGCCCAGAGCGTCTCCAGGACCGTCTCGGAGGTCGTCTCTCCCTGAGCAGTGAAATGGGACAGGGCCGCGCACAACGCGGCGGGCAGCGCGAGGTCGACATCCCCCACGCGATAAGGCTGCGAAACGTCTACGGCGCGCGCAAAAGGGAGCGCAGGCGGAGCGGAGAACTCTTCCCGTTGCTGCTTCCAGAAAGCGTGTCCGGATCGAGCCGGCTCCTCTTCCGACCGCATCAGTTCGTTCTGCCATTCGGCATACTCGATGTACTGCAACTCCTCCGCGTTTTCGGCAGCCGCAGGCGACTGTAAAACCAGGTCCGCCAATTCTCTGGCCAGATGGTTCAGAGAGTAGAGGTCGGTAAGGAGAGCGGGGAGGGTCAGGAGGACCAGGTATCTGGCTGCTGCGCACTGGACCAGGGTCGGGCGTACCAGAGGCCCCTGCTCCGGAGAGAATGGGGTCTGTCGCTCGGCTTCCGCCAGCAGCCGGATCTGTCGGTCCTGCTCCTGGGGCTCCTGGCCGCGAAGATCCTGGCAGCGCCACACCAACTCTTCTTGATCCGTGACGGCCTGCAGCGGGAGGGCCATTCCGGGCACGCGATGGAACGTGGTCCGGAGCGCCTCATGGCGTCGGCAGAGAGCCTGGAGGGCCGTAAAGAGAGCGTTTTCCGGCGCATCACCTCGGAACTCTAACAGGATCTGGGCATTGGGGATGCCCAGCTGTTGCATCCTTCGCCAGATGCAACGCTGTTGGGGCGAAAGCCGGAACATTTCGGCTGGATTGTTTGAATAATCGGGGTCGGAGGGCAGCTCGGTCCGCATGTTATCCTCTGATCTCAGATGCGCAACCTTGGAGTGTCTGAGCATCACTGGTCAGAATATGCATGGTCCTGGAATCGCAGAGCGGTTGTTCTCTGGCGTTACTTGAACCTTATAGTTTAGATACGCTGAATGGGTCTCCCTGTGCAAGGGTCTCCTCCTCCACTCGGGTGGTTGTAGGGCGCTGGCCCCGTCCTGCGCCTATCCATCGGCAGCGACCTTTTAATCCATCGGCAGGGGAAATTTGCGGGGGAATAGCGAATTTGGTCTGCGCAAAGCGCGACATTCCCCTGCCCTACAGAGGAGACGTGAACGACCCGGCTTATTCGATCTTCGCATCTGGCGCGGGCATCTCGGGGGACCTGGAGGCGCGCGGTCGTAGGAGCACGCGCGTCGCCAGCCGGTTCTCGGCGCTCCGGGTCGCCAGGCGCTTGGCAGAGAGGTCCATGAGCAGGCCCTTGAGCTTGGCGACTGTGGTGTCCGGGTTCTCCGCCACGCAGCGCACTACCGCCTCGAAGTCGGCGGCCATCCCACGGATCGTCTGCGCATCGAACAGATCTGTCTGATACACCCAGGAGGTGGTCAGCCCCGACGACAGATTGCCGATAAACAGCGCGAGATCGTATTTCGAAGAGGATGTCGCCAGATTCACACCGGATACCTGGAGCTTCCCCTTGAAGGCGTCGCTCCGCTGCACTCCGTTGTTCAGCACAAACAACACCTGGAACAGCGGGGTATGGCTGGTCTCCCGCTCCGGTCGCAGTACATCCACCAGTTTGTCGAACGGTAGGTCCTGATGCGCGTATGCGCCCACGCACACCGCGCGCACTCGGCGCACCAGATCGCGGAACGTGGGGTTCCCCGTGAGATCGGTGCGCAGCACCAGGTGGTTGATAAAGAAACCGATCAGGCCCTCCAGGGCAGGATGATTACGGCCTGCTTCATCGGTGCCCACTACGATATCCTGCTGGTCGGTGTAGCGATACAGCAATACATTGAAGGCCGCCAGCAGCACCATAAACATTGTTGCCCGCTCGTCACGCCCCAGTTCGACCAGTTTCCGGCTCAGCTCCTGGGGAAGTGACAGGGTCTCCCGGTCGCCCTGATAGTTACGTTTCGTCCCCCGAGGACGGTCCGTAGGCAGCGTCGTAAGCGGCGGCGCTCCCGCCAGTTGCGTCTTCCAATAGACGATCTCACGCTGGAGCGTCTCGCCTTGCAGCCAGTTCCGCTGCCAGGCCGCATAGTCGGCATACTGCACCGCCAGCGCAGGCAGGGACGAGGGGCTTCCTGCGGAGAGCGCGTTGTACAGTGCGCTGAGTTCGCGCAAAATGACCCCGTTGGACCACCCGTCCGACACAATATGATGTAGGATCAGGATCAGAATGTGGTTCTCCGGCCCTT
>DATGIG010000588.1:0-11492 GCA_035295825.1 Chthonomonadaceae bacterium | reverse complement strand
GCGGAGATGGTGCTGCGCCTCATTAAAGAGGAGTTGGGCGGCCACTTCTGGATGAAGCCCTTCGTCGCGCCGCTGATGCCCGCCCTGCGCCGCTTGAAACAGCGGGTGGATTATGCGGAGCGCGGCGGTGCGCCTCTGCTGGGCGTCAACGGCATCTGCATCATCGGGCATGGGCGCTCGGACGCTTACGCCGTCACCAACGCCTGCCGCGCCGCCGAACGGGCGGCGCAGCACAACATTGTCGAGACGATACGCCAGCGGATCTGCGATATGCCGACGCCGACGCCTATTACATAGGTAGTAGGCAGTAGGCAGTAGAGAAGGGGCTCCTCCTACTGCCTACTGCCTACCATCTACTGCCTGTTAGAACGAGGATCGAATGATCGAATCAGTGCATGCTCCTGCCTCAATGAGCCAGGCTGTGTTCCCGCCGCTGGAGGGCCTCTGCAACGCCGGGATCGTCGGCCTGGGAATGTGTGTCCCCGACCGGGTTCTCACCAACGATGCCCTCGCGAAGATCGTAGATACCAACGACGAGTGGATCACCACGCGCACCGGGATCAAAGAGCGCCGCATCACCGACCCGGATACCGCCAGTTCCGACCTGGCGGTTGTGGCCGCGCAGCGGGCGCTGAAGGATGCCGGTATCGCGCCGGAGGAGCTGGACCTCATCCTCTGCGCCACCGCGACCGGCGACTATATCTGGCCTGCTACCGCCTGCATCATTCAGGACAAGATCGGGGCGACGCGAGCCGCCGCCTTCGACCTGAGCGCAGCCTGCGCCGGGTTCTGCTATGGGCTGGCGACTGCAGCGGGCTTTATCCAGACGCGCGCAATGCGCCGCATCCTGGTCGTTGGCGTGGATACGCTCACGAAACAGATCAACTGGGAGGACCGGGGAACCTGTATCCTCTTCGGCGACGGGGCGGGCGCGGCAGTGCTGGCGCCCTGCGCTCCCGGCGAGGGCATTCTGGCCTCCGCACTGGGCGCGGACGGCAGCGGCCTGCAATCCGTCTGGATGCCGGCGGGCGGCGTACGCACCCCGCTCACTCAGGAAGGCATTGACAACAAACAGAACTGCATCACCATGAAGGGATCGGAGGTCTATAAGTTCGCGGTTCGCATCATTCCCGAAGCCTTGGAAGCCGCCCTGAAGCGCGCCTGCATGCGTCCATGTGACATCAGTCTCCTGGTAATGCATCAGGCTAATCTCCGGATCATACAGGCGGTCGGCGAGCGGATGGGCCTCCCATCGGAAAAAGTCTATGTGAATGTCCAGCGTTATGGCAATACCTCCGCCGCCTCCGTGCCCATCGCGCTGACCGAAGCGCGAGATCAAGGTCTGCTCAAGCAGGGTGATATCGTGGCGACGGTCGGCTTTGGGGCCGGGTTGGTGTGGGGCGCAAACGTCCTGCGCTGGAACGGGTAAGAGCAATGGGAAAAGTCGCGTTTTTGTTTCCGGGACAGGGTTCCCAGAGAGTGGGCATGGGTGCGTCGTTCTATGAGCACTACCCGCAGGCGCGCGCCGTATTTGAACACGCCGACGATGTATTGGGATTCGATCTCAAGACACTCTGTTTTGCGGGACCGGAGGAGACGCTGCGCGAGACCGAAAACGCACAGGTCGCCCTCTATGTGACGAGTGTGGCGGCGTGGCGCTGTCTGCAGTCCATCTGCTCCCGGCAGCCGGACGCCGTCGCCGGACACAGCGTGGGTGAGTATGCCGCGCTGGTGGCGGCAGGGTCGCTGGACTTCGAGGACGGCCTGAAGCTGGTGCGGATCCGTGGCGAACTGATGCGGGATGCCGCAAAGCGCACGCAGGGCACGATGGCCGCTATCCTGGGGATGGAGGCGGCGGATGCGCGCGCGGCCTGCGACGCCGCAAAGGCGGCGGGGGCCGGGCTGGTACAGGTCGCCAACTACAACGGCGCCGGGCAGGTCGTGATTTCGGGCGAGCCGGCTGCCGTCGAGGAAGCCGGCGAGATCGCGCAGGAAAAGGGTGCGAAGCGCGTCAAAATATTGCCGGTCTCCGGCGCGTTCCACTCCGCGCTGATGGTGACGGCGGGAGACGCCCTGTTCTCATACCTCTCCAAAACGACGTTTCGCAAGCCGACAGTGCCGCTGGTCGCCAATGTCACGGCGCAGTTCATCGAGATGCCGAGCGACGTGACCGGCGGTCTGACCATGCAGGTGAGCGGCAGCGTCCGCTGGGAGGAGTCCATGCAGCTCTTGCTGAAAGAGGGCGTGGATACCTTTATCGAATTGGGCAGCGGCGACGTGCTGACGGGGCTGATCAAGCGCATGGATAAGTCGGTACGCTACCAGAGCGTCACCGATGAGACCACCCTGCAGGCCGCCTGCCATATACTGGAAAACTAATGCAGAGATGCCGGGTCAGGAGCGCGATTTGAAACTTGAAGGCAAAGTGGCGATTGTGACGGGGGCGGGACGGGGAATCGGCGCGGCCATTGCGCGGACCCTGGCCCAGGAGGGCGCGCAGGTCGTGGTCAACTACAGCCGGAGCGCCGAGGCCGCCGCACAGGTCGTCGGAGAGATCGAGGCGGCAGGCGGCAATGCCCTCGCGCTGCAGGCCGATGTCGCCATACCGGAGCAGGTGGAAGCGCTGGTGAAGGCGACCCTGGAACACTTCGGGCATGTGGACATTCTTATCAACAACGCCGGCATCACCCGCGACAAGCTGATCCTGCGGATGAGCGTCGAGGACTGGGACACGGTGCTGAACACCAATCTGCGGGGTGCGTTTCTCTGCGCCAAGGCCGTCGCCTCCCCCATGCTCAAGCAGCGCGGCGGCGTCATCGTCAATGTCGGCTCCGTCATCGGGAAGGTGGGCCAGGGCGGACAGGTGAACTATAGCGCCTCAAAAGCCGGGTTGGTCGGCCTGACGAAATCGCTGGCGAAGGAGCTCGGATCGCGCAACGTGCGCGTCAACGCCGTGGCGCCGGGGTTCATCGAGACCGACATGACGGAAACGCTGAAACCGGAGTTTCGTGAGACCGTCTTAAAACAAATACCGCTGGGACGTCTGGGCAGCGGCGAGGATGTGGCCCGCGTGGTGGCCTTCCTCTGCTCCGAAGACGCCGCCTATGTGCAGGGCGAAGTGATTTCGATTGACGGCGGGCTCTTTATGTAGCCGTGGCAGATTAGGACGCCGTGACCGCTTTCCCGGCCTGCTCCGGGATCATTCCAACAACGACAAACCAACCAAGGAGAGACCCTCTTAATGAACACATTCGAGCGCGTAAGGAAAGTCCTGGTCGAGCAACTGGACGTGAGCGAGGATGAAGTGACCCCGACCGCCTCCATCGTAGATGATCTGGGCGCCGATTCGCTGGACGTCGTCGAGATCATCATGGGCCTGGAGGAGGAGTTCGACGTCGAGATCCCCGACGAGGACGCAGAGAAGATCACCACGGTGCAGCAGATCATGGACTATGTCGAGGAGAAGGCCAAGGCCTGATCAGAGGGAGCGGCTTATGAGCGAATTCAGTACACAACGGGAGGGCGCAAGGCGGGTCGTGATCACCGGCGTCGGCGCGGTCACGGCGCTGGGGCGGTCTGCCGATTCGCTCTGGAAAGCCTGTCTATCCGGCTGTTCCGGCGTCTCCCACATCACCCTATTCGATCCGAGCGACTATCCGACCCGGATCGCTGCCGAGATCAAAGAGTGGGATGCCTCCCCCTGGATGGATAAAAAAGAGATCCGGCGCATGGATCGGTTCATTCAGTTCGCCGTCGCCGCCGCAATGATGGCTCTGGAGGACTCCGGCCTGAAGATCGATGAGGAGAACCGGGACCAGACCGGTGTCTTTATCGGCTCCGGCATCGGGGGGCTGGCGACTATCGAGGAGCAGCATAAGATCCTGCTGGAGAAAGGATCGGGGCGTGTCAGCCCATTCCTGATCCCCGGCATCATCTGCGATATGGGCGCCGGAATGGTTTCGATCCTGACCGGCGCGCGCGGCCCGAACTCCTGCATCACCACCGCCTGCGCCACGGGCGCCAACAGCATCGGCGACGCGTATGAAGTGATCCGGCGTGGCGATGCGGACGCGATGATCGCGGGCGGCTCGGAAGCCGCCATCACGCCGCTCAGTATCGCCGGGTTCTGCCAGGCGCGGACCCTCTCGCAACGCAACGAGGAGCCGGAGCGGGCCAGCCGCCCCTTCGACGCCGACCGCGACGGCTTCGTCATGGCGGAGGGCAGCGGCATTGTCGTGATGGAGACCCTCGAATCCGCGCAGGCACGGGGAGCGCACATCTACGGTGAGCTGGTTGGCTACGGCATGTCGGCGGACGCCTACCACGTCACCGCCCCGGCCCCCCATGGCGCGGGCGCGGCCCGCTCGATGCAGGCGGCGCTCCGGCACGCGGGCCTGCAGCCCGAAGCGGTAGACTACATCAACGCGCACGGGACCTCGACCGGCCTCAACGATAAGAACGAGACGGCGGCCATCAAGACGGCGCTGGGCGAACACGCCTACCGGATCCCCGTCAGCTCCACCAAGTCCATGACCGGCCACCTGGTCGGCGCGGCGGGCGCTGTCGAGGCCATCCTCTGCGTGCTGACCCTCCGTGACGGCATCATCGCCCCGACCATCAACTACGAAAAGCCCGATCCCGAATGCGATCTGGACTATGTGCCGAATGTAGCGCGCAAAGCCAATGTGAACGTCGCGATGTCCAACTCCTTCGGCTTCGGCGGGCACAACGCCACCCTGATCTTCCAACGCCTGAGCGTTTGATCCGGCGTTCACCTGTTTTGCTCGCCCCTCTTCCATTTTGGAAGAGGGGCGTCCCTGTTTACAGGAGGGACAAATCATGACACAGATAACGGATAATCCTCTACATCCCATGCCGCCGCTCAAAATGACCTGGGAGGAGTTTCATGACTGGACCAATGACGAAGAGAACCGCGCCGAGTGGGTGGATGGGGAGGTAATCTTTATGTCGCCTGCGGAGGATGCCCATCAATTTCTTGCGGGCTGGCTCTATAAATTAATGGATGAATTCATTCTTACGCATGATATGGGCATTCTGCTACAGGCTCCCTCTCTCATGCGCTTGAGAACGCGCCCTTCCGGGCGCGAGCCGGACCTGATGTTTGTGGCGAAAGCGAACCTGCCGCGCAACCGTCGTACCTATATTGATGGCCCCGCCGACCTGGCAGTGGAGATCGTCAGCCCGGAGAGCGAAGAGCGCGACCGGGTAATCAAGTTAGCGGAATACGAGACGGCCGGAGTACGGGAATACTGGCTCCTGGACCATCGCATCCAGGAGGCGCTCTTCTACCAGTTAGGAGAGGATGGCAAATATCGCCAGGTCACCCCGGACGATCAGGGTATCTACCATAGTATGGTTCTGAACGGCCTGTGGCTGAAAGTAGAGTGGCTCTGGCAGAAGCCGTTGCCACGTCTCATGGACATCCTCAAAGCCTGGGGATTGGTATAGAGAACAACCGCGCACTTTTCAAAAGTCCTGGAAAAATCGGGACTTTTTTCTTGCCGGAACCCGACGAATGGGTGATGGGAACCTTCTGTCTGCTCTGGCTGTTGGCGATCCTGAAAATCCCCTGGGATCTCTATTTCCAGGCGACGAGTGTCTCCAACGTGGCAGCGATGTGCGAGAAGCTGAATTGGCAGGAGATCACATTGCGCGATATGACCGACCAGTTGCGTGAATTGCGCGAAGGTCTGGCACAGGAGCAGGTGACGCACGCACAGGAGGTCCAGCGTTTGATGGGGCAGCGTGAGGCGGAATACCGTGAGCTGCGCCAGAGCGTACATGCGATCAGCCGTGAGTTTGAGACGACAGCAAGCCGCCTTACGGACAATCAGGAGGTCATCAAGGGAATTCAGGCCTTTGTACGCCTGATTGCACAGTCAACCGCAAATTAGGAGGAGGTTAGAGAGGGTACTCGCCTCGTGAAAGAGGCCCCGCAGAGGCCACGCTTCAGGGTTCGCTCCCGAGGATCTTGTGGATACGCTCCGCCAGCACTTTATGCTGATAGGGTTTTTTAATGATCCCGACCACATTCGGCGGAAGCCCCAATTGCATGGCGTCCGCCTCGTGGCCTGTTGCGATCAGCACCGGCAAGTCGGGAGCCTGTGTGAAGAGCGCATACGCCAGCGCGATGCCGTCCATGCCCGGCATCGTCATATCGGTAAGCACCAGATGGATCGTCTCTGCGGAGACGATCCTGAGAGCCTCCGCGCCTCCGGTCGCTGTCAGCACCTGAAAGCCACGGCGGGTCATTGCCTGGCGAAAGAGTTCGGTCATCAAAGGCTCATCGTCGACAATGAGCAACGTCAACCCGGAATCAGAAAGCTTCTCGGCCTCCATAATCCTCTCTCCTTTCCGATAGTTTCACCTCGGATGGAACGCTCCGGCGAATCCCGGGGCATCAGGTCGCTTACAGGAGTTCGCAATCGAAAGAGGAACATGAGAATAGGACAGAACGGGTTTTCGCGTCCTGTCATCGCACATTGCCGTGGGTTTCACCGCAGACAATTCGTTTTCCTGCGTGACTTTCTTGTGCTTTCGTCACAAACTCCATATCATCGGGTAACGCATCCGGCGGAGAAAACGTAATTTGAGGAAGAAACAGAGAGTGGCGAGCGCTACGTATGCAACGCTCCCCTATTTTAGCCCTCATTAAGGAGATAACATGCCCGGTATGAAAAAGGGGATCGGCCTGGGAGCCGTTGCTATATTGGCGCTGACGTTAGCAGCCTGCAGCTCCCAGGAGCCCACTCCCACCCCTGCGCCGCAAATCGCCCAGAAAGCAGCGGATGTCGCCCCCTCTGCGCCCAGCACAGCCCAAGCCACCGATTCAAAACCGCAGAGTGCGCCCTCCGCGCCCACGGACGATACGTCTAAAGCGCCCGAGAAAGGCACAGGTTCCAGCACTCCGGCCAAAACAGCGGCTCCCGCCCCCTCCCTGGAAGCGCTCGCGGAGCCCGGTCCCGATGATCCGGTGAAGCGTCCGGTGATGCCGGAGATCGAACTGCCCCTCAAAAAGAACCAGCCTGCGGCCAAGCTCTCCTCCTATAAAGGCAAAGTCGTTCTGGTGGACTTCTGGGCGACCTGGTGCGGTCCCTGCCGGATGGCCATTCCCGAACTGGAAGCCCTGTATAAGAAGTACCATAGCAAAGGGCTGGAGGTTATCGGCATCTCTGTGGATGACGCCAATACCCGCGATGTGGTGCCGGTGGCGCAGGAAAAACTGGGCATGACCTATCCGGTGGTCTTCTACGAAGACATGAAGACCAAGCCGGAATTGGCCGTTCAGGGTTTGCCGCATGTCTTCCTGGTAGACAAGAAGGGCCGGGTCGGCGGAGAGATGGAAGGCTACGACCCCTCATCGAACCTTGAACAGAAAATCGTTCAACTCCTCAAGGAGTAACTCCCACGGGTTTCTGCAGGACCATGCTCCGCTTCCGCTCGATAAAGCCGACGGATTCGTAGAGCCGGGTGGCGCCGGTCGGGCTGTCGGCATCCACATATAGGACGGCGGAGGTCAGGTCTTCGTCGTGCAATAGCCGCAGGCTCCGGGTCAGCAGGGCGCGGGCCAGGCCATTGCGGCGAAACGCGCGCCGGACGCCCAGGGTGCTCACCATCCCCTCCCGGACGTTGTGCTGTTTATTGTGCTCGGTACGCACCGAGTTGGCGCAGATACCCGCCGGCTCTTCGTTGGGGCCGAACGCCAGCAGGGTCAGCTCGGGGCGCGCCCCAGGCGACTGGAGCATGTGCCGCACCTGCTCCAGCGTGAATTCGGGTGTATTCCAGTGATCGCGAAACGAGTCGTTCAGGGCGAGGTAGTATGCCTCGACGTCCGTTTCAAGGTTCATCGGGCGAATGACCACGTCCGGCGGCACAGGCGTCTCCTCGATGGGCGCTTCCAGATCCCGCTCCAGCTCCAAAAACCAGCGTACCGTCCGGAACCCGTGGCGCTCGTAGAGCTCCAGATACGGAGCCTGTTTCGCCAGCAGCGAGACCTGGAGGACGCCTGCCTGCTGCGTCTCCGCCTGCCACTCCGTGGCCCGCGCCTCGATGATTTCGAGCAGGGCGTCCAGGAGCACAGCCCGATGGGCCGGATGGACCATCAGCATGGTGTAGAGGGTGATCGTTCCCTCGCCGGGCAGGGGGACTGCACCGCCGAAAGCGATCAGCGCCCCGCTCGCATCCGGCAGTACAAAGAGATGCTTCTCCGCATCCAGGCCGGGCATACTGGCCTGATGCCGGAGCTGCTCCAGCGTGGGCACGCTCCCCGTTTGATCCTCCTCCTCGCACACTTCGATCAGCGGAAGCATCGCCTCCAGATCCTCCATACGGAACTGCCGCAGCCCTTCGATCATGCCTTCCCTCCCTTTCTCGGTTGCTGTCTCTTCTACTCCCGAAAATTCGGCCCGGTTTCGCGATCTCCCTGCCAGATTCTCCCGAATACGCCTGAACTTCGAGAAACCGAAACCGTCTCTCTTTTCGTAAAGTGAGTAGATACTTACCAGGATGCGCTGGAGGGAAACAGGGAAATGGGGGGAAGGGGACAACGGATCGGGCTGAGGCTGTCGGCGATGGCAGCCCTGCTGGCCCTCGCCGCGACGGCCTGGGCCGCGAAAATCACCGTCCCGGATGTGAACGGCAATAAGGTCAGCCCGCTGGAAGGCAAGGCGCGCAAAGCCACTGTGCTGCTGTTCATCACCAACGACTGTCCTATCTCCAACTCCTACGCGCCGGAGTTCACCCGGATCTGCAAAGCCTACACGGCCAAAAAGATCGCCTTCTACCTGGTCTATGCCGATACCTCGCTCTCCGCCGCCGATGCCAAGAAGCATACGCAGGATTATGGCTACACCTGCCTTGCGCTGCTGGATCGGGAGCACCTGCTGGTGAAGGCCACCGGCGCGACCATCACGCCCGAGGCCGCCGTCCTCTCCACGGAGGGGAAATTGCTCTATCGGGGCCGCATTGACGACCGTTATGTGGACTTCGGCAAGGCCCGCGTCCAGCCGACCGTGCGCGATCTGCGCGATGCCCTCGACGCCATTGTCCAGGGCAAGCCGGTCCCGCACCCCACCACCAAAGCGCTCGGCTGCACCATTCCGCCCCTGCCGCAGAAGTAGCGCGGAACCGATACTCTGGAAAGGACGCTCTTTTGGACATCACCGCGCCTGTCACCGCTACCCGGAAGCCGCCCGGCCCGCAGACCCGCCTGCCTGGCGGCAGCCTGATCCCGATGCGGCGCGACACGCTCGGCTTTCTGCGGCGGATGGCGCAGCGCTATGGAGACCTGGTCCATTTCCGGGTGGGGGCGCAGGACTACTACCTGGTCAACGACCCGGAGTGGATCCGCGCCATCCTGGTCACCGACTACCGCAACTTCGCCAAGGGGCGCGGACTGGAGCTCTCGAAGCGCCTGCTCGGTGAGGGGCTGCTCACCAGCGAGGGCGAATTTCACCGCAGGCAGCGGCAATTGGTGCAGCCCGCCTTCCACCGGCAGCGCATCGCTGCCTATGGCGCGGTGATGGTGGAAAAAGCGGCGGCGCAGCGGGAGCAGTGGCGCGAGGGCGTTCCCTACGATATTTCCGAAGAGATGATGGGGCTGACGCTGGGCATCGTCGGCAAGACTCTCTTCGATACCGATGTCGCCTCCGAGACCCGCGAGATCGGGGAGGCCATCTCCGAATCCATGCGGATGATGAACTGGATGATGCTGCCCTTCGCCCGCAAACTGGAGCCGCTGATGGTCCCCATGACCCGCCGGTTCCAGCGCGCCCGGCAGCGGCTGGACGCCACCGTCTACCGGATGATCCGAGAACACCGTGAGGACGGCAGAGACCGGGGCGACCTGCTCTCCATGCTGCTCATGGCGCAGGATGAGCTGGGCGACGGCGAAGGCATGACCGATGCGCAGGTGCGCGATGAGGCGATGACCATCTTCCTCGCCGGGCATGAGACTACCGCCAACGCGCTCACCTGGACCTGGTACCTGCTCTCGCAAAACCCGGAGGCGGAGGCGAAGCTGCACGCCGAACTGGATCGGGTGCTGGCGGGCCGCCTGCCCACCGACGAGGACGTACCGCAACTGCCCTACACGCGGATGGTGCTGGCCGAATCCATGCGCCGCTATCCGCCCGCCTGGGTCGTCGGACGGCGTGTGCGGAACGACTATCGGATCGGGGAGTATCTCCTTCCTGCCGGCTCGATCTGTATGCTCAGCCAGTATGTCACCCATCACGACCCGCGCTGGTTTCCCGACCCGTTCCGCTTCGATCCCGAACGCTGGACGCCGGAGGCGCAGGAGGCCCGCCCCCGGTTCGCCTACTACCCGTTCGGCAGCGGCCCGCGCATCTGCATCGGCGAGGGCTTCGCCTGGATGGAGGGCATTCTGCTCCTTGCGACGCTGGCCCAACAGTGGCGGATGCGCCTCGTTCCGGGCCATCGGGTCGCCATGCAACCGGTCGTCACGCTCCGTCCCCGCTATGGAATGCGGATGACGCTGCTGCGACGCTAACACACCACGCGCCGCCAGACGGCGCACATGCCGAAAACATTCGGGGCGACGCCCCGATGCCGTATGTTCAGGTACACTACTATGACGCAACACTCCGGAGGCATTCGTAGATGAGAATTCAACGACCTGCGCTTTTCCTGACGACGCTGGCCCTGACCGGCGCGCTCGCCGGGGCCATCGCCCTGACGCATCGAACCGCCCGCGCGGACGGGAATACCGCCGCCTATACTCCGAAACCGAAGGGCACGCTCACCTATACCAAGGACATCGCCCCGATCCTGTATGCCAACTGCTCCGGCTGCCATCGGCCCGACGAGGTCGCGCCGTTTGCGCTGCTCAGCTATCAGGATGCCAAGAAGCGGGCCGACCAGCTCGCCGCCGTCACCCAATCGCACTATATGCCGCCCTGGCACGCCGAATCGCATGGCGAGTTTCTGGACGAGCATAAGCTGACGGCGGATCAGATCGGCGTCCTCAAGCAGTGGGCGGACGAGGGCGCAGCGGAGGGCGCTGCTTCGGACCTGCCGCCCACCCCGAAGTTTGCCCAGGGCTGGACGCTGGGCAAACCGGACCTGGTGCTGACCATGCCGAAATCCTACACGATGCGGGCGGAGGGCGGCGACATCTATCGCTGCTTTGTGCTGCCCACCGGCCTTACGGAAGATCGCTATGTGGCGGCGGCGGAAGTGCGCCCCGGCAATGCCAAGGTTGTGCATCATGTCATCTCCTACCTGGATAACAGCGGGAAGGCACGGCAACTGGAAGCAGCGAACAAGGATGGGCAGGGGGGCTACTCCTCCTACGGCGGCATCGGCACCATGCCCTCCGGTACGCTCGGCGGCTGGGCGCCCGGCAATATGCCGCGCCTGCTGCCCGATGGCGTCGGGATGCTGCTGCCGAAGGGCGCGGACATCGTGCTCCAGGTCCACTACCATAGCAGCGGCAAGGCGGAGACGGATCA
>DATGIG010000587.1:0-9308 GCA_035295825.1 Chthonomonadaceae bacterium | reverse complement strand
CCGCCGTAGCTATGGCCGAGGAAGGTCGTAAACAGCCAGCCGCCCAGGAACGCGCCGACGACGCCGACGATCAGGTCGCCGAGGATGCCCCCCGGTCCCTCACCCGGAACGACCATTTTGGCGAGCAGCCCCGCCACGATGCCGACGATAATCCAGAATAGAATATGGTCCATGATCTTCTCCTTTAGCTCTGCTTGTTCTCTGGCTCGGGCTCTGGCGCAGTTACTTTCTGTGCTGCGTTGCGTGCCTTCTGCTGGTTCGTCTGCTGTTTCAGTTTCTGCTCCGCTTGGCGGTTCAGTTCTGCGCTCACAACGCCTCGGTCATGCGCATGCAGTTCTTTCTCGGTGGTATGTCCCAGCGCAGTAGCGCGCTCCTCGGCCCGCCGATGCGTTTGCTGGCTGTGCCGACCGGATGGCGCGACGTACTTTTGTCCTTTTGTAACGATGGGAATGGGCGGGGGCGCAGCCTGCGGGACAATGGCGACAGCGCCGTTCGCGACGCCCCGCGGATTGTCGCCGGTATAGCCCGGGTGATAAGGGTGGCTCTTGTCGAAGGGTTCCTTCAATTTCCGGGGTCGTTTGCCCGATGGTGTGGTGTTGTCTTCCATCTTCTGGATGCTCCTTTGAAAAGTCATCTCATGCGAGATTGACTGGATTTTTGTGCTTGTCGCCTGCCTCTCTGTCTGGCATAAACGCTTTCGGAATGAGAACCGTTATGAGATTTGCGGCAGTTCGCTGGCGTTGTGGGCAGGGGGGTTACCCCTGCCATTGTTGCGCGTGATGATTCGAGCGGCCATCAGAGTCTGTACGACGCGCAACACGTCGTTGGAACCGGATCCCGTCGCACTCTGTCCGTTGCTGCCCCTGGCGCCGAAGTTGACGCACAGCCCATGGGAGAGCGCCTTTGCCACTTCGTGGGTCAGTGCTGGGGCCAACTCCAGGCGGCGCAGGTCGAAGTAGCCCTGCCCTGCCTCAATTAAAGCCTGCGACTTTTGGCGGATGGCATGGGCTTCCGCCCCGGCGATCAGGAGAATACGTGCGGCCTGCGCCTCTCCTTCGGCTCTCTGTTGGATGATGTTCCGCTCGGCATCCGCGCGGGCCTGGGTAATCTGGCTTGCCGCCAATTCCGCTTCACGCTGCCCCCGCACGGCAACCTGTTTTTCGGCTTCTGCATGGGCAACCGAGGCTCCATTGGACGCCATCTGCACTCTTAATGCGCGCTCCTGGTCATTGATCTTCTGCATTGCTTCCAGTTGGGCGATGCGGGCGCGCTGCGCCTCCTGTGCCTGTACGACGTCGGCGCTGGCCTTGGCGCGGGCGCCCGACTCGCGCCTCTGGGCGTTCGCAACCTCGCTCACGACCGCTTTGATGTTGAGGCTATTGAAGGAGAGCCCCAGATCCAGCAGTTCCCGAGAGCAGGCCTCTTTGATAATTACCGCCAGTTCGTCATCATTGGTCTGCACCGCTGGCACTCCCAGCCCAAGCGTTCCCGGTGCGGTCAGCGCCATGGAGCGGGGCGTTGGGGTGCTGCGCGCATTAAAAAGCTGATCGTGCCTCAGCAGGTTGACCGCACGGCGACCCGCAGAGGAGAGGAGGTCCGTCAAGGTGGTAAGCTGTTCCTCCGGCGGCTTGGAGAAGAAGCGGTTCGCCGCCGTATTCACCATGTCATCGTTCTCGCCGACGCTAACGATAACCGATGCTTTCACCGTGACTTTGATCGGCGCAGGGCGTGCATTGACATCCAGATCGGCGGTCTGGTCGGTGATTTCTATGTCCACATTGATGGCCTGTGCCGGGACTACCGAAGTGACGGTCAACAGGGGTACGACCATCGCTTTACACGGGCCACGATAGATTTTAAGCGCGCCGTCCATCCCACGCACCAGGCGAATCTCCCCCGCTTCTACACTGCGGAGGAAACTGCGGATAATCAGCGGGAGGACTCCGACTACGCTCACTATGGTGATTGCCAGCAGAATCAAGGGATGCATAGCCCCCTCCTTCGCAAGCCATTGCAGGTTGGATGGAGCAGTCTGAACTAACAGATGGGCGTCAGCCTTCGCCTGTCCACCTGATTACTGTACGCCCTATGGACAGCGCGAGTTATCCAAAAGTTCCATGAATATTAAATAAAATAAATATACCCAGCAAAATCCTATCAAGTGAAATATATAACAAATAGTATGCTTATATAAATCGCATGCCAAAATGTGGTATACTCTCTTCGGATTAGGTTGCTCATATAGGCTCCGTCGCCCTTTCAAATACGCATGAGGATAACGCCTCCTCTCCCGCGCACTTTGCAATCGCGCGATCGAGATAGAGGCGTTCCGCATGTGTGGCCTTCTCCCGTGACGCTCAAAAAAGGAGAAACGTGATGTGGGTTCGAACGATGGAAGGAAAATTGATCAATCTGGCGAATGCGTCGTGTATCGAATGGTATCACCTGGAAGCAGATAGCGACCGGCGCGAGGATATCTATCACGTGAGGGCGCAGATGGGCAAACAGGAAGATGAGTTTTACGTTCTGGCGCGAAATCTGACCCAGGCGGAGGCGGAGAGCATTCTCCGCCTGATTACCAAAAGTATTGGCATTTCGCAATTCCTCGATCTACGGGATTATGAAAAATACCAAACGGTAACTTCCCCTGGGGCACAAGAATTCCAGCATTCCGGCTCGAACCGCGAATAGGTGTTTTCGCATACCGAATGGCCAGGGTGCTAAACACGTAACGAGACATCCCAGACCACTTCTCTGGCGCCTTTCTGACGCAGGATCGTGCTGATGTGGTTCATCTCCTCTGTCAGATCAATATTCGGGTTGCCACGTACCGGACGCAGAACGCCGATCAGATGTACCACACCCCCGATGACATTGATGGACAGCAGGGACGTATCAATGCTGCGCCGCGCGATCTGTGCGCGGACTATCTTCGTTAAACCCGCATTCTCAAGTGCCACCAGAACTCTCCTTTCGACCGCCGCAAAACCGACGGAATCCGTTCAGCCTGCGTTTGAGCGTCTGTCAGGATAGAACGCACGTCAAGGCTGAAGCCTATTGCTGACGCGTTGCGATTTCTTCTCCCAACAAGGATAGGTTCTGGTAAAGAACGAGCCTATTCTCGGCATAAACTGCCGTTTTTAAAGGCTCTGCTTCTGTATATTCCGTATAGGAACGCTATTTTCCTGCAATTACTGATAAAAATTTTTGGCATCCGACAGGGATACCAAAAACGTCCCTGGGATGCCAAATAACGGACATACGATCATCGAAGCGATTGAGAGAACCGCAGAGGTTAAAGAAGCGTATCGTCCGTTTGGTTGGGCGCTCTAAATCTCTTCGATCTTTACGGGGTGGCCTTGTTGCGTTTGTTGGCGTAGGCAGTGACTTCCACGACCTCATCGCGGACGAAGTGTCGGAGGGCATCCACGGCATGGCAGCCGGCGGGGAAGAAGACCAAGTCGGCCACTTCCTTGAGGACATTCCACCGATACTGGGCATACTGGGGACCGGTGTAGTGCTCACTGAAGGTACACCCTGGCATCAAGGTATCTCCGCATATTTTGTCAGGCTGCCAATAGCGACTCGACGGCGTTGCGTATTTCCGAGGAAGCGAACAGATCCCGCAATACCTGCTCAAGTTCCTGCTCGCTGTTGCAGATAAAGATGGGATCGATACCTTGCGTTGCACTTCGCGGAACTACCTGTTCCACGGTGACCGGGTAGGGATGGTTTTTGTTGTGGACAGCAATGAACAGGCTATGCACATATCCTCCCAGTGCCGTTGCCTTTAAGCGAAAATGATGCGCCAGGCGACCACCTTCTAAGGCTTGCGTGATGACTTCGGCTTCCACACGACCTTTTGTACGTTGCCCGAGTAACTCAGCCTGCTGTCGCATCAAAAGGGCAGGAGTTGTCTCATCAGGCACTCGCAAATCCTCCGGCCAGAGATCAATGACGCTTGTTGACATAGAGGTTACTTCCTTACGGGTTTTAGGCTGAGTTTGCTTGGTTTCGCTTTGATCTCCTCCAATTTGCGGAGGGAAGGTGTCTGCGCTTGTCTATCGTTTACCAGTTCGAGAAAGAGCGCGTTGAGGTCACTGACAGGATCCTCCACCTGCATGGGACGTGGGAGCGTCAAGACGATCTCATTGGCGCGAGTCTGTGCGAAGTGGGTCAGGTCTTCCGGCGTCAGGAAGTAGTCGCGCTCCACGCGCAATCTGTTGACAAGGGCCTGCTTGGCGTTGTTGACCTGTTCCGGGTCGAAACTACGACGCCCAAAAAAGCGGGCAATGCGGTCGTTCCTTTCCGAAACCCTGGCGTCCAAAAACTTGCATTCCGGACAGAATAGCACCACGCCAACATTGGCCACCTCGGCACGTGCGGCATCCGGGCAATATTGAATGATGCTGTAGTATCCGCGTAGTCCTGCCATTTCTCCACTCCGATCTATCACGAGTCCACCCTGAATCCGGTACTGGTTGGAAAATTGCGTATAAATCGTTTGAATCGCTTCGGCTGCCATATCCTCGCTCCGTTCAATGCTACTCTCCTACAGAGGAAGCGTTAAGCCCGTCTGACCAGGCACTCTAAATTTCGGCGATTTTTACCGGGCGGCCTTCGGAGGCGCTACGATCTAGGGCGAAACAGATCTCGTGGGTCTTGGCGGCATCCGCCAGGTCTACGAAGGAGTCGCGGTCGTAGAGGACGCACTCCACAAAGTGGTTGATCTCCCCATCAAACGGATGGTGCCGCACATCCCCACTGTCGGGACGGATCGTCGGGACCGTGATCCAGTCGGTCTGACCTGCGAAGAACTCCTGAGAATAGATACGGTTGTCGCGGATGCTCCCTTTCTCCCCCAGCAGGTCGATGTTGAAGGCATAGGGAGATTTCACATCGAAGGAGGCGGAGACTTTGCCGATGGCTCCGCCCGCGAACTTGACGATGCCCACGACGTTGGTGTCGTACTCATACTCGGGGTTGCGCTTGTTGGCGTAGGCAGTGACTTCCGTGACCTCATCGCGGACGAAGTGGCGCAGGGCATCCACGGCATGGCAGCCGGCGGAGAGGAAGACGGAGCCGGCGACCTCTTTATAGATATTCCACCGGTACTGGGCATACTGGGGACCGATATTGTGCCAGTAGTCCACTTCCGCATAGAAGAGCGGTCCCAATGCGCCCTCATCCAGCATGCGATCTATCCACTGGAACTGAGGGTTCCAGCGCAGCACAAAGCTGACGACCGTCTTGACCCCGGCCTTCCGGACGGCTTCCGTCATGGCGCGGAGGCCGGCGGGGTCGTTGGCGACCGCCTTCTCGATGAGGAGGTGCTTGCCCGCGTTCGCCGCCAGGATGGTCTCCTCCGGATGGAAGTTCGGCGGGGTGCAGATCGAGATGGCGTCCACATTCGGATCGGCCAGCAGCGCATGGTAGTCCGTATAGATCGCCACATCGCTCAGGCCCGCCTCATCGGCCCTGGTCTGCGCCGATTCACGTCGCCGGCTACAGATCGCCGTAACGCGCGCGTGCGGGTTCTTCTGGTAGGATCGAATATGCTCTCCGGCGACCCAACCGGCGCCGTGAACGGCCACTCTTAGCGTCTTCATGGTTTCCTCCCTTTTGCTTGCCGCTGCGAACCGCACCGGCGACTCTGCTCCCTTTGGTGCGATGATTCGACACCCTCTCCGCTTCTCCCTGCTCACGCAGGCGTGGAAAAAGAGGGCGCTGTAAGGGGCTTACGGACTACGCTACAGATTGCTGATACGCCTGTCTCCCTGTACGCTCTCGAAGCGAAGATGTGAGCGATGCGCCTTCCTGAAAAGATCTCCCGGAAAGCTACCCGGCAAGGAATATGGCATAAATATTGCAGTTCCCCCTCACAAAAGCCTTCACTATGGCTCCGCAATAAACGGCGTGACAAGACGTATTATAGGAGAAGGACCATGACATTGCGTAACATCCTCATGCTTGGAATGGCTCTCGTCGGCTTGGCGCTGATGTCCTCGCTTCCGGCACACGCCCAGTTGCAAGCCAAATTCCTCACCCTGGGGCACAAAGGCTACCAGGTACCCGGGGGCGGCGGCCTCGTCTTTGCGGCGGGCGGAGATCCGAATGCAGGAGCGCCCTACCAGCTTACCAACGATTTCAGCTTTGACATCGTCGCGGTAAGTGATAGTCTCTCGCTCTTTACCAATCCCTCCGGCACTATCATCATCAATCCGCAGCCCGGTGGACTGTTAACGCAGAACGGACCGGTGGATATCGCCAGTGGTGCGAGCCTCCTGGGGGACCTCCAATTCATCGCAACCGACGGCGGCTTCCCCAATCCCATCCCGGATTTTCAGGTCGAGTGGACGCTTGACCTGCACAAGAAATCGGACAACACGGACCTGGGCAATTCGGAGTTTATCTTCGACGTCAGCGCCGATCCGCCCTCCGATTCGGCTCCGGAGGCGGGCAGCATCGCGCTCTTTGCCGGAGGGCTAATCGGCGTGGCGCTTTGGAAGCTCCGTCGCCGCAAATAGATCCGCACCCAGATCTCATTTTAACGCGCCGCCGTCACAAGCGCATAGGCAACCGCCTGGGAAAAGGAGAGTTCCACGCCCTCCCTCCAGGCGACCTCATAGGCGCGCGTTGCCAATACGGTTTTCGCCATACTTAGGAATCCCTCCCGCTTCTCCAGGATCGGTGCGGGTATCGGGACGCCAAGCGCGGTGTGGAGCGCCTCTGTCGCCGCATAGAGCCGGACAGCCTGCTCCCACTGCTCCTCATCCGCCCAAAGCGAGGCGATGCCCTCCAGGAGAATAGCGACATTGAATCTGTCCCCCAGAGCTTCAGCCAATTCCAGCGCCTCGATGTAGAGCGGGGCTGCGGCTTGTAGATGCCCCTGATCGTGCTGGAGAATGGCCAGGTTCTCCAGAGTCTGTGCGATCCCGCGCCGGTCTCCCAGGGCGCGTTTCAGGGCCAGGCTCTCCTCAAATAGGGATCCCGCCAGCGCATAATCCTCTCTTCCGGTCGCGACGATCCCCAGGTTACTGAGCAGCAGGGCGATATCCCGCTGGCTGCCCGCTCTGCGCGCCTCCACCAATCCCTGCTCGTAGTAGGAGCGCGCGGTATTCAGATCCCCTTCCTGCAGGGCGAGGTTGCCCAGATTCGTGTACGAAACGACGATCTCCGGCTTGCCAGGCAGCCCCAGGCGGATCGCCAGCGCCCGCTCCTGAAACGCCCGTGCGGCCTCATATAAGTGCCAGGCATACGCGACGTCGCCCAGGTGCGCGGCCTCCGAAGCGAGTGCGGGACGATCTTGCAACTGGCGGGCCAGGGCCAGGCTCCGCTCAAAATACCGCCGGGCAACCCCAAAATCGCCCTGGTTCCATGCCAGCATGCCCGCCCTATCCAGCGCCGCCGCCAGTAAGGTGTGCGGGGCCTGCCCCTCCATCGCCTCCAGTACCTGCGCCAGGCGTTCGCGCCCCTCCGCAAAGTGGCCGCGGATCTCCCAGAAGGAGCCGAGGGCGACGCAGAGCCGCAGAGCCGCATCGTGCAGGTCCTCCCTGTGCTCCAGCGCGTAGGTGAGGGCGACGCGCAGATTGTCGTGTTCGCGCTCCAGCAGGTTCAGCGCTTCCACCTGGCCGACGCCTTGCAACCGCGCCGCAGCCTCCTCCGCCAGGGCCAGATAGGCATTCCGGTGCTGCACCGCATAGAGGTCGCCCTCGGGGTCCGCTGCACGTTTGTCTCTGCTGTACTGCCGCACCGATTCCAGAAAATGGTAGCGCCCTTCGCCCTCTCTTTCGTCATAAACCACCAGCGACTTATCGGTGAGCGCCATCAGAAGGTCGAGGATCTCCCAGCCCTCGATCCGGACTCCTGCGCTCCCGTCCGGCGTGGCGCACACCTGCTCACAGGCTTCCATCGTCCAGCCGCCCGCAAAGACGGAGAGGCGTGCGAACAGCGCCGCCTCCGGTTCCGAGAGCAGGTCAAACGACCAATCCAGCAGGGCGCGGAGGGTCTGCTGGCGTGTGGGGACGGATTGGTTGGCGCTTGCCAGGATTTTGAAGCGCTCGTCGAGGCGTTCCGCCAGTTTCTCCACCGTCATGGCCCGCACCCGCGCCGCCGCCAGTTCGATTGCCAGCGGAATGCCGTCGAGTTGATGGACCAGCCGCGCCACGGTAACGGTATTCGCCGCGTTCAGGGCGAATGCCGGCTGGACATGCCGGGCACGATCCGCAAAGAGCCGGACGGCTTCATAGGCTTGCAGCGTCGTCGCGGGGGTACGAGGGTTTTCGAACTGCGCCGGGGCGGGCACGCCCAGGATCGGCACACGAAAGACGGTCTCGCCCGCAAGGTTCAGCGCTTCCCGGCTGGTGGCGAGAATACGCAGGTTGGGGCAGGCTTTGAGCAGAGCGTATGCCAGTCGGGAACAGGCGCGGAGCAGGTGTTCGCAGTTGTCCAACAACAGGAGCATCCGCTTCGGTTTGAGCGCCTCACAGAGCATCTCGGTCAGTGTACTGCCTGCCTCCTCGCGTACCTTCAGGACCAGGGCGACCTCCTGGGGGACCAGATCCGGTTCTTGAACGGCGGCCAACTCCACGAGCCACACCCCCTCCGGATAGGAGGTCAGCGCCTCCTCCGCCACTTGAAGCGCCAGGCGGGTCTTGCCGGTTCCTCCGATGCCCGATAAGGTCAATAGCTTCGACTGCCCCAGCAGCGTTTCCACCTCCTGCCGCTCGCGTTCGCGCCCGATGAAACTTGTCAGTTGTGTCGGCAGGTTGTTGGGCGGCGCCGCAGGCAGGGCGGAGGACGGGAGGTCGGAGGGCAGCGCGCCGACAGGCGGGCTAATGCCCGGTGTCGGATCGAGCAGCTTTTGAATGGCCGGGACCAACTTCTCGATGTGGGGGTCGACCGGGGAGGTGAGCGCATCCAGCCAGTGGCAGGCGCTGATAAAGTACTCCATGTGGGCCGAGAGAGGCACATCCTCGATCCGGAACGGCACGATCTCGATCTCTTTGTGGATGGCGCGCTCCACTTCGCGCTTCACCTGCGGCGAGGCGTTGGAGGCGGCGGAGAAGATCAGGGTCATCACCCGGCATTGGTTGAGCGCCTCGATGATGCTGGCGCTCCAATCCGATCCCGGACTGATGTCGCGGGGCGCAACCCAGCAGGGTATATGCTCCCTCTCCAGGCGCTCCACGATGGCGTCGGCGGTCGCTTTATTGCGCGATGAGTAGCTGATGAAGACCTGATAGGACATCGGTTTACTGCCGCAGGCGCGGGTCGAGGGCGTCGCGGAGGGCGTCGCCGAAGAAGTT
>DATGIG010000586.1:0-6042 GCA_035295825.1 Chthonomonadaceae bacterium | reverse complement strand
CCTTCCGCTTCGGTCTCGGCTTCTCTACACGTCGCCAGGCTCTCGTCCCCCACCTGCGTCATGCCGGGTGTCCTCGCCTCCTCGTCCTATCAGGATACCCGAAGACAGCGCAGCACCGCCAGGCGAGGGATTTTTGCATAACGGTACCTTTAGGTAGATTCTTCCGTCGTACCAATCTCCGTTGGCAGGATAAATGTCCAGGCATTCAGGCTGACGAACTGTCCGGTAATCTCCCAGCCGCTGGCTTCAATGTTGGAGATTGCCCGCACGATAGCGGCGGGAGAGAGGTTTTTGGAGGGATTTTTGTCTTGATGCTCTACCAGAATACCAGCATGGTCGGCATCGGCTTCTTGCAGAGCGTAAAAATCTTTCACGTTGCGGGTCAGCAGGACACGCCCCTCTCGCTTGATGAAGGCGAACACCTCAGCATCTGTGTGAGCCTCTAATCCGGTGTCGGAGACAGTCAGCACATCATGACCGGCTTCGCGCAGTCGCTGCACTAGCAGTTTGCCCTGGGAGTCCTCATCCAAAAGCAGCCTCATGCGTGGACATCCGGTGTGAGCGGTACGCCTTTCTCCTGCAGGAAGCGCTTCTCTTCGTCCGCCTCCATCTCGATCAGGTCCCGGTTCTCCTCGCAATAGCGGATGATTTCTTCAATGGCTTCCAGCGGCAGGTCCCAGTTGTAAGCGGCCTCTTCCGGTGTCATTTGGTTAGCCAGCATGTCGTACCAGACATTGGCCGCTGTAAGCCGCCGACCCTTCACAAAGAACTGTCGCTTCCAGGAATGCGGGCGAGGAGCCAGATACTTCCAGGCTGTCGTCTGGGCCGCCTCTATATCTGGAAGCAGAAGGCGGGTCTGGTTGCCATTGCGGTCCGCGCTATAGATGCGCTTGCCTTCCTGAACCTCCTGCGTCAGCGTAAGCAAAATACGTGTCGCACGGAGTAGGGCATCTTTGATGCTGGGTGCGGCCAGGACTTCGCGCAATCGCTGAAGCTCGGCCTCTTCTTCTGGCGTGACGTTGAAGTTCTGTCGTTTAACGGTCAGGCTTGCCATACAAATACCTCCGGCAAACAGAAAGAGTATAAATAGAGTATACCATACTCTTCAAGGGGTTTCAGGCGACAAACTTATGACTTTTCAGGAGCGTTATTCTCGATTTCCAGTAGGCGCTTCTCGGTGGCCTGCATCGTCTCCAGCAGGTGGCGCAACTGGTTGTTAAGCCAGAGACGCTCGACTGGTCTTCCCAGAGGTCCGCTCGATCTGAGGCATGGGATGTCACTTTCCGGAGCTCTGGCGACGCTAGGACAGTGCGCCACCACGTTGGGAGGGACTGCTGCCGGCCGTTTCCTTTGTCTCAATCGGCGGGGACGCTGTAGAGGGCATCGTCCACGGAGAAGAGAAGGCGCTTACTATCTTGAGTCCAATCCAAGTCGTTGGGCTGATGGTTGGGATAGGTGTCGTTGATCTGCCCGACTTCGTGCAGGTCGCTGCCATCCAGCCGGCTGACCCAGATTTCGGTCGTGGGATGCGGGGCTGCCAGGGAGGGCATCCAATGCCGCAGCAAGGCGGGCAGCATGCTCAGGTTCCAGAAGAACCATTTCCAGGCGACGCGCTGGCCGTCCGGAGAGACGCTGACCGTCTCGACAGATACGCCCGTGGGAACGCGAATGATCACCGCGCGCGGCTTGACCGGCTCGGCGCGCAGATCGGCCATGTAGAGGACCAGGGTCGGGTCAGGTTCCTCATGGTACCAGTGATAGGTTACGAGTTGGTCAGTGGGGCCCATGCGACAGGCATTGGCAGGGTCGAACAGGTAGGGCGGAGCGACGTCTTCCGTATGGACGATCGGTACGGAGCGTGAGCGGCCTGGCGCATCCAGGGAGTGAAGGATAATCTTATCGGTAACGCACTCGATCCAGCGCTTGCTGTCGGAAAACCAGAGCAGGGTGGGATATTTTGCGGTCAGGCGGGAAATCACCCGCCGCTTGCCGTCCAGCGAGAGGGCTACCACTCTGTCGTAAGGAGGATTCGATCCGGATACTTCCTGTTGCACCAGCAGCCACTTTCCATCGGGAGAAAGCTTCTTATCGTAGCTTAACCGCGTCAGCGTCTGAAAGATCGGATTGACGGCGGCAAGAGGTCGGACCTGCTTGCGCGCCATATCCAGACATACCAACTCAGGCAGGCCCGTGGAGGGGGTGCGCAGCGCCAGCCGCTCGTGATCGGAAAGCCAGCCCAATCCGATGCTGTCCGCCCCCTGCATTCCCATGATCCGGGTCGCCCGCTCCATCAACTGCGGGCGGAGGCTGGCGCGCACGAAGCGAATCAGGATCCCCACGGCCACCACAATGACCAGGATCAGGGTGAATACCTGTCGTCTTCTCGACATCAGCGGATGGGGTTGCGGACTTTCCATGACACCTGTGCAATGGCGGCTTTTAGCGGCCCGCCAGGATACCAGAGACCATACTCGATACGATGCTGCACCCCATAAATGTTTGTGTACCACGAATGCCAGTATGTCACAATATCGTTTGAAAGGACGGCGCTGTCCTTCCTGTCGTAGGCTTGCATCTCTACCGGGAGAAGACCGATGACGGCCGAGTCGGCCAGCCACCCTGCCGGATAATCTGTGTCCGTCTGGCCGGTGACCTCCGCCAGTTGCTTTTGCAGGGATTTCAGGTTATGCTTCATTTGTATAGGACACAGCTGCCGGGTATAGTCCGGATTGCCTGTAAACCGGCCGCGCTGAAAGATTTCCAGGTACTCGATACTGAGGAAAGGGCCGGAGAAAGCGATCAGAAAGGTCAGGACGCCGGCCACCGCCTTCTCATCACGCCTCAGCTTCTTGTAGTCTATACCTGCCAACACGCAGCCGAAACAGAGGGAAGGCACCAGCCACTGGCTGAGCGGATTTACTTCATAATCCAGGACGGTGCTCACCACTTGGCTGAGAAATGCCAGCAGCAGCGCGCCCACGAGGCCACGGATAGCCCGGCGCACGGTCAACCGGCTGCGCTGATAGCTGTAGAGTACGCAGAAGGCCAGCAGCAGAACGCCCGGTATCGCAAGGGCATGAAATTGAATGAGCAGCATAGAGCTTATTGCCGGCTGGTCCCCTCTCTTGATCGTAATGACGGCGTCACATCCTCTAGTTCGCGTCGGGAGCATTTAAACCCTGCCCGCGGCTCTCATTCCATCTGAAAGGCAGGAGGCAACGGCTCGCACCATGGAGAAATGAGCGCGCAGGGACAATTTCTCTCATCCTGACCTCCCGGAGAGTGTGTATATGAATGACCGCGAAAAGTATCTGTTCGATGTGCAGGGCTATCTGCTCGTGCGCAACTTCCTGACCCCGGAAGAGGTGGACCGGCTCAATGCCGCCTTCGATGCCAACCGCGAGAAGCAGGGAGAGGACGGCAACTCGAATATCGGCAACTCGACCACGCTGCGCGGAGAGCGCAAGCGCGGCATCTTCACCGGAATGCTCACCTGGGAGCATCCCTGGTGCGAACCGTTCCGCGCGCTGCTGGCCCACCCGAAGACACTTCCCTACCTGAACACGATGCTCGGTCGCGGCTGGCGACTGGACCACGAGCCGTTCCTGCTCTGCGGCGGCGCGGGAGCGGAGGGCCTGATCCTGCATGGTCCGGGAAACAACTTCGACGGCGCGCAGTACTACACCTACAAGAACGGACGGATGCGCTGTGGCATGGTCGTGCTGCAGTACCAACTGGCGGACGTGAATCCCGGTGATGGCGGCTTCTGCTGTATCCCCGGCAGCCACAAGGCCAACTATCCCTGCCCCCGCGAGATCCTGGAGTGGGAAGCGGAGCAGGACGCCGTTCGGCACATACCCTGCAAGGCGGGCGACCTGCTGATTTTCAACGAGGCGACCACGCACGGCACCTTGCCCTGGCGCGGCAAGCAGGAGCGGCGCTCGCTGCTCTATCGCTTCTCGCCCAAATACCTCCACTTCGCAGGCGGCTACTACCGCAGCGAGTTCCCGGAGTGGACTTCCGAGCTGACGGAGGCCCAGCGTGCCGTTTTAGAGCCGCCCTACATCTATCACCACCCGCTCATCGAGCCGGATGGCGAGACGGTCGTCCGCCCCCTCCGTGAGGATTGACTTCCTGTTCCCGCGAGGCGGAACGCTCCTGGCAAAGTGATCTTATCATGGATGTCAGCATTGCAAAGCTCGTGGGACAGTGCGTTGTCCTGTTCCTGGGTCTTGCCCTGGCGTTGTTTCTTGCGGCCGGCACATCCGCCTGGGCGGCAGGCTGGGTCTTTCTGCTTTTATATTCCAGCTTCGTGCTGGGCGTTTCTTTCTGGCTGCTACGGCACAATCCCGAGCTGCTGCAGGAGCGCATGCGGGGGTTCCGATCCGATCAGAATGCCTGGGACAAGGTCGTTCTGCTTGCCTCCGGGGTCCTCTTCGTGGCCTGGATGATCCTGATGCCCCTGGACGCCGTTCGCTTTCATTGGTCGCGGATGCCGGTCTGGCTGCAGGGGGTGGGAGTACTCATCCTGCTGGGTTCGTTTGCGCTCTTCTTCCTGACCTTCCGGGAAAACACATATCTCTCGTCCGTGGTGCGCCTGCAGAAAGAGCGGGGGCAGACGGTCGTTTCCACCGGCCCCTATCGCTACGTGCGGCATCCCATGTATGCCGCCTTCCTGCTCTTCCTGCTGGGAACCGCCCTCTTGCTGGGCTCTGTGTACGGCTTGCTTTTCGGGCTGACCCTCGTGGGCATGGTGGCGATACGCGCCGTGCTGGAAGAGCGCATATTGCGGGCAGAGCTGCCGGGGTATGCGGAGTATATGACCCGGGTGAAATTCCGGTTTGTGCCATACCTCTGGTAACCGGATAGAAAATCAGGATCGAGGGGATAAGGGAACGGTATCCTTTTCGCGCTCAGCCGGCTCTTTAATTTTGACCGGATGAGAAAAACCAAAGCCCCCTCGCCCCTTTTGGGAGAGGGGAAGGAGTACCGAACCGTTGAGGCACCGATGGCGATTGGTGGGGGTGAGGGGTTAAGGAGGCAAGGATGCAGACTCTCAAAGGCACGGTCGCCGTGGTGGCAGGAGCGACACGGGGCGCGGGAAGGGGGATCGCCTGCATGCTGGGCGAGGCGGGGGCGACGGTCTACTGCACGGGGCGCAGCGTGCGCAGCAGAACCATTCCGCCCCGGCCAGAGGGCAGCTCCGCCTTCGCGCTGGCGTATCGTCCGGAAACCATCGAGGAGACGGCGGAGATAGTGACCGCGCGCGGCGGCGTGGGAATCTGGGCGCAGGTAGACCATACAGTCCCGGAGCAGGTGCGCGCGTTTTTCGAGCGCGTGCGGCGGGAGCAGGATGGCCGCCTCGATCTGCTCGTCAACGATGTCTGGGGCGGCGACGAGCTGACCGAGTGGGATAAACCCTTCTGGGAACGCTCGCTGGAGGACGGCCTGCTCATGCTGGAGCGCGCCGTCCACGCGCACATCATCACTAGCTACTACGGCGTGCCGCTCATGGTCGCGCGCCGGCAGGGATTGCTTATCGAGATCACTGACAGCGCTGCCGACAGCGGAGACAATCCCGTCAATGACATCAACTGTGGGTATCGCGGTGATCTCTTCTACGATCTGTCAAAGGTCTGTGCAAACCGGCTCGGCTATGCCTTTTCGGAAGAACTGCGCAAGGTCAATGTGACGGCTCTGGCGATTTCGCCCGGCTATCTGCGCTCCGAAGCCATGCTGGACCATTTCGGCGTGACCGAAGCGACCTGGCGGGACGCCATCGCCAAAGACCGGCATTTCGCCAAATCCGAAACGCCGTTCTACATCGGGCGCGCGGTCGTCGCGCTGGCCTCCGATCCAAATGTAGCTGCCAAAGCCGGTAAGGTCTGGACCTCCGGCCAGTTGGCTCATGAGTACGTCTTCACCGACATAGACGGCAGGTCTATTCCAGCCTTCACAGTGGAGGGATAGAAAAGGAGCAGGCATATAAAAAGCCGCCTCCCGGTCGAGGGGCGGCTTTTTATACTATGCGTTCGCGCCTGA
>DATGIG010000585.1:0-8085 GCA_035295825.1 Chthonomonadaceae bacterium | reverse complement strand
CGAGCGTACCCGTCGGCGGCAGCGCCGCGCCGGGGATCGGGGGGACGCCCCCCAAACCGACGCCTGCTCCCGATACATCGAAACCGGCGCCCTCCGGAGCCTCTTCCACAGGTTCTCCCGCCGGGGCGACGAACAAACCGGGGGCAACATCCTCCGGGGCGACCACACCCGGATCGACCGGCAAACCGTAGTAACGATCCATCGGTGAACCACGCTCTATCGAGGGGCAGGCCCATGGTCTGCCCCTCCTTGGTGACTGTCAATGTGCGGAATTCTCTATATCGTCTCCACTCCGATTGGCAATCCGGAAGACATCAGCCTCCGGGCGCTTCAGGTGCTAAGGACGGTCGCGCTGATCGCCGCCGAAGATGTGCATGTCAGTCGCAAGCTCTTGAGCCATTACGCCATCGAGACGGAGATTATCTCCTACCGCCCGCGTCGGAAATCCGTTTCCGTGGAGAGGGAGCGGACTCCGGAAGAGCGCGCAGGGCAGACGGCAATCGCATCTTCCGCTGAAAGGGAGGCGGAGAGCATCGGGCCGATACGCGCCGTGCTCACGGCAGGGCAATCCGTCGCCCTGGTGTGTGATGCGGGAACGCCCACGCTTGCCGACCCTGGCGTCCGGCTGGTAAATGCCGCCCTCGCGTGGGGCGCTCAGGTGACGCCGGTCCCCGGCCCCAGCGCTGCGTTGGCCGCTCTCGTCGTCTCGGGCCTGCCCGCAGGCCGATTTGCCTTCGATGGGTTCCCTCCGCGTGCACGGGCGGACAGACAAGCGTTCTTTGCCGCGTTGCCGGGCGAGACACGGACGCTGATCCTGTACGAAACGCGCCGGTATCTGCGCTCGACCCTCCAGGCGTTGGTGGCCGTCCTGGGGCCGGAACGCCGGATCGTCATTGCTCGCAACCTCACTCTGCCCGGAGAAACCCTCTTTCGCGGCGCACTTGCCGAGGCGCTGAACGCGCTTCTTCCCGACCCTCCTCGGGGAGAGTATGTCCTCATCCTCGCCGGGAGAACACATCCCGTTCCCTAAAGTGCCTGCTTAACCTCATAGACAAATCCCTTAAACATGGCTCCATATTGAGTTCGGGCACACAACGAAATCTGCGGGGGAATAGCAGATTTGGACTGCACCGCAGGTGCGACCTTGTACCCGCCTCATCTGGCCTTCGGCCGAGCGTCCTCCGGACGCGGGAATGTGCAATGTATAACTGTTGTCACTATCAGATCCTCCAGCCGGGAAGCTGGCTTGGAATCCCTGCAAAAAATACGGGTTTTTCCTCCTCGCAACCCTGCGGGGGACCGCTCTTCCCTGTCGAAAGCCTCCGGAACATCCTACAATGTACCCGCGCCTCATGGCGGGCGTTTACGGTGAGATGGGGTAGGGGGCAGAGCGCAGCGGCACGTTTTCCCGAGCGTATAGACCGCCCCGCAGAACTGGGGGAATATCCATGTTTGTGCTTATAGGTCTGGTAGTGGTCATCGGCAGCATCCTGCTTGGTTTTATTATGGAGGGCGGTAAGGTGGGTGCGCTGATGCAGTTCACCGAATTTCTCATTATTGGCGGCGCGGGGTTCGGCAGCGTCCTCATCGCCAATCCGCTCAAAGAGGTGATCCGCACGTTCAAATGTACGCTCGCCCTGCTCAAAGGCAATCCCTTTACCAAGGAACGGTATATGGAGCTGTTGCAGATGCTGTACGATCTGTTTATGATGGCGCGGCGCGAAGGGCTGGTATCGCTGGATCAGCATGTGGAGAGACCCCATGAGAGCAAGTTCTTTCCGAACTATCCCGGCTTCTTTAACAATCATCATGCGCTGGCCTTCCTCGCCGACACCATGAAGGTGGTAGTCACCGGTTCTGTCAGCAACTACGACCTGGCGGAGATGATGGATATCGACCTGGAAGCCACCCACGAAGAGATCCAGCATCCGGCGCACATCGTCGCGACACTGGGCGATTCCATGCCGGGATTTGGAATTGTAGCTGCGGTTCTCGGCGTTGTCATCACCATGAGCGCGATTGGCGGCCCGCCGGAGCAGATCGGCCACAAAGTCGGTGCGGCCCTGGTCGGTACGTTCATCGGCATCCTGCTCGCCTATGGCGTGTTCAATCCCATTGCCAACCAGCTCAAAGCGCTTGCCTCTGCGGAAGAGAAGTATCTCGCCTGTATCAAGTGCGCCGTACTCTCCTTCGCTCGGGGGGATGCGCCTCTGACCGCAGTGGAATTTGCGCGTCGCAACATCGATCCGGAAGCGCGTCCCAGCTTTGCTGAAATGGAATCCACGGTCAAGAACACGGGCGCTCCGCGTGAGATGGCGCAGGCCGCTTAATTCGGCGATGCTCAGGAGGATAACACATGGATAATGGAAATGCGCCGGTCATACGCGTCGTGCGGAAAAAGCGTTCGGACAGCGGTCACCATGGCGGGGCGTGGAAGGTTGCTTATGCCGACTTTGTGACGGCGATGATGGCCTTCTTCCTCGTCATGTGGATCATCGGGCTCAACAAGCCGGTCCGTGAGGCGATTGCTGCCTACTTCCGCGATCCCTCGGGCTTCATGAAAGACACCAAGGGAGGGAAGAGCCCGTTAAGCTCCAATGATGACAATAAAACCGGTAAAACGGCCCCTATCCTCCCACAAGACGGAGGCAAAGGTCCCACCGAGCAGATGAAGGCGCAGTTTAAGCAGGTGGAAGATGCCATCCTCAAGCAGTTGAGCCACTCGCCAGAGTTCGACGATCTGAAAGACAGCGTTCAGGTGCATATGACGGATGAAGGCCTGCGCGTGGAGCTTATCGAGAAGAAGTCGTCTCTCTTCTTCGATTCCGGCAAGGCGCAACTTAAGCCCCGAACCGTACGCCTGCTCACTCTCATCGCGCACGAACTCAGCACCTTGAAAAACCCGGTCGTTGTAGAGGGACACACCGATAGCCATCCGCTCAATGGCGCCAACGGGTATACCAACTGGGAGCTCTCTGCGGATCGCGCCAACAGCGCCCGTAGAGCCATGGAGGCCAATGGCTTGCGGCAGGGGCAGGTGATCGCCGTACGCGGCTATGCGGATCGCAAGCTGCTCAAGCCCGAGGACCCTTACCACTTCTCCAACCGGCGGGTCAGCATCCTGGTGCCCTACGACGACAACATCAAACATCAGTAAACCTCCCCATTCGAAATGAGAAAAAGAAATCCTCCATGAGCGAAACGCTCATGGAGGATTTCTTGGTTGTTAAAAGGGTAGAGGGCTTCGCATTCTCGGTTGTTTATCCTTTTGGCGCTGTCAGAGTGGTCTGATCGCCGTGCTCTTCGGTTGCAGGAACCGGGCGCTTCTCCCGCTTCAGGGAGGTGATGAAGGGACGTTCGCAGGGCAGAGAGAAGAGATAGGAGGCCAGGAGGATGAGCAGAGTTCCCACCGTCAACAGCAGCCAGAACGAGATTACCGGCTTCGGATGCAAGGGACGAATTCCGTATTGCCACACCACTTGAAGCAAGGGCGCGTGAATCAGATAGAGACTATAGGAAAAACCGCCTACGAAGACAAGAGGCTTCCACTGCATCAGCGATTTCAGCAGATTTTGCCTTGGGGGCGCGAGAGCCACCAGCAGTGCGGCGGTGCTGACGCCGATGAGAGGATCCACATAGATCGTGATGCCATGAACATGCCGCCAAACCACTCCGCAGCCCAGAGCGAGCAGAAGCGAACCCAGGGCGATGATGCCCCAGGGCCAATGTTCGCGCTGATCCTTCCAGGCTTGCAGCGGAGAGAAAGCGAACGTCGCGCCCAACATTCCCAACGCGAAAAGGCCGATATACTGGAAGTGCATTCCTTCCAGAAGCGCATACCGTACCGCAGCCACACCGGCAAGATAGGAGAGCAGCGTCGTCACTATCGCCACGCGTGCGCCCCCAAAACGCTGCCAGAGCGAAACCAGCAGCGGAAACAAAAAATAAATTTGCCACTCCACCGCTACCGACCAGAGCGGATGATTGATCTTTGCCCCGTCGACCAAGGGCAGAGCATCCTGCACCAGCAGCAGGTGCGCCAGGATATCTCTGCCGCTCACCGGAAGACTGACATCCCAGTGCGTTCCTGTTGGCGTGCCGATCAGCGTCCAGATCAGCAGCAGTGAGAGGGCGACCGCTGCGTAGTAGGGGGGCAGAATACGCCGGGCACGGCGCGCTAGAAAGCCCTTCATGCCGCCACGGAGGGTCCCGTCTCCCCGCGCGACCGGCAGCATCAGACAAAAGCCGGAGAGAACGATGAACACGTCTACCGCGAAATGCCCAAATTGAAGCCAGAAGGTCAGCCGACTTGTCCAGCCCGACGGCAATACCAGATGTATCCGGGCATGGTCCGCTACCACATAGAGCGCCGCCAGCGCGCGCACTCCGTCCAGATAGTCGAAATGTTCACGAGGTGGGTAGCTCTTCGCATGGATCACTGCGGATTCCACCTCGGTTTGGGAAGTTAGCAGATTGTCTACGGTCATTTGTTTCCGTTGCCACGGTGAGGCTGGGCGAAATAGGGATCAGGCGCTTCGCCTGGTTAGCTCTCCGATCATTCCGATGAATTTGCCCTGGTATTCAAATACTCTCCACTCCGAAATATGGTTACGTTGAATATTGTCATGAAAAAAGGAGTTACCCTCAACGTCATCTATGAGAATAATCCCTGTTTTACTCATTTTGCCTT
The DNA here is from genome assembly GCA_035295825.1 of Chthonomonadaceae bacterium. Lineage (GTDB taxonomy): Bacteria > Armatimonadota > Chthonomonadetes > Chthonomonadales > Chthonomonadaceae > DATGIG01. Next base: position 3,395 of record DATGIG010000585.1, on the reverse strand, counting down.
CGAGAGTTTGTATTGCATATTTCATACCGGAATAACTCTTATCGGAATCATAGTGGAAAATATCTATGGTGGAAATGCGAGCGAGTATCTTGGGAAGATTGGTTTCATCGCCATCGATATATAATTCCCAATTTGCCTTCAGCGCTTCCTCTACAACGATACCAATCAGCCTGTCCGGATTCGGGAGCCTGAAGTAGGGAAAATCACTGCTATACAGCCTGCCCTTCGCATTGGCTCTGATTGCCGTAAGAAAGACGGAGGAAGAAAATCCCGCTGCGACTCCCGTCTCTACGATGCAATCTGGCTCTAGAAATCGAGTAATGAAATAGAGGAAAGGATAGATGGCTGGCCCCCAAAAATCATATCCCAGGGGATCGAGGACCTCTTTCGCATGTTGCTTCAGTTGCTCGGAAACGCTTTCCGATTCTTCCCAAAGTTTGGGATCGAGCGCGCTTGCAAGCGTTGAAAAATCAGAACAGTGTGCTTTCAGCCAGGTCAGGTTTGCTTCGTTTGACAGCATTCCGGAATCTTTGATAAGGCGTTTTTTGAGCTTTTTGAGCATGACAAAAAGCCTATTGGGCTTCAATGATTGTATTAATAGATTTTTTACATTGGTTCGTTGCATGCGAGTATCAACCTCTAACTAAATACCGTCAGTTGCGTGAATCCCAGTATAGTCGAAAGTCCTCTCTTTTGTCAATCGTAAAGGAGGACTGCTGCTTGCCCGCGCCTCCGTTGTTGAGATCGGTGATCGCTTGTTTCGAGGCCGTTTGAAAAAACGTCGTTTGCGCTCCGAACGGAGTAGGGTACAATGGAAGAAGGAAGGAATTTGCTTGTATGAGGGCAGGTATGATCTTGCAGAGGTGGGTAAAGCGGAGTGGGCGTCTGGGAGTTCGGCTCCTACTGGCATTGGCGATGCTGATCGCGACGGGAATGGGACTATCGGCGCAGCCCGGTAAGGGCGTCGGAACGGCGACGCCCTCCGAAAAGCGGTCAGGAAGCCCGACATCGGAGCAGGGAGCGGAGTTTTTCGAGAAGAGTATCCGGCCCCTGCTCTCCGAACACTGCTATCAGTGCCACGCCAGGGCCAACAACATGGCGATGGGCGGGCTGCAACTGGATAGCAGAGCCGCCTTCGATAAGGGCGGCAAGCATGGCCCCCTCGTCCAGCGGGCTCAGTCGGAGAAGAGCCTGCTGCTGACGGCGGTGAGCTATCAGGACAAATCCCTGCAGATGCCGCCGAAAGGCAAGCTGCCGGATGCACAACTTGCGCTCTTGCGCAAATGGGTGATGATGGGAGCGCCCTGGGGCAGCAATTCCAGCGCGCTGCCTTCGCCTGCCGCCCCCTTCGACATCGCCTCCCGCAAACAGCACTGGGCCTGGCAGCCGTTAAAGCCTGCAACCCCGCCACATGTGAAGAACAGTGCCTGGGTGAAGACGCCTGTAGATGCCTTCGTGCTGGCGAAATTGGAAGCGAACCATCTCATGCCCACACCCCCCGCCGACAAACGCACACTGCTGCGGCGTGTCACCTACGATCTGATCGGCCTGCCCCCGACCCCTGCCGAGATGGACGCTTTTCTTGCCGATAACTCTCCCAACGCCTATGAGAAGGTCGTAGAACGGCTGCTGGCGTCGCCCCACTATGGCGAACGCTGGGCGCGGCACTGGCTCGACCTGGTCCGTTATGCCGAAACCGATGGTCATGAGTTCGATTTCGACAAGCCGTCGCCGTGGGAGTATCGCGACTATGTCATTCGGGCGTTCAATGCCGACATCCCGTACAATCAGTTTGTCGCGGAGCAGGTCGCCGGGGATCTGCTCTCTACACCGCGTCTCAACCCGACGGATGGCGGGAACGAATCCGCGATAGGGACCGGGTTCTGGTGGCTGGGCGAGGGCACGCACTCCCCGGTAGACCTGCAGGCCGATGAAGCCACGCGGGTGGACAATCAGATCGACGTATTCAGCAAGGCGTTTTTGGGGCTATCGCTCGGCTGTGCTCGCTGTCACAACCACAAGTTCGACGCGATCTCCACCCGGGATTATTATGCGTTATGGGGGTTTCTGAAGAGTTCGCGCTATGAACTCACGGATGTGGCCGCCCCGGTGAAGCGCGAGCCGACCGTGCGCGCGCTGCGCGAACTGCAGACGCAGATGGAGCCGCTCTGGATAAAGAGTACGGCGGGAAACCTGTCGCAAGCATTGCTGGGCTTCCGTGAGACGCTGTTGGCGCAGCGTACGGAGCGGGGGACACGAACGGTGAATCTTAAGGCGTCGTCCGTCCCGGAGGCATGGGCCAAGTACGTTCACGAAGTCGCAGCGAAGGACCTCAATGATCCGCTCTATGGTTGGGCGACCCTGGGGGAGGAGAAGCCGGACTCGCTGCCGGGGAAGCGGGATGCGCTGATACGGACGTTACAGGCAGCCGCCGATAAGGCGAAACAGGATGCGAAGTCCATCGAAGTCTTCGAGGATTTCCGCCATCCGGACTATACCGGCTGGTTTACGACGGGCGAGGCGTTCGGCGCGGCCCCGAGCCGGACTGCCCTGCTGGTGGATAGCGCGAAAAATAGGCTCACCGGAGTGATGGGGCCGGGCGTCGCCGATAGCGGAGGCGTCTCCGGCAGGTTCCAGGGTACGCTCCGGTCCCGGACATTTACCCTCGCGAAGGGGCGGATCTGGCTCCATATGGCGGGCAAAGATGCACAGGTGAACCTGATCGTAGATGGGTTCCAGCGCATCCGCGCGCCCATCTATGGCGGACTCAACCTCCATTTAGATAACCCGACGACGCCAACCTGGATGTCCATCGATGTCACCAAGTGGATCGGGCAGAGGGCTTATCTCGAATTCCTGGATCGGGGCAGCGGTAGCCTGGCAGTGGATCGGATCGTCTTCTCGGATGGCGGCCCGCTGCCAGAAGCGCCCAACCCGTTGGTGATCGCCCTGCTGAAAGACCCTGCCGTGAACTCCGCCGAGGCGCTGGCAGGCAAGCTGCAGGCTCTGTTTCAGGAGACGGACCGGCTCTGGGCGACCGGAAAGCTGGCGCAAGATCCGGATGCGGAGGCGCGGTTGGCGCTGTTGAACTGGATGCTGCGCAACCCGGCCCTGGCTCCCGCAACGGCTTCGGAGATGCCGCTGGCGCTGAGGACCCTGGTGGAGAAGCGGAAGGTCCTGGAGGCGGCTCTGCCGGAGCCGCGCCGGGTGATGGCGATGGTGGACGGCTCGCCGGAGGACGAGCCGGTGCACATTCGCGGCAACTATAAGACGCTCGGCGAGAACGTTCCGCGCCGGTTTCTGGAGGCGATTGCCGGGGCGCATCAACCGGTCCCGCCTGTCGGCAGCGGGCGGTTGTTGCTTGCGCAGCGTCTCACGGATGGCTCCGACCCGCT
>DATGIG010000584.1:0-3914 GCA_035295825.1 Chthonomonadaceae bacterium | reverse complement strand
GTGCAGCCAGGTGCAGGATGTCGGGGCGATCCGCATTGTGCTTGACAACATATTGAAAGGCGCGATCCATGATGGACTCTACGGCGATACGCACCAGGAACGGAATCAGAAGAGGATCTCTGGTGAGGTGTTGAGCCATACGCATGCCGACCCAAACTGTGTGCAGGGCCGCTTCCGGATGCCCGGCATCGCTCTGCATCACCGCCTTTACCCCCAGCAGGCGCGCCGTCTCGCGGATGGGGGCATATTCCGGCAGGAGTAGGTTCGGCCCCAACTTCCAGTTGCGATGGAAGTCGCAGTCCGGCAGCGCAGCCGCTTGCTCTGCCAGACGCAACTGCGGTGCGGCTTTGTCCAGCAGGCGCTGCGTCGCCTGACGGTCCGCGGCTGTTGCTTTGCCCTTCAGAACCGCAGACCGGACCGCGTCCTCTTGATCACTTACCTTCACCGGAGGAAATTGTGAATAGAGCAGCGCCGCATTCTGGTTATCGGGAACGGGAACAGGGCGTTCGAGGTCGGCAGGGGTCATCAGCAGGCCCTCCTGCTTCGCCGCCTTGATCTCGTCCGGCAGCATCGCCGCTACCTTATAGTACTTCGGGATGTTCGGGAGGACCTTCAGGCGCGGCCCAGCTAACAACAGCCCGATGGAGATTCCTACGCCTATGCCGACCAAATTGATCACTGTTTGTTTGCGCATGGCAGCCTCCTACCCGGTTTCTCAGGCTCCCCGTTTCTCAGGCGGATCCTTCGTCGGAACCTCATCGCGATTGTTCACGAACTCCCAGCCGAAGCGCCCCTTGATGCACAGATGGCCGTGGGTGATGTCGTGGTCCATCGGTGAGGTCGCCTTGATGATGCGGTTGTCCTGGACATGCAACTCCAGGTTGCACCCGACGCCGCAATAGGGGCAGATGGTCTCCGTGACGGTCTGCTTGCTCTCGTCCCAGGTGCCGGCCTGCCGCATGTCGAACTCGCTTTTGGGCATCAGCGCGCCCGTGGGGCAGACGCCGATGCAGTTGCCGCAGTAGACGCAGGCGGAATCGGTGAGGGGAATGACATACTCGGTGGAGATACGTGCATCGAAGCCCCGCCCGGCGACCGCGATGGCGAAGGTGTTCTGCGCATCCTCCCCGCAGGCTTCGACGCACTTATAGCACAGGATGCACTTGCTGTAGTCCCGAACATAGAGGTCGTTGTCCACTTTGACCGGCTGCGCCACGGTTTCAGCCCTGTCTCCCTCCGGCGCATGGTGGTGTCCGGTATGGCTCGCGTCCCGCTCTCCCGGCGCAGAAGGCGCGACAGGAGGTCCGAACTTCTCCGGTTCCGCGCCATACTCGGCCATCCAGCGCCGCGTGTCCTCATTCACCAGCGACAGATCCACGGAGGAGGCCAGCAGTTCCAGGACGAGCTTACGCGAGTGCTTCACCCGCTCCGTGTCGGTCTTCACCACCATCCCGGCCTCGACCTTGCGCGAACACGAGGGAACCAACACCCGTGAGCCCTCCACCTCCACCACGCAGACCCGGCAGACATTCACCGGCGACAGGTTGTCGAGGTAACAAAGGGTCGGCGTGTCCACACCTCGCCTCCGCAGGGCATCCAGGATCGTCGTCCCCTCCGGCGCGCGGACACTTTCGCCATCTATCTGGAGCTCGACAAGCCGTTTCGGCGGCGAAATGGGAAAGACGCTCATGATTATTCTCCTCGTCTACTCATCTTCCGCATCTTCCGGAGGATGCAAGCCAAGCATAAATAACGCCCAACGCAGATTTACCACCCCTACTCGGTTCAGATGCAACGCGATGATCGTAGCACGTCCAGTCGGGCTCAAACCGATGAGACGGGTGTAATCTTCATCCCAGACAAAGTGTTCACTCCATCGGTCTTTACGCGGATGGTAGAGAGGGACGAGACTCTGGCTCTCCGGATCATGGCCCACAACCTTATCGTATTTGTGACTATTACAGCCAGAACAGGAGAGAGCTAGGTTCTCAAGAACTGTCATGCCGCCCTGTACCGATGGTATGATATGTTCGACGGCAAACGATTCGGTGGTAAACGCCAGTGGGCTAAGGCAGTATTCGCATCGTCGTTGAGCGCGACGCTCGACCGCCTATCGCATCCGCTTCGTGATCCGTTCAGACAACAGGCGGCACTTTCAAGCCGAGTTGCTTCATCAAAGCAGGCAGCTTCATCTGGCGCAACTGCGCCAACTCCCCCAAGGCTTCCAGACGCCGCACGGTAAAGGCTTCTGATTCATCTACGAGACGCAGCAGTTCCTCATGCTCTTCGGGTGTCAGTGTGAGATTACGGCGTTTCGCATTCAACAGGTCGAAGCGTTCCTGAAAGCCGGATCGTTTCTCCCGATAGATCTCGCGTAGGAGTTCTGCTTCGCGCTGGGTGAGGTTGGGAGCCTTACGCTGTGCTTGCCGATGAAGCAGTTGGCGTATTATCTTTTCCGCCTCCAACGGTTGTAACTGCTCAAAAGCCGCCAGAAGATCTTCAGTGGTCAGCTTAGCCTGAACCGACACAACGGCCATAACCTTCTCCTTTTCTCACCCTCACAAAGACGAACCCTGAACTTTTCCCATTCAGTGAATCCTATGGAGATTGTACCATAGCAAGAAATATGTAGATCGTCGCTTCCTTTCGAGATGCGACGGGGAGACACTCACGATGGTTGTTCTCCCTGAAACATTCCGAGGCGATGGATGGCCGACATGATCGCGCTGGCGGCGGTCTGACCCAGGCCGCAGATGGAGGCATCCTTCATGACCAGTTCCAGTTCGGCGAGCAGAGCGAGTTCTTTCTCCCGGGAGCCGTTGGCGGAGAGCAGACGGTGCAGCGCCTCCTCCTGGCGCACGGTACCCACGCGGCAGGGTACGCACTGCCCGCAGGATTCGTCCCGGAAAAACGCGGCGATACGAATAAGGATCGCCTTCATGTCCACGGTATCGTCGAAAACCAGGACCACGCCGGAGCCGAGCGTCGCATTGGCGGCCCGCGCTCCTTCCAGCGTGAGAGGGAGATCCAGCTCGTCCGGGCGGACGAACACCCCGGCAGCGCCGCCCAGCAGGATCGCCTGCAGCTTGCGTCCACCACGCACTCCCCCGGCACGCTCCAGCAGGCTGCCCAAGGTCCCGCCGTAGGGAACCTCATAGACGCCGGGGCGCTCTACGCAGCCGGAGAGGCAGAAGAGCCGGGTCCCGGTCGAGCGCGGGGTCCCCGTAGCCGCATATGCAGGCCCACCGCCGATCAGGATCGGCAGCACATTCACCAGCGTCTCCACGTTGTTGATGGCGGTCGGCTTGCCGAACAATCCCGCCTGCACGGGGAAGGGAGGTTTGTTGCGGGGTTCGCCCCGCTTGCCCTCGATGGATTCCAGCAGGGCCGTCTCCTCGCCGCAGATATATGCGCCCGCGCCGCGCCGGATCTCAATGTCGAACCCCACGCCCCGCGCCAGGATATTGAGGCCGAGAAAGCCGCGCGTGCGCGTCTGGTCTATCGCATTCTGAAGGCGGGCAGTGGCTTCAGGGTATTCGCCCCGAATGTAGATATAGCCCCGCTCCGCGCCACAGGCAAATCCGGCGATGGTCAGCGCCTCGATGACAGCGAAGGGGTCCTCCTCCATCAGGACCCGGTCTTTGAATGTGCCCGGTTCGGACTCGTCCGCATTGCAGACCACATAGTGTGGGCGCGCAGGCGCTTCGGCGACCGCCTTCCACTTGGTTCCGGCGGGAAACGCCGCGCCTCCGCGTCCCGTCAGCACGGCATCCTGCAGCTCCCGAATGATCTCGCCAGGACCAATCGCCAGGGCGCGCCGGAGGGCCTGGTAGCCGCCCCGCGCATGATAATCGTCCAGGCTCAATGGGTCCACGACACCGACACGGGCCAGAAGCATGAGGTCTTCCTGCCCG
>DATGIG010000583.1:0-2329 GCA_035295825.1 Chthonomonadaceae bacterium | reverse complement strand
TCGGAAATCTCATCGCCGGAGAGCACTGCGGTCGGTTCGTCAAAGATGAGGAGGCGTGCCTCCGTCGCCAGCGCCTTTACGATCTCCACGCGCTGCTGCGTTCCCACCGAGAGGTCTGCAGTGCGGACGTTGGCATCCAGTTGCCAGCCGAGCGCAGCAGCGCGTTGCAAGGCTCGCTCCGCCGCCTCGGAAGCGGAGTAGCGAAAGCGGGCGGAGAGGCGCTTCGAGAGGGAAGCGGTTTGGGGGGGAGGGGCATCCAGCGCCAGGTTCTCGGCGACGGTGAAGGCCGGTACGAGGGTAAAGTGCTGATGTACCATCGCGATCCCGAGGGAGCGGGCGGCGATGGGGGAGCCGATAGAAACGGGACGTCCTAGCCTCCGGATCTCTCCGGCATCGGAGCGGGTCAGGCCAGCGAGGATGTGCATCAGAGTGGATTTGCCGGCCCCGTTCTCGCCGAGCAGGGCGTGGATCTCGCCAGTACGAACGTCGAAATCCACCCCATCGAGCGCCCGGGTCGCGCCATACTGCTTGACGATGCCCGCCATGGCGAAGAGAGGGGACGGAGATTCGGCATAAGGGCCGGTCCATGCAGCAGGTTGGCTACCGGCTCCCGCTCTATCGCCTGCCTCGGGCATCTACGGCGTTCCCTTCGATACATCGAAGGACCCGTCCGCGATCTTCTTTTTGGTGCCCTCGATCTTCGTCTTGAGGTCCGCTGGGATTTTTGTGTCGAACTTGGGATTGAAGATGAAATCCACCACGCCCTCCTTCATGCCATAGGGCTTCTCGCTGGGCTTGAGCGTGCCCGCCTGCGCCTCTTTCACGATCTGCACCCAGGCTTTCTCGGAATAGATCGGGGCGGATGCCAGGATCACGTCGGGGGCGACGCCGTTCTGGTCGCTGTTGGTGCCGAGCGCGTAGGCGGTTTTACCGCCCTTATCGTACTCCTGAACGGCATTGAAAACGCCCTGTGCGGCGGTATCGAGATCCTGAATAATGACGTCGCAGCCCTGATTGAGCAGGGCGAGGGTCTGCTGTTTGGCCTTGCCTGCATCCGCCCAATCCTCCGTGTAGGTGGCAGGCACTACGGTGATCTTCGGATTGATGGATTTCGCGCCCATCTCATACGCCTTGAAGATGCGCTCCAGCGGTGCGATCTTCTCGGCTCCCACCGCCCCGATCTTGCCGGTCTTGCTCATCCCGGCGGCCAGCATTCCCTCCAGATACGCGCCATCTTCCAGTTTTAGGATGATCGGAAGCGTGTTATGGCCTGCCTTCTCGCCCGATGAGATGACGAAGAGGGTATTCGGAAAATCCTTTTCGATCTTCAGAGCGATGCTCTGATACTCCGCGCCGTGGCAGAAGACGATATTGAACTTCTTGGCGGCGAAGTCTTTCATGCTGTTCTCTTGATCCTGCGGAGAGGTCTGGTTCTCTACAGACTTCACGTTGTCGGGCGCGAGGTTGAACTCTTTCTGCACGGTTTCGAGGGCCTTTACCCCCTCTGCGTTCCATCCGTTGTCGCTTTTCGAGCCGGTCTCGACCAGCGCGATCTTAAAGTTCCCGGCTGCCGAAGCCGTTCCGGTCGTTGTAGGCGTCGCTCCTGCCGAAGTGGGTTGGTTCTCCCCGGCGCTGGTTGCGGCAGCGCCGCCGGAGGTTGGAGGCTTGGTATCGTCGGAGTTGCAACCGCTGAGAATCAGTGCGGCGAAGGCCATAAAGGCGAAGCCAACGAATCCGGTGGGTACAGATCGAAAGTGTGGGCGCACGGTGTCATTTTCTCCTGGGCCTGAAGGGCCGATGTTCCTCTTGCTTTACGATGATGTGTTTCGTCCTATGGACTGGTCGGCAGTATCCTATCAGGGACCGATCACTGGCTGCCGACCAGGTGGGAAGGCGATAGCGCAGACGGGCGATCCGGCTCGGATAGGGAGTGGAGCAGGGTGTCGGGCGGGGCCGCATGGGGCCAGGCGAACGCATGGCGAAACGCCGCGTCCTGGCACCGCCTGAGCTGGGTAAAGTCGATGACATCCTGCGTGAGCAGGTTTTCGTACTCGAACGGCAGGCGAACGTTGTGCAGGCCGGGATTGTCGGTACAGATAGCGATGTCCACGCCAGCGGCGTCACAGCGCTCAAAGACGGTCCTCAGGGCGCTCAAATCGAGCAGCGTGCCGGTCTTGAGATAGGATGTCGGGCAGACCTCCAGGCACTGGCCGCGATCTGCAATGGCCGGGAGCAGTTCAGGTTGCTGCAGCGGGATCTGGATACCGTGCCCTATTCGGTCCAGATAGGGCAGCAGTTCGGGATAGAAGCCGTTTTCCGTCTCGAACAC
>DATGIG010000582.1:0-6310 GCA_035295825.1 Chthonomonadaceae bacterium | reverse complement strand
CCCCCCGGTGACAATCGCCACCCGTCCTGACCAATCCATGTTTCTCTCTCCTGTTATTCTTTTGCCAACATCGCTTTTGCCCGCTGGAAGCGAAGCACCGTGTAGGAGTGCGGAGCAAAGGCCATTGGAAAGGGTTGGATTATTTCCGAAAAGGTAGCATGTAAGTGGCCCATTTGTTCCGGCCCATCCGGGGGATTTACTACCTGCAAGCCACCCCACATCATCCATATTTCGACGCTCAATTTCCCTGGCGCGAGGCCCTTCAGTTCGATGACCGTGCGAAGACGGACATCTCCCAGATTGACCACGCTGAGGACAAGCGTGTTCCCATCTTCACTTCGCATGGCCGTCACGTCCAGGTCGCCGTGGGGGCTCTCCACGTTACTCTCTACGCAGAGGGGCAACTGCGTTGCGGCGGCCATCTGCTGGGAGAAGTAGGGCGGCATGCCCCAGACATGATCCGCCGTAAAGAAGAGCTGGCCCTGATCCCAGCCGTTGTCGTTCTGTTTCCAGGGTTGGAGACAGTTCGCGGGGCAGTCCATCAGGCAGAAATCGCCATGGCGGCGCGTGACATTGAGGATATGCGCGTGCCCCAGGGCGCGCTGCATATCGTGACGCCCGCCATTCTCCTCGAAGATGCAGGATTTCAGCGTGGTTTTGGGAGACCACTCTTGAAAGAGCCTCTGCATCTGTGTCAGGTCGCGGTCCACCGTCTCCCCATCTTGCAGTCCATCTCCGCCCACATGCACATCCCACAACGCCGCCTTGCCGCTCAACTCCTGTACGATCTGCTTGCAGAGCGGCTCGTCGGGCCGCCACCAGGCCGCGATCACCAGTTGGAGCTTCGGGTCTTTGGCATGCATCGTCGGCTCCAGCAGTTTGAACCGTTCCAGGTAGTGGGCGTACTCCCGCTGGTCGCCGCCGATGGCCTCTTCGTTCCCGATCTCGATGGTATGCACATGGTAGGGCTTGGGGTGTCCGTTGGCGGCGCGGCGCGCCCCCCAGGGCGAGGAGACGGGGCCGTTCAGATACTCGACCAGATCCGCCGCATCCTGGGGCGTCTCCTCGATGTTGATGGCGAAGGCCGGTTCGATGTGCGCGGCCTCACAGAACTGGAGAAACTCCTCGATGCCGAAGCCGTCGGTGGAGTGGGGGTACCAGGTTCCCAGGTACTGCGGGCGATGGTCACGATCCCCGATCATCTGCTTCCAGCGATACTCCGGCGCGTTCACCATGGAGCCGCCATAGCGCAGGAAGGTGAGCCCCTCCGCTGCCAGCGCCTTGCCGATGTCGGCGCGGAACGGCAGGCCATGGAACAGGTCGCTCCCGGTCGGCATCAGCGTCACCTGGTCTACCCAGACGGTCCCCGGCTGGTCTATCCCGATGCCGAACCGGGCGTTGGGATCGGTCGTCGTGGTATGCAGTGTGAATTCGCGGCGCGTCCAGTCCGTACCGCCTGGAGCCAGCGCCTGCTGGGCGTAGGTCTGCGTGCCATCCGCGCTCTGGAGGGCGACAATCACCCGCCCAGCATAACCCTGCTGGCGCAGGTAGAGCCGCCCGGCATAGGTATGCCCCTTGCGCACGGCGATGCCCCAGCGGTTCAAGCCTCGGTTAACGATGCCGACAATCCCCGTTCCGCTCCCATGTTCGATACGCTGGGCGTGCGCGGCGTGGAAAGGCCGGTCCGTATCCCACCGATAGCGCGCCTCAGCGTTGCCGGTTTTCCACCCGTCCCACATGCCGCTGATCTCCACGCCCTGCCGGTTGGGATCAGGTTGGCTTAAGCTGTCCTCGATTTTAGCCTGCGCAGTCGTCACGACCAGATTGCGAAATCCAGCCTCGACGTTCCAGGTCCGCACGCCGACCCCGCCCTGGAGGATCGCATTGGCGCCATCATCCACCTCCAGCGCCGGCTGCGCCGCCCCATCCAGAAACAGGCTCAGCTTCGAGCCGGCCAGATCCACGCGCAGGTGGTGCCACTGCCCCGCCTGAACAGGCGCAGGCACGGTCTTCAGCAGATGCCAGTCGTTGCGGTGGCGGCTCACGGCCAGGGCGTGATCGTGGGCGACCAGGCTGATCTCATACCCGATCCAGTTGTCGGCGCCGGTATGCGGATCGGAGACCCGCAGGATCAGGGCGGCGTTGCCCTCCCGGTCGTTGGCGACCTGCACGTCGCACTCCACGCGGCCATCCCGGAGCGTTGGCGTGTCCCGCACCAACTTGGCGCCCGCGTTCGCCGCGACCCATAGCGCCCCGTTCTGTACCCGCCAGTCACCGCCATACGCCTTCCAGCCCGCCAGCGGGCTCTGTGCAGGAGGCGGCTCCTCGAAGCTTTCGCCGAAGATCAACTGGGCATACAGCCCACCGTAGATCTCATGGTTCACATCCTCGATGCACGAGCCGATCATCCAGGGTGTGATCCGATTGCGCACCGTGCCCGCATCCACCTGGAGGGTTGCATGCTCCGGTTGCTGACCGAGAGCCACGATAGGGAAGAGGAGGAGCGTGAAGAGAAGAGGGAAGCGTGTTTTCATGCATCTGATAGTACCGCATTCGGGGGCAAAAATGCCCCCGTTCCGGTTGCCTCCGCTACCAAAATAGAGCGTTAGCTTTTTGAGAGAGAATCGAGCAGCGGAAAGGGGCGTTCGCGGTGGTGCTCCTCATCGAAGCGCCGCTGGCGCACCTCCATCACATTGGCGCGATCCAGGTAGCCCACCACCTGTTTCGGGTTCTGGCGGCTGACAACCGGCAGGCGTCCGATGTCGTTATTCAGCATATGGGCGACCGCAACGCGGAGCAGTTCATCGGGGTAGGTGACGATGAGGTCGGTGCTGCCCGCCTCCAGTACCGTGGTCTCACTCTCCGTGTGGTGCTCCACGGCGCGCAGCACATCGCTGAGCGTGATGATGCCGACCAGGTTTTGCTGGTCGTCCACGATCAGGGCACCCTGATGGCGCACAAGGGGCGTCGCCTCCTGGGTCATGCCCGCCGCCAGGTCTTTGACCTTCATGGTAGCGGGGATCAGGATCGCGTTCTTGTCCATCACCTCGCTCACCCGCGCTACTTCCAGCAGGTCCACCGTGTACTCCCGGGTGAGGTGGTGTCCTCGGCGCTCCAGCTTTTCGGTGAGGATCGAGCGACGGAGCAGGAGGACGGTCACCCCCTGTGCGGCGATGCAGCCGACCAACAGACCCGGCAAGGCGTTCATGTCGTGGGTCAACTCCAGCGCAAAGACCATCGCGGTCAGAGGCGAGCGCATCGTGCCGCCCATCATGGCTGCCATTCCGATCAACGCCCAGAGCCCGACGTCGCCCACTGGTATCCAGCGGGCCGCCAGCGCGCCCAGCGCCCCGCCCATCATCAGGAGGGGGGCGAGTACGCCTCCCGAAGTCCCCGAACCCAGCGAAAAGGACCAGACCAGCGCCTTGCCGATGAGCAGGCCCAGCAGAACCGTCCCCACCAACTCGCCGCGCAGCAGTCCATGGATCACCTCGTAGCCGACGCCCAGCACCCGCGGATTGATCAGTCCCCCGATGCCGACGAACAGCCCGCCTATGGCCGGCCACCACATCCAGTGGAGGCGGAACTTGGAGAAGAGGTCTTCAAAGCCGTAGACCAGGGCGGTAAGCAGGCCCGACCCCAACCCGGCGGCGAGGCCGACGAGCAGGGCGAACAGCAGAACGGTCAGACTCAGCGGCGGGTGCGCCGCCGTGGGAAAGATGGGGCCGCCACCCAGCAGCGGCACACGGAGCGCGGCGGCTGTTGCAGCAGAGACCGCGACCGGGATGAAGCTGCGGGGTTTCCACTCGAAGAGCAGCAACTCGACGGCGAGGAGCACTGCGGCCACGGGGGTCGCAAAGACCGCCGCCATGCCGCCCGCCGCTCCGGCGACCAGCAGCGTCTTGCGCTCGGCAGAGGAGAGATGAAAGAGCTGCGCGAAGAGCGAGCCGCACGCCCCGCCTGTCATGATGATGGGACCTTCGGCTCCGAAGGGGCCGCCGGTTCCGATGGAGAGCGCGGAGGAGAGCGGCTTCAGCACGGCGACTTTCGGTTCGATCTGGCTGCGCCCGATGAGAATGGCTTCCAGCGCTTCCGGGATGCCGTGGCCTCGGATCTTCTGCGATCCATAGCGGGCCATCAGGCCGATGAGCAGCCCGCCGACCACGGGAACCAACACGCCCCATACGCCCAGGTGGTTGTTTGCGGGCGAGGCTGTCTGCGCTGAAAAGCGATGATAGTAGGCCAGATTGGTGATGACGGCGATCAGCCAGAGCAGAGCATAGGCGACCAGGGCGCTGATGGCGCCCGTAACCACGGACATCAATGAGAGCAATACGACTCGTCGGTCGGTCGTAAAGTCCGCCAACCGATCTTCAACCAGGTGTTCCTTCTTACTCATTTCCAACCCTCTTCCTGTATGGAGATACAGGTTTAAGTATACCTGAAATATAGGAATTGGAGTAAATCTATGCAGGATTGTTATAGGATGTGGCGAGAAGAAGGGGGTTGACATCGCCTGGCCGGGTTTAGGGTGGGGTCGCGGCGCGGTGCAGGCGGTCACGCACGGCCTGCCACGCTTCGGTTTCCGGAGGCATTGCGACCACGATACGCTCCACTCCAGCGGCGTCCAGTTCATGCAGGCGGGCGTAGAGTTGGGCGGCGTACTCCAGCGGGCTGAGCGGCATCACATAGGCAACGACGCCGGCAAAAGCGGTGGGCTGTCGTGCCTCCGGAGGGAGGGCGAAAGTAAGCCAGCCGACGCGGACGCCATTTTGGGCAAGATCCTGTACGCGTTGTGCGCCCCCATTTTCGGCGATTTCCAGGCGGGCGCGTGGGGCGTAGTGGCGCGCAGTCAAGCCCGGCGAGGGCAGCGGCGCATGCGTGTCGGCGGTCTCCTCTCTGAGCCCTAATCGCCCGACCACGCTGCGCAACTCTGCAGGTGAGATCAATCCGGGGCGCAACAGGGTGGGGCGTGGCGTGGTCAGCGAGATGACTGTGGATTCCAGGCCGCCGGTCGTCGGTCCTGCGTCCAGGATCATCGGGATCAGGCCGGACAGGCCCTCTGCGACATGTTCGGCTCGTGTGGGGGAGAGTTGGGTGGAGCGATTGGCGCTCGGTGCGGCCAGAGGGATTTCGGCGGCACGTAGCAAGGCCAGCGCTACGGGGTGCGCCGGTACCCGTACCGCGACTGTAGGGCCACCTGCCGTCACGATGTCAGGAATAGTATTGGCACGGGGTAGGACCAGCGTCAGTGGGCCGGGCCAGAACCGCGCTGCCAGCCTCTCCGCCGCTTCCGGCCATGCGGCGACGAGTTGCCGCGCCGCCTCGACATCCGGGGCATGGACGATGAGCGGGTTATTGGAGGGGCGTCCCTTTGCCTCAAAGATGCGACCGACCGCCTGCGGGTCCAGCGCGTTTGCTCCCAGGCCATAGACGGTTTCGGTGGGGAAGGCCACCAGCCCCCCGCTACGCAAAATCTCCGCCGCACGCGCAATCACGTCGGCATCCGGGTTGTTTGCATCTACCCGAACGATTTCAGTATCTATCGGCATGATATCCTATAGGGCGCTCAGGCCAGCAGTTCCGCCCAACTCTCCACATCCAACAGACGTTCTCCCAATTGCTCCAGACGTTTGGGAGACGTAATTGCCTCCAGAGCGGCAAGCATTGCTGCATCCGGTTCTCCCAAACGCTTGCGTCCCAGCAGCAGAAGCAGATTGCGTTCACCTTTGATCTCGCCCTTGGCTTCGCCTTCCTCCAGGATTGCCATATAAGTATCAGACTCTTTCATCCCTCGCACTCCTTTCAACAGTTGTTCCCCCAACTATTATAGCGCAAGTAATGAACAAGGGCTGGGCGTTTCATGCTATGCTTTAGGGAGTTGAGGAGGTGGAAGCGTGGAGCGAAAAGATTTCGGTGGGTTGGGGGAGGAGTTCTGGGGGCGGAAGCCGCTGATCGGCATGGTGCATCTGCCGCCGCTGCCGGGAAGTCCGCGCGACGAGGGCCAGGGAATGGAGACGATCCTCAAGCAAGCCGTGGCGGATACGCAGGCCCTGGAGGCGGGCGGCGCGGATGCCGTGATGGTCGAGAACTTCTTCGACGCCCCGTTTGCCAAGGACAGTCTGCCTCCGCATACGATAGCGGCGCTCACGAGGGCGGTCGCTGCCGTTCGGGAGGCGACCCGCCTGCCTATCGGGGTGAACGCGCTCCGTAACGACGCCCGTGCCGCGCTGGCTGTCGCGCACATCTGTGGGGCGCAGTTTGTGCGGATCAACATCTATGTGGGCGCGGCGGTGACGGATCAGGGGAT
>DATGIG010000581.1:0-4237 GCA_035295825.1 Chthonomonadaceae bacterium | reverse complement strand
TATCCGGAGCGTCCACGCCAAGGACATCGCGCTGGCAAGCCGCCTCACGGTCCATCTCGACGAAGTGCGGCCCGGTCTGGGCGGCCTGGATTGGACGACCCTCCTTCAAGAAATGAGTACGCTGCCTGCCGATACTCCCCTGATGTTGGAACACCTGCCCAACGCCGAGGAGTACGCCCTGGCCGCGCAGCGTATCCGTATCATCGCACAGAACAACGCTATTCCGCTTTAACCTCTCGTTTCCGATTTCCAAGGCGCGTCAATCTCTAGTAAAGTAACTGCGCTACGCTCCGACACGTCTAATCTCCAGACACACCGACCAAGGACAGAGTACGACCGCTTTCGAGCGGAAGAGGAAAAGCAATGCCGATGAAGCTTCCCGCAGCGGTCTGTATAGTTCTCATGTTACTGAGTGGGCCTGCCCTATGCCAGAAGGAGCCGACCAAGAGTGAAGTCGCCTTGAAGATGCGCATCTACAAAGCCATCGCGACGTTCGGGCCGGTGTCTCCAAAAATTGACCTTGTCTTTCCACCGGAGCCACCGGAAATCGCAGTGGACGAACTGGTCCGAATCGGCAAACCGGCCGTTGCGACCTTGGTCGAAGTCCTCCAGGATCACGACGTATGGCGGCGTATTCAGGCGATGCAGGCGCTGGAACGCACCGGAGACCGACGAGCCGTTTTGCCGATTATCGCCGTTTTGCGTGAGGACAAGCATTTTGATGTACGCTATTGGGCTATCGAAGCACTGAGAAGGCTGGGAGATGCACGCGCTGCGGAACCGCTGCTGGAGGCTCTCAAGGATGCGGATATCCACTTGCGCGATGCGGCTGCAAAGGCATTGGGAAGCTGTCGAGATGCACGGACCATTGAGGCGCTGATCGGTCTCCTCGGCAAGAACGATAGGGCGGAATTAGCACTCATTTCTATCGGCGTACCGGCGATTGCGCCTCTGGTACGGGCACTATCGAATCCCGACACCAGGGTACATCTGAAGGTTGCCATGGTATTGGGTTATTTGAAAGACCGTCGCGCAGTCGAACCGCTCTTGCAGGTCCTGACGAATCCGAATGCAGACATCCGGAGCGAGGCTGTTAATGCTCTGGGCAGGATTGATGATCCCTCTACCCTTGAACCGATTCGTGCGATGTTGCGCGACCCTTCTGATGCTGTGCGCAGGATGGTCCTCCTGACATTGGGAGAGATGAGAGACCCGCACACCGTCTCTGTATTGTTGGAGTTGCTTCATGACCCGGATCCCAAGCTGCGGGGAGATGCAGCATATAGGCTCGGCTACCGACGGGCACAGAGCGCGGTTCCTGAACTGATGGCAGCGTTTCGTCAGGATAACTCGGAAGCGCTATCGGAGATTACACGAGCGCTGGCGCGGATCCGGGATCGCCGTGCCATCCCCCTCCTGCTGGAGGGGCTGAAGTCTACCGACGAAAACCGGCGGTGGGATTGTATGGAGGCGCTCGGAGACATGCATGAACGCCAGGCAGTACCCCTAATTCTTCCATTGCTTCGAGATGCAGATGCATCCTTTCGGCAGTTCGCCATTTATACATTGGGCACTCTGGGCGACGATCGCGCTCTGGAGGCGCTTATCCTCCACTCCCAGGATAAAGAACCGGAGGCGCGTGAAGAGGCAGCAAAGGCTCTCAGACACTTCAAGACAGATCAGGCAGAGGAAGCCCTGATTACCCTCCTGAAAGACCCGGTGTACGACGTTCATTGGGAGGCGGCTACAGCGCTTGGTGAAATGGGAGATCGTCGTGCCATCGAACCGCTGATCCGGGATCTACAGGAGCAAACGGATAATCCTGGGCGCCATTATATCACAGCATACGCGCTGGGGCGCCTACAGGCCATGGAAGCGCTCGAACCTCTGATCGAGGCATTAGCGGAGGAACCGGACGAGAATTACTTGCCCAAAGGGGCCATCTACGCGCTCGCCCATCTGCACAGCACCGAGGTTGAGGATCGCCTGATCCGGGCGTTACGGGATTCTCGCCCCGCTATTCGTAGAGGCGCTGCTGCGACTCTGGGAGAGAGAAGCACACAGAATACCGACCGCGTGTTGGCCGCACTGCTACAAGCCCTGAATGATGATTCGGGATCGGTACGGTTTATGGCTGTTTCGGCTCTTGGGCGCTTCCAGGCGGCGCAAGCGGTCCATGCCCTGATCCAAAAGCTGTATGATACGGATACGTCCGTGCGATGCCTGGCGGCGATCGTCCTGGGCGACATGCAGACCTCCCTCGCGCTGTTACCCCTGAAACTGCTGGTTACGGACGGGGATATTCGTGTGCGGCAAGCGGCGCGCCAGGCCATCGCCAAGATCGAATGCAAACTGCCCTTGCCGGTATATGAGTATCCACCTAGCGGGCATTACTCCGGCTTCTAGTGTGATTAAGCCGCAAAGAAAAAAGAAAAACCGGCAGTCTCACCGGTTAGAGAGAATAACAGGCTTGAAAAGGGCTTCCAAGGTCATTTTTCAAGCTTTTTTACTGTCTTGGAACCAGGGGAATTGCTGGTGATGCGGTATTTGCCCCACCCCGACAATCCAAACGGTCTAGTTGGCCTCCCGTCGAAATCGACCCTGCTGTCCGCCCAGCAGAGAGGCCAACCGCCAATTAGCAAGACTGTGAGGATTTTGGATTGTGAGACAAGACACTCTTTCGGAGGATCACCCGCAGGGAGCGAGGCTCCGTTGGGATAGACGGCCGGGGCGCTGGAAATGCGCCGCCAGGCTCTGTGCTCTGTTACTGGTCACCCTGCTGCCGACGGCGGGGAGCGTAGCGTTCGCACAGGGCGGACATGGCCAGGGAACCGATATCGAGATCGGCGGACCGGGAAACGGCTACGGCACGTTTTCGGAGTTGAAAGACATCGCCTTCGACGCGCAGAACCAGCTCTATGTGCTGGACGGCGGAGTGTACTACAACGGGTTGAAGAACATCGGGCGCGATGGCTCCATCGTCAGCGGGCTCTTCTTCGATCAGGCGCCTGCGGGAGCCGGAAGCACGTCCAAGGGCAAGCCCGTCAGTGTGAAGGCGCTCTCCGTGAAAGCCGCCGGTTCCATTGCCGGCGCCAATGCTGCGCAGTTTGTCGGCATGGATGCGCAGACGCAGGGAACCTGGCCGGGCAAATACGGCGTCGACGGCTATACTCTCGTCGCCGCCGCCGCCAAGCTGCCGTCTTACGCCGTGGTCCAGCCCGGCGGCAATAGCTCGTATGCCTGGGCGATGACGACCACCGACGTGCGGGGCCTGCTGAAGTCGCCGACCGCGAAAGACCGCATCGCCGCCACCTGGTATAATGCGAGCTTCACCGTTGATATCAATCTGACCGACGGCAAAACGCACTGCATCAGCTTCTACTGTGTGGACTGGGAGAACCCGGGAGCGGCCTCACAGAAGGTAGATGTGCTGGATGCGGCCACCAACAGTGTGCTGGATACGGAGACCTTGACCGGGATCGGGACGGGGAAGTACGCCTCCTGGAACGTGCAGGGACACGTGATCCTGCGCCTGACCAAGCTGCAGAGCGCCAATGCGATCGTGAGCGGCCTCTTCTTCGATCCGCCCAAAACCCCCGCTGCCGAAGTCAATCCCGGCTCCGCGCAATTTGTCCGGATGGACGACCAGACCCAGGGCAACTGGAAGGGCGTTTACGGTGCGCAGGGCTACCAGATCCCTCTCGATAACACAGTCACCCCCGGCTACGCCCAGGTCAAGCTCTCCGGCCAGAACCCGCAGGGGCTGGCGTGGACGACGACCGACCCTCGCGCGCTGCAGCTCTCCTCGGCGACGAAACGCCAGGCCGCCTGGTGGAACCAGCCCGGCGAGTTCCTGATCGATATCAACCTGACGGATGGGCAGGCCCATCAGGTCAGCCTCTACTGCATGGACTGGGACTACCTGGGGCGCTTCCAGACGCTGCAGGTCCTCGACGCAGAGTCCGGCAGGGTGCTCGATACCCAGAACGCCTCGCTGATGGCGCACGGCAGATACTACGTCTGGAACCTGCAGGGCCATGTCATCGTGCGGATCACCCCCTACGGTTGTGTCGGCAACTTCGTGGTGCAGAAGTTCGACAACAACGGCAATTTCCTCAAGCAGTTCTCGATCGCCGACCCGTCCCTGGGGACGAACAATGCGCCCCAACATATCGCTGTGGACAGCCGAGGACAGGTGTATGTGACGCAGCCCCGCGCGGGCCTGGTAGAGCAGTAC
>DATGIG010000580.1:0-3891 GCA_035295825.1 Chthonomonadaceae bacterium | reverse complement strand
GTCGGTAAAGACGACGGGCCCCTGCATAGTCTGCGCCTGGGCGATGGCGCGCTCCAGAGAGATCAGTTTGCCCTGCATCCGATGACGCAGCGCCCAGAACTCCTCCGCAAGGCGAGCCGCCTCGCTGGCCGCGGTCGCCTCCTGGCCGTCCGTAGCGACCAGAACCTGGCTGCAAAGTTCCGGCACATCCGTAAAGGGATTGCCGATCATGATCCCGGCCGCGAGCGCCGTTCCGTCGCGTTCGAGGCGCTGCGCCTCGCGGAGGAGATCGCCGTAGCAGCCGGATTTGGTGACCAGTTCGTCCCCGCGCACCAGGGCAGGAACCACGACGCGGGCGATGACGGGCCGTGCCTTTTCCTGCAGAATCCGCGCCAGGAATTGGGCCGCGCGCCGGCCGGTGTCGGCGAAGTCCACATGCGGGTAGGTCTGATAAATCGCCAGGCCGTCCACCTGCCGGAGCATGCGGTCGGTGAGGATGCCGTGCAGATCGAGCGAGATCACGAGCGGCGTCTGTTCGCCGATAATGCGCCGGGTCTCGGTGAGCAGATAGCCCTCGGGGTCCAGCTCTCCCTCGGCCCCCATGGCTCCGTGCATCGAGAAATAGACGCCCTCGATGCCCGATCGCGCGCCCGCCGTCACCGCCGCCAGCACCTCCGCCGAAAGACGTTCCCAGCCCTCGGCGGAGAGAAGCCCTGCCGATCCAGCGCGGGCCGAGAGGGCGAGCACAGGCTCCATGCCGGCGGCGCGCAGAGCGGGCAAGGAGCCGCCCAGGGCGGTATTCAGTCCCTCCTGCGCCCGCATCTCTCCGCCGCGCGCGATATGGAAGTTCTCGTATTGAGACGGAACAGGATTGAAGGAGGAGACCTCCTGCATGCATTCCGCGATCAGGATACGCGGACAGGCGGGCATCGTTTTTTCCTTTCGCGCGCCCTGCCAGCGATCCAGACCCGGTCGTTTGCGGCCCAGGTGGGTCTGTTTCAGGGTTTCTCCCAAATATACAGAAGGGCGTCCTGCCAATCTATTCGGCAGGACGCCCGTTGCTTTCCTGCGTCTCGTTCTCTTTCTAATCCAGCGTTCCTGCCGACTCGAGGTGAATGAAAAACCCGTTGCGGTCTTTGAACGAGTAGTCGTGGCCGTGGCCTTTGTAATGGTGGGTGCCCTTGGCCAGATAAAAGCCTGTGTTGCTCTGAGCGCCCCAGTATTTGAGGTTATGGATCACCGTGGGCTTGCCGTCCGGGTCCGTCACGCCGGTCAGAAACACCTCGCCCTGCCCGTTGCCGAGTTTAGCATGGCCGTTCATGCCGTTCTTCTCCCAGAGGATGGGAGCTTTGTCCACGGCGACTTTCTGCCATTTGAAGGGATAGATCTTGCCGACGATGAAGATGAGCGCCTTCTGCTGCTCCGGGGTGACGCCTGGTTCCAGGGTGATGACCGCAGACTTCAGGGGCTTGGTAAAGTCGCCTCCCAGGTCTCCGGAGAGCCAGATTTTCTGGCCGTCGAGGTTGACGTCTCCGACATGGCCTTCGGAGATCTTGATGGCGTTGTTGAAGTCGCACATCATCCCGCCTTCGGGCGAGGTGTTGAAGTAGCAGGGGCAGAACAGATGGCAGGAGCAGGCTTCGATGTAGTCGGCCTTGACGGTCCAGGTCTTGTCCTGGCTGGCCTCCTGAGCGTGCAGGCTCAGACCGGATGCCATCAGCAACGTCAGCGTTGCCGCCAGCATCTTACTGGATGCGAACCGGTGGAACATGGTACCTTTCCTCCTTCGGTAGGGCGTTGTCGAATGGGCTTCCGGCGATGGGTTCGGAAGCTTTCTGCATGTGTTCTCAGTATACTGAGCCAGTCTAAACGAATTCTTTCATACAGGGAGTTATAGCATACAAAGAGGGCAATCTGTACCACTTCTGTAAGGGGCGGTCCGTATAATGGATCTAATATAGGGAAGGGGCGACACAGACGTGCCGCCCCTTCCTGGTTCGCTATAACGCGTCCTGACTCAGGGGGGTCAGGAAATCAGCGTGCCGTGCAGGAGAATGTTGCCGCTGGTATCGGTGACCGTGACGACATCGCCCACGTGCGTGGCCGGGACGGTATCGCCGTCCTCGGTATCCAGGCGCATGAAGACCCGGCCCAGCCGCAGGATGCCCGAAGCGACCGTGGTCCCGTTGAGGTTGAAGTTGACGACCGTGCCATCCGGCAGGTTGAGATTCAACACGCCCATCCCGAGGGCGGCGAAGCCGGTCCCCGTCTGCGAGTTGGTGTACCCGTAGGGAGTGACCCCGTTGATGGCGTGGCCGCTGAGGCGCGCATGCTGACTGACGATGTTGCGGACCGGTTTGAGCAGGATGCCGCTTAGAGCCGAATCGCCGTTGGCAAGCGTCACGTCAATGACGTCTCCCGCCGACATCGCCGGAATGGTGTCGCCATTGTTGGTGTCCAGCTTCAACGCCGCGAGACCGCCCGCCAGGGTCAACGTGGCGAAGGGAATCCCGTTGTCATTGACGGTTAGCTGGGTGCCGTCGATCAGGTTCACCTTCACTTTGATGGCGAAGGTCAGGTGGGTGCCCTGGGCCGTGTAGTGCGCGCTGCCGGACGTGGCGATATGATTGATGGGAGGGCCGGTGAGCGAAGCGCTCAAGGACTGAATGGGGACCGGCACGTGCAGCGTGCCGCTCAAGATCACACTGTTGCTGGAATCGGTGACGGAGATGACGTCGCCGGCCTGCATGGTCGGAATGGTATCGCCCAGCCCCGTGCTCAAGCGCCAGATGGCCTGGCCGGCCTGGAGGACGATGCTGGTGAACGCCGTGCCGTTGAGGTTGACGTTCAATGTCGTGTTGTCCGGAAGCGCGACATTCTCGACGCTGATGCCGTACAGGCTATGGCCGTCTTTGGAGTAGTAGTGCGTGTCGCCCACCGGCTTGATGCCGTTGAGTGGCGCGCCGGTAAGATGCGTAGCGAGGTTGACGGCCGTGTCGGCGCGGGCGGTGGCAAGCAGGCTGCTGCCGGCGAGGACCAGAACCAGCGACAGAAGCGATCGGGACAGCGAACGTGGCATGAGACTCCCCTTTCTTTACCAGTGCGTTGGACTATCGACAACAAAGCTTTAGACGTAGCGGCCCGCCAAAAGTTCACCCGATAACATAAATTTAATAACGGAAGCAAAATACGGTTTCTGGCCCGCCTCTTCCTGTCATCGCGTCTTCGCGATCATCCGCTGAATCTGGTCATCGGTGAGGATCGCCCGGTGGCGCGCCGCTTCCAGGGTCGCCTGGACGCCGGCGGTATCGCCCAGATGCTGCTGCGCCTCCGCCAGTCCCACGTACGCCGGCCCCATCCAGGGCTGCAGGCCGATCAGGGTCTGGTACTGCGCCCTGGCCTGCAGCCAGTCCCGCTGCGCCAGATAGGCATCCCCCAACAGCAGATAGGTTTCGGGTATGGAAGGGTCTGACGATTGCGCGAGGCGCAGGTAGGGAATGGCGTCGGCATATCTCTTGACCGTGCATTCGTACTTGCCGGAGGCCAGATTGATATCGAAGCAGCGCGGATCAAACCGCAGGCCTGCGTACAGGCAGGCTTCGCAGCTCTGGTGATTGTTGCGAGCCAGCCAGGCGAGGCCCAGGCGCGCATAGAACGCCGCCACCCAGAATTCTGCCGGTGTTCGGTTGCCCATTCCCTGGCGAATGTAATAGGCGATAGCAGGATGGGCATGGTAGGTGCGCAGCGCCGCCTCGGGCTGACGCCATATTTGCGAGCCGAAAATGCGCGTCAGCATCCCTTCCGCCAACTGCCCGGCCTTCTTCGGCTGCTTGGCGTCCAGGTAGGTGCTGATGAGGTTGAGATTGGCAAAAATGCTGTCGGGATCATAGCGGGCTAGCACGAGGCAGAGAT
>DATGIG010000579.1:0-14204 GCA_035295825.1 Chthonomonadaceae bacterium | reverse complement strand
AGTCCTGAAGCAGGAGGTCTCCCTGCAGCCGAAGATCTGTAAGAATCCGGACATTCAGACAGTTCATGACATCCATGCCAACGGGATCATCAGCATTGATGATGACTCGCAGGCCCAGATTGCGCCGCCGAACCCCCATGTGAATAGCACCGACGTCTGGGAGGAGGTGCATAAGCAGACCGGCATCCCGATCGTCGCGGACTACTATACCCATGTTTTTTCCACCAACGCGCTTGTCTTCAACCATAGGGATCTCTTCGACGTCCTCTGCCAGGTGAGCGATGCGATGGGCATGCGCTGGAAGAGGGAGGGAGCCTTCCTGCAAATTCGGGATACGAGCTTCTTCTGGGATAAGCTGAAAGAGGTTCCCAACCGGTTGCTGGACCAATGGCGCAAAGACCGAGAGCGGAACGACGGCCTGCCGCTGGACGATCTGCTGGAGATGGCGAAGCTCTCGGATACGCAGCTCAACTCGTTGGCCGTGGGGCAGGGCGTCCGCCACTGCCTGGGGCTGGAGGAGTGGACCATTCTCAATAGCACCGATACCATTCGGAAGTACGACAAGGTCCGCCCGTTCGCCCGTTACCTGGCCGATGTATCCCCGAGCTTACGGCAGCGTGCCCTGCAGCCGGAGGGAGTTCCACTGGGCGTTTTGCCGATTGCGCAGGTGGAGGCGCTTACTCGCATAAGGCCGGGCATCCCTCTCGCCTCTCTGGAAGGAGTTCGTCTGCATGTGGTGTATGTCCCATCCAACATGTACGCCTGGCCTGGTATTCACCAACTCTACGATGGCCCCAGGTCGCCGGAGATGGTCATGGCAAAAACCGCAGAAGTCGTTCTGGCCGCCGCGCAAAAGAGCGACCCCAAGGTAGGGGCTCAGGATATCCGGCGCTCTTACGGTGCGCTGGTCGGCTTTATTCTGATGCCGGATGGGAGCCAGATCGTGATTCGCTGACGATTTGCCTGCCACACAAAGCAATCGTAGGCCGCCCGGGCGCTAGCGCCCGGGCGTCTTGTTGTCACGCCTGCCCGCATAGAGGATCAGGAGTCGGATTTAGAGGGGAGGGTAATCCGCGTATTCGAGAGCGCCCGCGTTGAGCAGCGCCGCGAGCGTCTCCAGCGAATACCCCTCCTCGCGCAAAGCCCTCACGCTGACCGACGTAACCAGGCGCTCCCACAGACGCACTTCGTCCTCCGATGCCGGGCGGCATAGCCGTTCCAGACCCGGTCCGAAGAGCAGGACCATAGCGTTCGGCGTGAGGGGCGGCAGCGGCTCCTGTTGTAGTATCGCGCGGAACAGGGCATTCGGCTCGGCATGAAAGCGCACCAGGCCGGCAGAGCGTCCCCGGCGCAGCAGGCGCCCAGGTGTGTTCCATTTGCCGAGGTCCGGCGCAATAAAGACATCGGCTCCCTGACCGGCGCGCAGGGTTGCCTGCTCGAAGCGGCAGAGGGTCTGTTCATGGGAGGGGGCGGGCAGGTGGCTGCCGATGAATTCGAGGAAGGCGAGGGCTTCGACGCCGATGAACGACTGCGCCCCAGCACCCGAGTGCGTCCACTCTTCCAGCAGGCGCGTCCGCTGGTCTTCCGGCAGGAGCGACAGCGTCAGGTGAGCCGACATGGCGGCACGCCCCGTACACCACGAGCGCTGGATGCTGACGGTGAAGTGGAACCCGACGCTTGCGGTGAGGGCCGTAAGGCGCGCACGCTCCTCGGGAGTGAGGGCGAGGCCCTGCAGAGGGTCCTCCGCACGGCGTGCCTGGATCATACGGCCCAACGCCGTCTGAAAATCGCGTAGCGCCATCTCTGCTCACCCGCCCCGGCTGCGGTCCCATATCGCGCGGGCATAGATCAGTTCTGCCCGGATCGCATCCGCGCCAAGACGGACCGCATGCTCTTCAAGTAGTTCGAATACCACCCCGGCCACCTGGGGGCAACGGGGCAGTGTGTACTCCAGCAACTCCCACACACGCTCCGGCACGCATCCGTCGTGTGCGTCCATCCAGAAACCGTCGTGCCAGGATCCCCCTGCGATATGCAGTTCCCCTACACACTCCAGCGGCATGCGATCTATCTCCCGGAATGGGTCGAAGCGATGGTTGACGGCGTTGCAGTAGACATTGTGGAGGTCGAGCAGGAGCATACAGGCGTCATTTGCGGTGATCGCGCGCATCAGACCGATCTCGTCGCCGATCTCGGGGTCGGAGGGCAGATCCGAAAGGTAGTGCGCGGGATTCTCCAACAGGAAAGGCATCTTGTAGCGTCGGTGGAGGATCGCGCAGCGCGACGCGACCAGTTCGGCGGCTTCTTGCGTTGGCGGGAGAGGGAGCGGAACGCCGATCTCCTGCGTCTCCCCTCCCTCCCCCGGCATGGTTTGAAACCCGAGATGCTCACTGTGCCACAGGAAGGGCCAGGCCGCCTGAAACGCATCGAGCATCTCGAGGTACGCCTCATTCCAGCCGTGTGCGGAGCCGATCGAAAGCTCCACTCCATGGACGACGATGGGCAATTCGGCGCAGGTCTGCTGCGCCCGCGCCATCTGATCCGGAATAAGCTCGATCGTAATGTTCCTGCCTGTCCCCTGTTGCCGGCAGAGGGTCTCCGGCGTCACCTCGACAAAGTCTATCAGGCCGGGCCGATAGAGTTCTGCTGGAAGCGCGGCAATATAGGGCAGGCCGACACCCAGCGGCGGAAGGAGGCTTTGAGGCATTGTGTACTCCGCTTAAAATCCTTCTGTGGTCACGGAGACGACGCCTTCTTTGCTCAGGTCGGGGCCGGGATCGCCCTGGAATTGAATATCCAGCAGCGCGAGACGGCCACAGTGGCTGCAACCCGCTCTGTTCAGAATGTTGGCGAGGACCCGATGCACGGTATCCAGATTCTGGTTTTGCGGATTGAGAGTGAGGGTGACGCGGGCGGCTTTTCCGCCAGTGGATGTAGCCATACCTTGGTTCTCCTTAACCGATGTCTGCCCATACCTTCCGAGGTCAGGACCCCTGTAACCGCAGAAACTCGCAGGCTGGGCCATAGAGTGCGAGCTTCCTTCGGATCTGACGGTCCATTCTGTTGTCCGGCAGTTCCGTCGAGGGGACGACGGTGAAGGACTCCTCCCCGTACGCGACGTGACGTGCCTGGGGAAAAGAAAAAGGTCCTATAGAGGAGAAGAAGCAAGCGCGTACGGAAATACATGGTGGGGTGCTTCCGGAAAAATAATTGGGTTGGAGAAGAAAGCGGCATGTTGGTGCGTCTAATGTGTGCAGCGGACGCAAAGGAAAGCTCGGATGGAGACGGCTGAGATCAGAGGCGAACACAAAACCGAAGCGCGCCTTATCATCGCCTGCCAGCAGGGCGACCGCGCCGCGTTTCGCCAGCTTTACGAGACCTATAAGGATCGCGTCTACTCCTTCGCCGTCTATGCGCTGCATGGCGACCGGGCGACTGCAGAGGACGTGACGCAGGAGGTCTTTGTCCGCCTGTTCAGCGCCATCGGGCAGTTCCGGCATGAGGCGAACTTCTCGACCTGGCTCTATCGGCTGGTGGCCAACGCCTGCACGGACGAACTGCGCAAGCGGAAGCGCCTGATCCCACTGCAGGCGCTGGGCGAGGAGGGGGGCGTCTCTTCCGAGCCGGACCCCTACGCCCGGCTGGAGATCAGCCAGGCGGTACAGGCGGCGCTGGCGGAACTCAGCCCGGAACTTCGCATTCCGGTCCTGCTCAAGTATTTTGATGAGCTCTCTTATGAGGAGATGGCGACGGTTCTGGAGTGTCCGAAGGGGACCATCGCCTCGCGTTTGAACCGGGGCCTCAAGTTTCTGGCGCAGCGCCTGGCCCCCACCTGCGGCAGAACCGCACCGGAGCGTAAGTGATGTTCGGATTCCATCCCGACAAACAACTCACTGCCTATTGCCAGGGCGAACTGAGTGCGGAGGAGACGCGTCGCCTGGAGGCGCACCTGCAGCGCTGTCGCCGCTGTCGTCAGCAGGTGGAACTACGGATGCGCGCCCAGGGGATGCTCTCCCAACTGCCCACCCTGACCGCGCCGGAAACGCTATGGAATCGCATCGAAGGCGCGCTGCCGGAGACGGCGCGCGCCGCTCCGCAGCCTGCACAAACGTCCGCCTCCCGCTTCCGTCGTCCGCTCCTCGCTTACGCGACGGCAGCAGCGGCGTTGGTGATCGGCGCGATAAGCTGGCGTATGACCCCTCTGCCGCATCCGCCGCATCCGCAAGGCCCCACGCTGGCCGTGACCAATCTCGCGGGAGCGCCTCGCGTCGGCGCCGACCGGATCGGCAAGACAGGCCAATTGGGCGTCGGGCAGTATCTGGAGACGGATGCATCCTCCCGCGCGGAGATCACCGTAGCGAAGATCGGTGCGGTGCAGGTCGAACCGAACACACGGATCGGCCTCAAGGTGACCGGGCCGAACGAGCAGCGCCTGGACCTGACGCATGGGGAGATGCAGGCAAAAGTACTGGCTCCGCCCCGCCTTTTCCTGGTGGATACGCCCGGCGCCACTGCCGTGGACCTGGGCTGCGCTTATACACTGAAGGTGGATGAGCAGGGGAATACCTGGCTGCACGTCACCTCGGGGCATGTCGCGCTGATGGTCAACCATCGCGAAGTCACGGTGCCGCGCGATGCGATCTGCGAGACCCGTACGGGGATCGGAACCGGCACGCCCTACTTTGCCGATGCGACGCCCGCCTTCCAGGAGGCGCTGCTCCGCTTCGATTTCGAGGGAGGAGGCGATGCCGACCTGAACACCGTGCTGCAGGGCGCTCGCCTGCAGGATACACTGACGCTCTGGAACCTGCTCTTTCGCGCCAACGAGCCACAACGCGGTCGCCTGATCGACTGTATGATGCGTCTCATTCCCCCGCCGGAGGGCGTCACACGGGCCGCCGCGCTGCGCCTCGACCCCAAGACGCTCGAACTCTGGCGGGCCGACCTGGAGGTTTTCTGGTAGACCAGGTTGCCACTCCACAAACCGAGAGGAGAACGTAAAGGTGAAACTACGCTACTATGCGCTGGGCGTCCTGCTTCTGCTGGCCGCCGCCTGTATCGCGCAGGCCCCATCGAAGACGGGCGGGCTGGTGGTCCACGAATGGGGCACCTTCCTGACCATGAGCGGCGGCGACGGCGTGACGCTCGACGCCATGTACCATGAGGAGCACGCGCTGCCCGGCTTTGTTCATGCCCGCAGCAAGGAGCAGCTCCATATGCCCTCCGCCAACGCCAAGGGCGAGACGCCCGTGATCTACTTCTATACAAACCGGCAGCAGGACGTTTCGGTCAAAGTGCGCTTCCCGCAGGGCGTCTGGACGCAGTGGTATCCCCAGGCCGCGATGGTCGGGCCAGGACTGGAGCAGTCCGCCGCGCCGCTCACTCCGCGCAACGGCCACATCACCTGGTATGCCGAAGTGCTTCCGTCGGAGAGTAAAGACCTGAGTTCCCGGCTGCCCCAGACCGCCTCCGATTCGCTCTGGAACTACGCCCGCCAGGTGGATGCCGCCTATGTCCGTACGACAAACTCCTCTGCCCATCAGGAGAAGGAAGAGTTCGAGCGCTTCCTGTTCTACCGGGGCCTTGGGCAGGCCGGCCTGCCGCTCACCTTTACCAATATCGCTAACGGGACGCTCTCGCTGAGCGCTTCCGAGCCCGTCACCCTGAGCCACCTCTTTGTGCTACGTGTCGAAAGGGGGAAAGGCGCTTATCGCTATTTTGCGTCCCTTTCGCCCGGCAGCACCCTGACCGACACCATCCCCAACATGACGGACGCCCAGCCCCTCGACGCCTTTGTGAAGGACATCGGCGATGACCTGGCCGATAAGCTCACTCAGAGCGGCCTCTATGCCAAAGAGGCGCGAGCCATGGTCAATACCTGGACCAGCAGCTACTTTAAGACCGATGGCATCCGTGTCCTCTATGTGTTGCCGCAGTCCTGGACCGACCGCTTTATCCCGATGGAGATTGATCCGAAACCCCAGGCGCTGGTACGGGTGATGGTCGGGCGCACCGAACTGCTCACGCCGGAGCGACAGCACAAGGTCGAGACCGCGGTGCATGGACTCGCCTCCGCCGACAGCGCGACCCGCGAAGGAGCCTTCCTTACGTTACGGGACCAGGGGCGCTATATCGAACCGATCCTCCGCTACACGGCCCGCACGACCCACGACGCGCAGACGAAGGCGCTCTGTAACCAACTGCTCTTGACCGACTTTGTCACCGACCTGCGCACCACGCTGAACAATGCGGGCGATGGTGAACGCCGAGAGGAGAAGCCGAGCCTGATCCGTGCCCAACTGGCGGTCCTGCTGCGTGAGATGGGAAAGAAGGAGGAGGCAAAAACGGAGGCGAGCGCCGCACTGAGCGCGTTGGGACAGGCGCAGCCGGACATGCACGAGAGCGAATCGCGCCACTACTTCCGGGCCTACGCCCGCGCCCAGGAGGGGTTGGGCAACGACCGGGAGGCCGCGAGCGGGTATGCCCGGTTCATCCAGTTCGCCAGCCAGGTCAGCAGCGGCTGCGCCAACAGTTGCCATAGCGGCATCACCGCGCCGAGGAACCTCGCCTGGTTCCACGACTGGTATGTCGGCCAGCGCTTCGCCGCCACGGTCGCCCGCTCCGGGCAGACGCAGCAGGTCCTTGCAGACCAGAAGGCGCTCTTGGCCCGCAACCCGAACAACGTATCCGCGCAGATGATGCTGGCCTATCTCTACGACGCGCAGGGCGACAAAGCCCACGCCGAAGCAGCCTGGGCGCGCCTGTCAGGAAAGGGCAAGGGCGACATCGCCTTCACTTCCCCATAGCCGCCAGCGGGCGGCGGTCCATCTCCTTGATCTTCGCATCATCCCGCTTCTCCAGATAGGGGTAAGAGGGATGATGCGAAGGTTAGTCGTTTTAGGATTCAGGAGTAGCTGTAGACGACGGTGCTGGTTTCTCTGCCCCAGAGTTCCATTCCGCGCAGATTGCTTCCATGCCTGTTGAGACTAATTTTCTTACGATGAGCGGGGCTATGATGATAACCCATGCGGGTGGTGCTAATGCTGCCAATGCTCCAACCGCCAAGAGTGCGGCAGCCTCCGGCAGGCTTTGATTGTTGAGAAGCGATTTGAGTTCAGGATCTTTGGCTTTACAAATGATTTTCCATGCCTCCTGCTCGATATTCTTCCACCATCGCTTACCGATACGACGCATATTGTCACCTAACCCCATATCGGAGGCGACTTCGGCATACGCTGCCGTAAAGTCTTGTGAACGGGCATAGCCGCCCGGATTGTAAATATCTCCCATCCTGAGCGCAAGCTCCTCGTAAAGAGTATCATCACTCTCTTGGATCAATCTCTCCGTTGTTGATAGTGCTTCCTGAAAGCGCGGATGATGCTGAATTTGCTCCTCCATTTTAATGTCTCCTTTTGGTATGAGAACCTTATATGCAGTAAAATTATCAGTTCATGCGTCTGATCTTTTACTCTTCCTTCTGTTTAAGAAGCGGCTCTGCCAATCGAGCCGTGACGTCGCCGTAGAGAGTATATGCAAAGCCGAATGGGTTCTTCTTATCCATAAACTGGCGTCGCAATTCATACAACGCTTGCCCCAATGACTGAGGTGAGCCCTTGGCTCCAAACCAAATGTCGAAAAAATAGCGTGCAAAAAGATCCGCAAATGCAGGAGACATGGGGATCTCTGTTCCAATGACGCCGCGTGCTCCTGATGTGAGAAAGACATCTACAAACCCGCTCGCTATCATGGGATAAACTTGTGCCGACTCGCACATGTTGAGAAAAATCAGTGGAGATATTTTCCTGAGATCCATCGCACGGAGTTGGTTCAGATAGATATAACAAGTGCTGCCCAGATATAGTTTGATATAGCTCTGGTTGTTATGCGGAGCAAGCTCTGGCACATGATCTCGGTAGGGATGTGGCATTGCTGTATGCCCATGCGAAAAGAAATAGTAGAGATGGGCGGAAGGTTTATCCAGTGCGGCTGTGAATTGCCTGGGTGCCTCCCAGGTGGTATGTTGTAAACGCTCATGACTGCTTTGCACGGCATTTGCAAAGTAGTCTCTTTGGTTCTTTGTCTCAGGGGCAAAATTCCAAAAGCCCATCTCACTCTTAAAGGGAACCTCGGAAATGAGTGAGGTAGGTGGTTGTCTTCCGATAGTCTCTCTATATTCAGGCACGATTTCCAGGATATACCGATACCCCCAAAAAGCACTCACATCGGGAGTATCGCCCCTGTCTTGGGGAGCATGATAGAGCCATGCCCAGGGATAGTCGAAGTCGTTTGCCTCGCACTCAAGATCAATCCGAATAATATCCCCCTCTTTAAGGAGATCTAGTGGCAAGAGTTTGTTGCGAAAAAGGTTATCATAGAGTTTAGAGCCAATATGGGCCATATCAGCGATGAATGTTTGGAATGCTTCTACCTGTTGCAGAAATGAGAGCGGGGTTCCGCTTCTGGTGTGTGAGGGGCGGTTAAAATCTCCGTGATAGCCCCCTCCCGAATCGAAGCCACCATCCATATAGACAGCATCGATTCGCAGGCTGTCCAATCTCTGACGCACGGCAAGCAGATTGCTGCCCAGTTCCTCGCGGGTCAACGCTATCTCCTCGTAATATTCTGCTTCCTGGATAAGGATAGTCAACAGATAAGAGTTACTTCCCAAACGTCCGATTGAGAGACACATGGCGCGAGGAGTGAGTTGGCATATATCTTCCCAGTTTAGAAATTTTATGGAGGGCTCTATACTCTCCTGCCAATGGATCGGCAGCTCATTGCCAGGGTATGCCATTCGGTTCCTCCCCCGCATGCCTGGAAGGCGTAATGAGGATCGAGAGTACGGCGGAAAACAGCCGATAGTTTTTGTAGTAGACGGCAATATGAAGCGGAACTCGGACAGAGACATTGACGGTTGCGGCTTGTAAGAAAAACTCCGCATTTTTCGTCGAAGAGACATCGCGTGGCCATTCGATAGTGTCCATTCTCTTACTGAGAATGCTCAGGACATCCCCCTCCAGGCGCACAACCACAAGAAGCGTCAATACCTCTTCCTCGGATGTAGGACGAGGAATGGCGGGCTGTTTTTCGGGCGAGACAAAGCGCTCGTCCTGTTGTGGGGAGAGACCAACGACGAGACGATACGTCCTGCCGCTCAGAAAGCCTTCGCTCCTTTTTAAGGGCTCCGGGTTCAACAAGGGGCGTGTCACATCGAAAAAGGCCAGGTTCAGGTAGCTTGATTTTGCAGAGAGTTCTTCGAGCGGCTGGGTCAGGTCGTCCTGCTCAAGATCGACCTCGACCTCCTTTTCTTCCGTGCCATTGGGTGGTGATGAAGGCTCAACCGTCGCCTCTTGATCTTCAGGATCCGTAGGATCTATGACGCGTTCCTCTAAAGGCTCTGTTAAGTCATCTTCGGTCAGATTTATGTCGGGTTCTTCGCGTGTTATTTCGGGCTCATTATCCATTGCAACATCTCGCTTGCGGGTTACGTTCGTTGAGAAGTTTCGCCCCTAGTCTGCAGAGGAAGATAATTATTCCTCCTTTTCCGTTTCCTGAAAATCCAGCCTTTTCAGGATTACTTTCCTGCGTGCATCCTCATCGTTTACAATAAGGTAGAGTATAGGAATGAGAGCATAATCATCAACCATATTTACGATTACTAATTCCTGTCCTAAAGGGTCAGGAAGGGATTCTTCACTTTTTTTCATAGGATACTCTTGTTTTTGTACATCTATATACCTTATATTTGCTACATGTTCTCTTGTTTGCAAGGCTAGAATTTATTTTGCGTATACCGGTCACGCTGATACCTTTATAGACGGACATCGGTGAGTAATTGTTACGTAAATTTCGCGAATTTCACTACGAAATAGAGGAGTTTTTGAAATAAGAGCGCCTGACACAATCCGGCCTCAAGAAGAGGGGAGGGAAATTCTCGATTGCAAAGTTATGTGAGGAGTGCGAAAAGTCACGTTGAGGCGGGGTTGGATGCGCTTTGTGACAAGATCACGTTATAGTCCGCCCGTTTTTGTCACTTAAATCGCTGCTCGAAGCATGTATTCCAGTTTTCTGTTAATCTTGCCATAATTTGTGAGTTGGGCTTGCAAAAAACGCAAAATTGATGTAACATTTACTCACCTATGTCCGTCAATAAAGGTATCTGAATGTTACAAAACCGCCCGTCCTTGAAACTCTTGGCCGAGGAAAGGACGAGCGGTCTCGAAGTCCCGAAGGACTCTGACTAGGATTATACCAGTCTCCTTCGGAGCTGTCAATCAGTCAAATGACTATCGAGATTAAGGTCGTTTGACACACCCACTTGCCTGTTAGCAAGGCAATGAAGGAGACAAGATGTGTTTCAATTCTATTTCCACTTCCAGTCATACAGTGCTGAGACGCCGTCGGTGGCCTGCCCTTGAAAGTGTCCGGCGTCAATTCGTGATGATGTTCACTCTCGCGCTTGGCGTGTTATTGTGCAGCACCGCTACGCGCTCGCTGGCCGATTCGCTTCCTATGACGGACCACATCTACTTGTATAATGCAAGTGGCGACGCGACTGATGTCACCGTCGCGTACTCGTATCATAAGCAGCATGTCTATGATCCCTACGGGAACGTGATTGGGGTCGACTATAAGGAAGGCCATATCTATGATCCCATCGACAACGTGATCGGCTATATTACGCAGAATGACCCGATCACAGTTTTGCAGAATACTGAATCGGGTCATATTTTCGACGGAGGGACGCGATGGATAGGGTAACAGGTTCCGAGAAACCCAAGCCCCCATCGAAAGCCGTGAGAATTAATATCAACCTCTCAGAGAAAAACTACGACGAACTGAAAGCGTTGGCCGCAGATCGGGGCATGGATATGTCTGAGTTCGTTCGAAACGCGATTCGGACATACAATACTCTTCTCCGAGAAATGGCTGCCGGGAAAGAGATCTATATCGGCACAGAGGAGAAGGTGGAGAAGGAGTTGTTGATTCCATTATAGACTTCTACAGACTTCGCCCTCACTTGCCCATTGCCGCCCATTGGCGGCGGCCTATCTCCTTGATCTTCGCATCATCCCACTTCTCCAGATAGGAGTAAGAGGGGTGATGCGATTGTTTGTAGGGGTCGTTGTGGCGGGTGTTGTAGCAGCAGATAAAGGCCCAGCGGGGATTGGGGCTGCGGTTCTGGTCGGAGCGGTGCAGGGTATTGCAGTGGAAGAAGACGGCGCTGCCCGGCTCCATCTCGCAATAGGCGATCGGCAGGCGCTCCAGGGCGGCATTGACGCGCTCCATGTTGGCGCCGGTCTGGTCGCCGGATTTACCGTGCTCCATCCGGCCCATCTTGTGCGAGCCGGTGATGACCTGCAAGCAGCCGTTCTCCTGCGTCGCCCGATCCACGGCGATCATACAGCTCCCCATGTCGGGATAGAGGCAGCCGTTGTTGTACCAGTAGCCGTAGTCCTGATGCCACTCCCACGCCCCGCCGACCAGCGGCTCTTTCATGATCATCTTGTTGTGATAGTGATAGACCTCGTCGTCGAAAAGCGCCTCCATCGTATCCACGATCCGATGGCAGCGTACATAGGCGGCGTAGATGTCGTCGTGGAGTTCGTTGCTCAGCGCGAGCTTTACCTCGACGCCCTGGGCGTCCTGGCGCGCAACGGCGGTCTGCGCCAGATGGTGGTCCGCCTTGCCGATCTTATAGAGCAGGTCTATCTCTTCGGCGTCGAAGAGTTGCGGAACGATCAGATAGCCGTCCTTATGGAATTGCGCGATCTGCGCCTCACTGATTTGGAATGTGCTCATAGTGGAACTCCTTGCCGGAAAAGGGTGAAAGGTCTTGGCGACCGTCATTTGGAATTGTAGCAGTTCCGGGGAGCCGAGGTCAAGACGGAGTGAGGGCGTCCGTTTCCTATTCGGAAGACGGACGCCCCAGTAGCGGTCTATTCGTTGCGTTTCTTCGCAGCGACGTCGGTCGCCGCCGGCTCCGATCCGTGCCCCTTGAAGTCGGAGCCTGTGTAGTAGGTGGAATCGTTGTTTTTCTCCTCCTGCTTGCAACCACTTAGGAGGGGAACCAGCGTTCCCAGACCGATCAGTAGAGCCAGGCCCAATAGGCCACCCTTGCGTACACTCATCTCAGTATCTCCTTCGGCAGGGCAGTTGCATGCCGGGCAGCCGAACTGCCCTGCCTATAACGGCTTCTTCGAGGTTGGGCTACTCGTCGGCGCTGAAGTACTCTTCGTACCAGCAACCGTTGGCATCCTGAAGCTCGTGACGCTCGGGATTCTTGTTGATATACTTGGAGTGGCCGTCCAGGAAGCTGAAGTTGCCGCCGCTGCTTTTGTGCCGGAACTGCGCCTCGCAGCCGAATGCGGTGCTGACGCGGTATCCGCCGGGACTGGCGCCGGACTGGCGGACGATGGTGAAGGAGTCGCCGATATTGGCGGTGCGGGCAGGAGAGACGATCGCTGCCAGGGATTCCTGGTACGTGTTGTCGGTGCCGGGATAGTAGACATGCGGATTGGCCTGGGTGCATCCGCCGCCTACCAGGTGGAAGGCGATCCCGTAGTGAGCCAGATAGCCATCGTTATGAGGGCCGTAGCTTGTTAACGGGGGAATCCATCCGGCGGAAGCGCCCGCGCCATCGCAGTCCGGCTGGTTCATCGCCTGGGCGGTCATCGGAGCATTGAAGGATGGACAGAAGTTGATCTGTACGTTCTTGATATAGGGCTGGATGATCGTTGTCCAGACCCCCGTAAGCTGAACGTCGATGGGATTGACGTTACGGTCTACGATCTCCCAGGGGATGATGGTCTCATCATAGTCCTGAGAATACATCAGTTGTCCCAGGGCGATCTGCTTGGTGTTGGAGAGGCACGAGGTGGCGCGGGCCTGCTCACGTGCCTGGGCAAAGACAGGAAAGAGGATCGCCGCCAGGATTGCGATGATCGCAATGACGACAAGTAGCTCGATCAGCGTGAACGCCGTCGCACGGCGTCCAGTATAGGTAGCAGTGAACATGGTAAAACCCTCCCGAAAAGAAAAAATGAAACTGCGTTAGTATCGAAGCAGACGTCAAACCGTTTTGAAAATAGTGAGACGATCACCTCCTTGGCCATCCGAATGCTGCCCCAAAAAGCAAAAAGCCACACCCTGATCGGGACTTTCATGTGCAGGGACACGCAAAGATCCTCGAATAAGGTGTGGCATCATAGCCTCTGGGGCAACAAAGCCAGTAATGAGGGCTAATACTATCAAATTGTCCTCCGGTTGTCAAGCCCTCTCTCAAAAAAGTCCGGCGTCGAAGCGGGAAATGAGGGATCTAAGCAGGAACCCATTCAAACGTCCACGAATAGAGCAGACGTTTCCGGGCGGATATAAGAAGGTAGATTGCTTCCTCATGCGAAATCATCGCAAATTCTGGTGCGTTCTTTCCCCAGCGCTGCTGGTAGTCGTGTTGGCGATTTGGTGTCTCTCTCTACGTACGCCGCTATTGCTGCAACGCGCGACACGCATCGCCGATACCACGGCGTGGTATGGAGGCGAGCGATTTAACGAGGACATCGGGGTTCACTGGCTCTCGGACCATGAACTTCTCTATAGCAAGTTTGAAGGGCCGCAAAGCCAACAGCGCGTCCTCTATCGCCGCGATTTGCAGACCGGGCAAGAGATACGACTGCCTGGGTTAACCCAGAGCCGTGAAAAATTCGAGGCGGAATGTGTGGACGATCAGGATGTCTCGCCCGATGGCAAATGGTACCTCTGTTCCGCACGCTGGGGCGAATGCCTGCTGGCGGAAGTGACGGGCACACGTTACTTCACCTATCCCTATAAGAACAGCGAGGATTATCGGCATCTCTACTGGTCTGCGGACAGCCGTTACTGGGCGGAAAACTTTTCCAATGACTGGGAATCACATCAGCTTCAACTGTATGATATAGAGAACCCCAGGAGCAGCGTCTCCCTTTCCCTTGCCGGTCGAGAGGGGTTGATCGGTTTCTTGACAGCGATCATCTCCCCGCAACGGGCGATTGCCGTTCAGCTTCCGGATGAGACCGATGATGGCACGCCTCTCACAGATAACCGGGCTGTCGTCACTCTTTTCTCCCTCACCGACAGCCGAACTCCTGTAACGGTATACCGCATTAAACCGCCGAATTCGGCTCTCTGTCGCCGTTTGGCAATCTCTCCCAGAGGAGAACGGATCG
>DATGIG010000578.1:0-6445 GCA_035295825.1 Chthonomonadaceae bacterium | reverse complement strand
GTTGGCTCACCCCAAATGTTCCCAGGACATCGCAAAAAATCCCCGCTCCGCAAACGCGGAGCGGGGATTCGATCTCTTCTCTCCGGAGAAACCGGGATTAGAAGTGAACGGCCACCTGGGTCGTCCAGACGTTGGCATTGGAGTTCTGGAACGGCGTCGCACCGTTGAGGCCGAGGCCGCCGCGATCTCCGTAGTTGATGATCTGGTAAGCCAGTTTCAGCACCGTGTTGCCGGACAGGTTCAGGCCGGCGCCCAGGGTGATGTACTGCTCGATGGGCTTGGCCCGCTCCCCGGAGGGGGTCACCGCGCCGGAGATGTCGAAGAACACGCCCTCGTAGTCGGCGCTCAGGTGGATCATATTGTTCACCTGGTACTTCACACCGGCTTCGAAACGGCCCAGGCTACTGCCCATGGTCGGCAGGGCGGTGGCGCCCAACGCGCCGGCGCGGTTGCGCGCGCCGCTCAGCCAGTCGCCGCCGACGGAACCGATCAACTTCTTATTGAAGTTGTAGGTGGCGCGGACGAACGGCCCCTGAACGTTGGTCGGGTTGTAGGTATCGCCGATCTTGTCCCAGTAACCGGGAGCGCCGTAACGCGGGTCGATGTACTGGTAGCCCGCCTGCACGCCGACGGGGCCGGAGTTGTAGCCCAAATGGATGTTGTAGGCGTTGTTGTCGTCGTTCTCCTGCCCATCCGAATCGCCAAAGTCCTTCTGGGTGACGGTCTTGGCGGCTTCGCCGCTGATGGTGAAGCGACCGATCTGGTTCAGGCGAACATTCGCTCCGTAGAGAACCACGTTGCCGAACCCGCCGGGGCCGAACCCACCGACCACACCGGTATTGGTGGAGAAGTCGGCCAGGGTAACGCCTATCTCACCGAACTTGAAGAGCGGCACACCGATATGGAGGCCGACGTCCTCCTTGGCAAGCACGCCGCCCGCAGGCCCGTTCCCGACCAGCGGCGCGTTGAGCACGGTACCGGCGGTCGTGGTGGTCAGGTTGCTGAAGCTACCGGCCCACAACTGCGTCGTGGCGCTGCCGAACTTGGAGCTGATCTTGAAGCCGTCCTGGACGAAGTTGCCATCATCATACCAGGGCAGGCTGAAGTAGGCATCGGCATCCGGGCGCCAGTAGGTCAACGGGGTGACCTCGTTCTTGAAGCGTCCCAGGGTCAGCGTGGTGTTGGTGCCGAAGCTGCCGATGGGAATGTCCAACTCCGCCTGATAGACGGCGGTCTGCGACGGGCCGCTGCCGTTCTTGTTAGCGGTACCGGGATTGACCGCACCCAGATCGGCGCCGCCAGCGGAGCGGGCATAGGTGAGGTAGTTTGAGTTCACCAGGTCGCCGACGAACTTCACGTTGCCGGGCAGATTGGCTTTCACTTCCAGATGGAAGTCGCTGGGCGTATCGATGTTGGTGACGATCGAGTTGCTCGCCGGGCGGGCAGCTCCGCTGTAGTCGATGAAGGCGTTGCGGGAGCGGTCGGCGCGGAAGCCCACGAAGAAGTCGCCGTTGAACTGGATCATTTTGTCCAGGCGGTTGTTGATCGCCTGAACCTGCCGGGACAGCTCATCGAGGCGGGTGCCGATCTGCTTGACGTTGGTGCCGAGGGCCGCCAGTTCGGACTTGAACTCGTCGGTGAGGCGCATCAGCGTCTGCACCTGCTCCGGGGTCATTCCGGGAGGTCCCGGCTCGCCCTTCTCGCCCTGCTCGCCCTTCTCACCCTTGTCGCCCTGATCGCCCTTGTCGCCCTTGGGTCCCGCCGTGGTCGCGGGCTTGATGCTGTCCAGAGCGCGCTTCAGCGCGACGGCGAACTCATAGCGGGTCAGAACTCTCTGGCCGTTGAAGCGGCCATCGGGGTACCCGATCAGGATCCCCTTGGACTGGAGATCCGTGACCGCCTGGTACGCCCAGTGATCCTGCGGCACATCCGCGAACGGCTGCTGTGCCTTGGCCTGTGTCGCCCACGTGATCGCGAGTGTCGCGAGGGCGGCGCCCATAAAGGGCAGAACCTTTCTCACCTTCAATC
Source organism: Chthonomonadaceae bacterium (assembly GCA_035295825.1). Classification (GTDB taxonomy): domain Bacteria; phylum Armatimonadota; class Chthonomonadetes; order Chthonomonadales; family Chthonomonadaceae; genus DATGIG01. The sequence continues at coordinate 4,417 of DATGIG010000578.1, read as the reverse complement.
CTCCTTGAACGTCCGAGCCACGCAAACAGGATCCATCCCGCAGAGATACGGAATGCTTTCAAAAAACAGCTTGTGCGTGGTTCAGCAAAACAGATTGGTGCGCGAAAGCGATACCAGGGCTAAGCCCTGCTACACTTCCAGGGTTGGCCCGATCCTGCGGCGTAAGGAGGCGATTGGGGGTCCGATGCGCTAGGTTCTGAAGACGGAAGGATGGCGTTGAGAAGAGTTGCCTTGTATCCTGCTTCTCTGCCACCGCTCCGGCGCGGAACTGAGCTTCTGGACTTTCCTTCCTCGCAGACTTTCGCGTGGAGATCGGAGATGGCTGAAGATATGTACGTCAGGCAGTAGACGAAGGAGCAGAGTCCCAAGTTCCCGCAATTCGCACTTTTTTCATTCAACCTGTAAAAAGATTAGCATACGGGGAGAATCCGTGTCAAGACTGACCGGCAAAATTGCTGTATTTTTTCTTCCTACCCCCCAAAAAGGGGGGTAGGGATAGGGTCAAATTAGAAATGCACGGCTACCTGTGTGGTGAAGACGTTGAAGTTCGACGTGTCGCCGCCCGCGCCGTAGCCGCCGAAGCCCGCGCCGTTCTGCAGTGCGCCGATCTGGTAACCCATCTTCACCACCGTATTCCCCGATAGGTTCAGGCCGACGCCCAGGTTGATGTACTGCTGCTGCGGATGGGCGCCCGCTGCCGTGGCCGACGAACCGGCGGAGAGATCCCAGAAGACGCCCTCGTAGTCCGCGCTGAACGTCGCGAAGCGACAGGGCTTCCAGCTCACCCCGCCGGTGATCCGATTGATGTTATCCTGGATGCTGAAGCCTCCGTTGCCGCCGCCAATAAAGGCGATGGAGCGGTTTCGCGCCCCTTCCAGCACGTCCCCACCCACATGAACCTGTATCTTGGGGTTGACATCGTACGCTACCCGGACATGCGGACCACGGATGTTGGTCGGGTTGTACCAGTTGCCGATCTTATTCCAGTAGCCGGGAGCGCCGAAGTTGGGATCGATGTACTGGTAGCCCGCCTGCACGTTGATCGGGCCGGTCGCGTACCCCAGGTTCAGGTTATAGGCGGCATTGTCCAGGTTTTTGCTGCCGTCACCCTGATCCAGGTGCTGCTGGGTCACGCTCTTGGAGATCTCGGCGTTGCCGCTCAGATGCCCGAAGGGCTTGAGCGTGGCATTCGCGCCGTACACCACCACATTCTCAAAGGCCGGGAAGCCGCCCGCGGGCACGCCCGGCGCTCCCAGAGGCGCTTGAGCAGCCGAGAAGTCTATCAAGGTCGCGCCCAGGGTGGCGTAGTGCCAGAGCGGAAACTCGATATGCCCGCCGACGCTCTGATTGGCGATCCCGGCGCCCTGCGTGAAGGGAACGGGATAGTCTATGGGCGCTCCGGGATTGAGGAAGCGCGGCCCGTTGGTCGCGCCCACAAAGGGGCGGTTGATCACATCGCCGGCCAGTGTCGTCGTCAGGCCGGTATAGCTGCCGCCCCAGAAGGAGGTGGTTGCGTTGCCGAACTTGCTGGTGATCTTGATGCCGTCTTGAACGAAGTTGCCGTCATCGTACCAGGGCAGATCGAAATAGGCGTCGGTATCCGGGCGCCAGTAGGTCATCGGGGTGACCTCGTTCTTGAAGCGCCCGACAATCAACTGGGCGTTCTGGCCAAGATGGCTGATGGGAATGGTCAATTGCGCCTGGTTGACAAAGACCTCCGTCGGGAAGCCATTGGCGTTGGCCGTGGACGGCCCGCCGAAGAGAGTGCCGGTGAGCATCGAGCTGCGATAGCTGGCATAGTTGGACGCGACGAGGTCGCCCAGGAACTTGACGTTGCCCGGCAGGTTGGCGCGCGCCTCCAGATGGAAGTCGCTGGGCGTCTGGACGTTGGTGACGAGCGAGTTGTTGGGTCCCTGCACCGCGCCGCTATAATCGTTGAATGCAAAGCGAGACAGATTGGAGCGGAAGCCCGAGAAAAAGTCGCCGTTGAACTGGATCATCTTGTCCAGGCGGTTATTGATGGCGGCGACGTTCCGGGCGAGTTCATCCAGGCGCTGATTGGCCGCTTTGACATTCACACCCAGACCGGCGAGTTCATTTTTGAACTCATCGGTCAATTTGCCCAGTTCCTGGATCTGCTGATCCGACAGACCGGAAGGTCCGGCAGGCCCCTGTTCGCCCTGATCGCCCTTGTCCCCTTTATCGCCTTGCGGGCCCTTATCCCCTTTGTCCCCCTTCTCGCCGGGAGTGGCCTTGATGGTGTCCAGAGCGCGCTTCAGCGCAACCGCGAATTCATAGCGGGTCAGAACGCGCTGACCGTTGAAGCGGCCATCGGGATACCCGATCAGGATCCCCTTCTGCTGCAGGTCCGTTACCGCCTGATACGCCCAGTGATCCTGCGGCACATCCGGAAACGGCATCGGATTTTGCGCCTGAGCCTGTATCGCCCAGGTGAGAGACAACGTAGCGAGGGCCGCGCCCAGGTACGGAAGAAATCTTTTCACAGTCACTCCTCCGAGAAACGGATTTGGGAGAGCCGGTCGAATCGGGTGGATGAGAGGCGAATAAAGCAGGGTCGGACCGATTTCGAGCGGCTTCCGTTGCTTGTGAGACGAAATCAGCCTAGCATTTTTACCAGGGTGATGTCAAGCGCCTGCCGAGAAAAACACGCTTCCGCCCAGAAGCAGAACCTGTAACCGAATTCGCTCTTCCCCGCGAATTTGGGATGCACGAAGCGCTATCTTTGCGCGGGAAAGGGGATAGCCGGAGCCGCGAGACCGGGCAGATCCGCTGGATGAACGTCACCGACTACCTGCAGCGGCACGGCAAGGTCAAGCAGGTCGTCTTCGAGGGAGAGCCGTTTACCGCGTTGAGCGTCGTGACGTTGGGCAAAAAGCTGCTGGGTTAGTTTCCAGGTCGTTTACGACCTGGAAAATGGGCGCCTTCTGCACGATGTGCTATAATTTTAGATAGATCGTAATGGAAGTGGGAGCATGGCTGTCTTTGCGCGACAACGCTATACGCCAGAAGAGTATCTGGCGCTAGAACGGAGTGCCGATACCAAAAGCGAGTATTTCGAGGGCGAAATTCGCGCGATGGCGGGCGGCACTCCACAGCATGGCGCGATCACGGTCAATATCTCCAGCGAACTGCGTATGCAACTCAAGGGCAAACCCTGCCAGGTGTTCTCCAGCGATGTGAAGGTGCGCACCCGACCGGATGGATTGTTTACCTACCCGGATGTTTCCGTGGTATGCGGAGCGCTTCAATTCCATGATGAGCGAGAGGATGTACTGACCAATCCGTGTGTGATCGTCGAGGTGCTTTCCGATTCGACCGAGGCCGAGGATCGGGGCAGGAAGTTTTTCCAATACCGGCAGATCGAGACGCTGACGGATTACCTGCTGGTCTCCCAAAAAGAGCCGCTGATAGACTACTATGAAAAGCAAGAGGATGGCCGTTGGCTGTTGGCGAGTGTTGTGGGGTTGGAGTCGAGCCTGACGCTGGATTCGGTCGGCTGCGTGCTTGCGCTCTCCGAAGTTTACGATAAGATCCAGTTTCCCGTCGAGGAGGCGCAAGCCCCCGGACGGTAAAAACGGAGAACACATTGGCGGGACGTGTTCCCCGCGTCGTAGCCGCCGAAGCCTGCGCTGTTCTGGTAACCCAACTTCACCACCGTATTCCCCGGTCGGTTCAGCCCCATTCCCAGATTGATGTTTTGTAACCGAATTGACGTTTGTCCCGTCTTGGAATATAATGAACTCATTGCAGCAGAGACAGATAGGATGACGTGTGCATGAATCCGTTGGAACGATTTAATCGGACGTTTGGAACGTGGTACGAGGGCCTGTTCGGCGGCAGCGACGATGTGCGCCCGAAGGACATCCTGCGGCGCATCCTGGCGGCGATGGAGGATCATCGCAAAGAGGGCTTCGACAACCGTATCTATGTCCCGAACCAGTATATCCTGGAGATCAACGTCCACGATGAGGAGGAGAAGGAGTATCTGCTCTCTTTTCTCAACAAAGACGAGCTGGAGGCCGCCGTTCGGCGGTACTGTCAGCAGAACCACTACCATATCAAGGGCGGCGTGCTGGACTTCACCATCCGGGAGGTGGAGAGTACAGAAATCCTCCCCGATAAGCGCCAGGAGAAGGTGCGTGTCCGCTGCCGCTACGACAGCAAAGTGACCGCACCGGAGCCCACGCCCGCACAGGGCAGAGGCCAGGACCGGCCTGGGCAGGAGGAGCGCACCGTTCCGGGCATCCCTCCGCTCTATGAGGAGGAGATGGGCACCGTTCCCTCTGTGGCGACGGCGGCGCTGGTGGTCTACGCGCCGGATCGCCCGCCCTTCCGCTACCCCCTCGCGCGCGGCGCGGTCACCCTGGGGCGTTCGCCTCGCTCCGACAACGATCTC